>NZ_CP021416.1:319615-639230 GCF_002162315.1 Sulfurospirillum diekertiae | reverse complement strand
ACTTTAAATTGAGATGTTGGATTGTACTTCAACCGCTCTTAATAAACCATTTAAACGAAGAGTTACCATAAGAAGGTGGTCTTTACATGTAAACGTTTTTACATGTAAAGACTAAGAGGTTATTTACGAGAGAGTTTGTAGCCAACAGCAAGGAGTGCAATCCACGCTGGAATGAGATACACAGAGATGTTAATACCATCGATGAAGAGCATAATGATCAAGATCATTGCAAAGAAAAGAATGCAGATAATATTGCCAATCGGGAACCAAAATGCTTTAAACTTAGGCACAACACCCTCTTTGATCTTCGCATAACGAAATTTGAGGTGCGCGAAGCTGATCATAAACCAGTTGACGACCAACGCTGAAACCACCAACGCCATCAAAAATTTAAACGCATCTTCGGGCATGAAATAGTTTAGCGCAACACACGTACCCGTAATAAGTGCGGAGAAAAGCACGGCATTGACGGGAACACCTTTATCGTTCAATTTCATGAGCATCTTAGGAGCATTACCCTGTGCCGCTAAGCCAAACAGCATACGTGAGTTGGAGTAAACGCCACTGTTATAAACAGAAAGTGCAGCCGTAAGAACAATGGCATTGAGCACATGCGCGACAAAATTCTCATTTAAACTGCTAAATACCATCACAAAAGGCGTCACATCTTTGGTCATATTCATCCACGGCATGAGGGAAAGAAGCACAGCAAGTGCGCCGATGTAAAAGATGAGAATACGATAAATGACTTGATTGGTCGCTCTTGGAATCGTATGACTTGGATCATCCGTTTCTGCGGCTGCAATACCGATGAGTTCAAGTCCACCAAAGGAGAACATGATGAAGACCATCGCCATTAAAAAGCCTTTGATACCATGAGGGAAAAAGCCACCCTCTAATGCCCAAAGATTACTAAAATGAGCTGTCTCACCACCGTTTCCACTGATCAGCAGATAACTACCAAATGCTATCATTGAGATAATCGCCACTACTTTGATGATGGAAAACCAAAACTCAAATTCACCGTAAATGCGAACATTTACAAGGTTTACGAGATTGACCAAAACAAAGAAAAATGCCGCTGACGCCCATGTTGGAACATTGGGCAACCAAAAGTGTACAAACGTACCGATGGCGGTCAGTTCTGCCATACCCACTAAAACATAGAGTATCCAATAGTTCCACCCCGATGCAAAGCCCGCAAACGGATGCCAGTATTTGTTCGCAAAATGGCTAAATGAACCAGCTACGGGCTCTTCGACGACCATTTCGCCCAGTTGACGCATAATCATAAATGCAATAAATCCACCCAACGCATACCCTAAAAGTACCGCTGGACCTGTAAGTTGTACGGTTGTAGAAACCCCCAAAAACAAGCCTGTTCCAATAGCCCCGCCCAATGCAATAAGTTGGACGTGTCTATTTTTAAGACCTCGTGAAAGCCCTTTTGCGTGCATAAAATTCCCTTACTCTAGTAAAAATCGAAGTGTCATTGTAGCGTTTTTCAAAAAAATTATCGCCACAATTGGTAAAAAGTGATTACATGTAAAGAATTTCCCCTTTTTGAAAATACATTTCTACTGAGTATTTTCTTTAATACATAATTTAATTATATTAATCTATAATGTGCCAAAAGCGCACATTAAAGGGTTAGCAATGAAGCAAGCTGTGATTGAAGCGACTGAAAATTTTTGTTCGACTATTCTATGTGAAATTCCACGTATGGTAGAAAACCTAGGCGGACAATTTTATGGCTCTGCTATTGCTTTAATCGAAAATGAGTGTGAGCACATTTGGTATCTTTTCTTTGAAAAAGAGACACTGAATGAAATTGCTAAAAATCTCCTCTTTGAAGACAATCTCTGCGAAGATGACTTGGATGACCTCCTCAAAGAGATCGCCAATCAAATTATAGGCTCTGCAAAAGTCATTCTCCAAGGACAAAACCCTAACAGCGACTATCAACTCAACATGCCTGAATTTCTAGGCAATGTCTCTGCCCCTTTACCCATTAAACTGGAAGAATCTTTGCTCTATACCATCAATAATAGTACCTTTGTCATAGGTCGATAAGCTTTACATGTAAACATTCGAAACGTATCTTTACTAAATTCTTACTTTTCCCAATCCAACTTTTTTTCTTAAGTCACCTCTTTGCATAGCACTGTATAATCAACTACTTTTTTAATTGTTTACCATTGTCTGTGGGGGTGCCGTAAAAAGCTGAGATTACACCCCAAGGAGTCATTAATGTGACTTCACGAACCTGATCTGGATAATGCCAGCGTAGGAAATAAGGAGATAAACCCATGAGTAAAGTCCTCGATAATCTTGAAAAAATAGATTCATCTTACATTCAAAACTTCCCAAGTTCCAAAAAAATTTACATACAAGGTTCACGCTCTGACATTCAAGTCCCGATGCGAGAAATCACGCTCAGTGCAACCTCATTAAGAGATGGCACATTTGAAGAAAACCCACCGCTTCACGTGTACGACACCTCGGGCGTTTATACCGACCCTAATGTCAAGATCGACCTCCACAAGGGCTTAGCACCGCTTCGTGCCAAGTGGATAGAAGAGCGCAATGATACCGAGCAATTAAGCGATTTTAGCTCTGTTTATTTTCACAAACGCCATGACGATGCGGAACTCAACGCTCTTCGCTTCCCCAATCTTAAAAAACCACGCCGTGCGATGAAGGGCAAAAACATCACCCAAATGCACTACGCCCGTCAAGGTATCATCACCCCTGAGATGGAGTATGTCGCCATTCGTGAAAACTGTAACCTTGAAGAGGCACGCAAAAATAAACTCTTAGGCTCTCAACACAAAGGTGAACATTTTGGCGCAAACTTACCAGACATCTACACGCCTGAATTTGTCCGCCAAGAGATCGCTGCAGGTCGAGCAGTCCTTCCACTCAATGTCAATCACCCTGAAGCCGAGCCGATGATCATCGGACGTAATTTCATGGTCAAGATCAACGCCAACATCGGAAACTCTGCTACTACCTCTTCCATCGAAGAAGAAGTTGGCAAGATGCTTTGGTCAACCCGTTGGGGTGGCGACACTGTGATGGACTTGTCCACAGGTAAAAACATCCATGAAACCAGAGAGTGGATACTACGTAACTCCGCTGTGCCAATTGGTACCGTGCCGATTTACCAAGCGTTAGAGAAAGTAAACGGTGTTGCAGAAGACCTTACATGGGAAATCTACCGTGACACGCTCATCGAACAAGCCGAGCAAGGCGTAGACTACTTCACGATTCATGCAGGTGTTCGCTTAGCGTATGTACCGATGACCGCAAAACGACTCACAGGTATCGTCTCTCGTGGTGGTTCTATCATGGCAAAATGGTGTCTGCACCATCACAAAGAGAGTTTTTTATATACGCACTTTGAAGAAATTTGTGACATCATGAAAGCTTACGATGTCGCCTTTTCACTCGGAGATGGCTTACGCCCCGGCTCCCTCTATGATGCCAACGATGAAGCGCAATTTGCCGAGCTTGAAACCTTAGGTGAACTTACCAAAATCGCATGGAAACACGACGTACAAGTGATGATCGAAGGACCGGGACATGTTCCGATGCAAAAGATCAAAGAGAATATGACCAAAGAATTAGAAGACTGTTTTGAAGCGCCCTTCTACACTCTTGGACCCTTAGTCACCGACGTTGCTCCGGGGTACGACCACATCACCTCAGCCATCGGCGCAGCGCAGATCGGCTGGTACGGCACAGCGATGCTCTGCTATGTCACCCCAAAAGAACACTTAGGTTTGCCAAACCGTGAAGACGTGAAAGAAGGCATCATCGCCTACAAAATCGCCGCTCACGCCGCCGACCTCGCCAAAGGGTTTCCGGGAGCGCAAATCCGTGACAACGCCATGAGCAAAGCACGCTTTGAGTTTCGCTGGTACGACCAGTTCAACATCGGCTTCGACCCAGACCGAGCCAGAGAATACCACGACAAAACCTTGCCAGTAGAAAGTGCCAAAGTCGCGCATTTCTGTTCTATGTGTGGACCAAAATTTTGTTCAATGAAAATCTCACAAGACGTCCGTGATTACGCCGCAAAGATAGGTGCTAAAGATGTCAATGTAGCATTAGAAAAAGGGTTGGAAGAGCAAGCAGAGCATTTTAAAGAGAGTGGCGGACAGATTTACATGTAAAGAGTTTTAGCCCTTGGTTTCAAGGGCTAAACTCCTTATTTCTGCGTTACAATACTGCTAAAACAATTTTACATGTAAAGATAAAATATGAGCAAAAGAATATTCAAAAAAAGATTACCCCAATTTTTAGAAGTTCATACTAAAAATAATTTTGCAGAAATTACTTTAAACTGTGGAGCTATTGATTTACTTAAACTTGTTCCTCTCAATAATCAAAATAATTTTCCTTATGAGTTTTCTGAAGTCTTTACGGACGATGATTCTGATAGCCTTTGGAAAAGCCCGTATGTTGTACTTTACATTCCCAACCATTCATATCTTATGTATGAAATAAAAGATAAAAAAATTCTTCTTTGGGTTTGCTATACAGAAGATGAGTCACGAAATAATGGTTATATGACTTTATTGCTTGAAAAGTTAATTTCCATGTATCCTAAAAAATGATTTTTGTTGATACAAATTCAAATGAGTTATTGCATGTATGCAAGAAGCTTGGTATTAAAACTTAATCAGCTTCACTTTTCCTCTTGAAACCAAGGGCTACCCTCACACTTCTTGCGTTATAATACCACTAAAACAACTTTACATGTAAAACAGTTTTATGAAGGGCATGAAGATGACTATTGAAAATAGCGTTACATTGGATATTGCAAAAAAAGAAGACCTGCCACAATTTAAAAAAGACTTGCAAGCATCCTTTGCCGTGGCAGTCATTGAAACTTTTGGTTCCACCTTGGAGGGTCCGATTCCTTCGGATGAAGATATTGAAGCCTCTTTCAATGAATCGGGTGCGGTTATTTATCATATACTCTCTAACGGGGAAAAAGTAGGCGGTGCGATAGTAACCATCAATGAACTAACACACCACAATGCACTCTCTTTCTTCTTTATCTGTGTCAATGCACACGGTAAAGGCATGGGTACGCAAGCATGGAAAGCCATCGAAGAAAAGCACCCTAAAACAAAAATCTGGGAAACACATACGCCTTATTTTGAGAAACGTAACATCCATTTTTACGTCAATAAATGTGGCTTTCATATTGTTGAATACTTCAATAAACATCACATCGATACCCATGCACCCACTGAGCATAACCTTCCTGAAGATGAAGATTTCTTTCGATTTGAAAAAACGATGAAATAACCATATGAAGAAGGATACGAAAGGGAAGAAGCTACTTTTTCTAAGTTACTATCTTTACATGTAAAACATTTTATCTGCCAGAAACAGCCTTTATTTTTTTGTACTGACAAACACAAAGTTTAACCCTTTTCCCCCCTTTACTTCAAAAAGGATTGAATTCATATCTTAATTGAATTGGCAATCTCTTTCGCCTTTGTGGTTATACGCTTTATATATTCGCTTTTTCCATGCGTATATCCTTCTCTGTCATATTTGAATTTTTTCTGAAGCTTAATTTTTAGGTTTATGTATTCTTTCTGTTCATTTGGATTCATTATTAAATAGTTTCTGAAAAACACTCTGTCCCATAGAAAGTGCTTAGATTTTGGCCCTAGGTGAATATGAAACGACTCATTTGCTAAGCCAGTTGGAGTATAGCCCTTAACAAACATTATATAGCTTGTTACTTCTTGCATGTGGATATAGTTATCTGGCATTTTATCTATGATTTCACATAGCTTTGTGTCTTCTGGGATATCAACGAGTATATCTATTGTCGGTTTTGCAAGCATTCCTGGAATAGCTGTGCTTCCGATATGCTCAAATCCAAGAGCAAGGTTATCTCCTAAGATTGTCTGTAAATCTTTGATCTCTTGTTCATATAATTGTTCCCAATTTGTAGTATATTCAGATAATTTAATAGGATACAGTTTTCCAAGTTCCTCTTTTGTCATGTTCCCCTCATTTTATGAAAATTAAAATATACTAGGATAAGAAGATAAAGGCTCAGAGCTAAATTTTTAACTTCACCTTTATCTTCTTGAATGAATTAGGTGGTTTGTTTACATGTAATTTCCCCTAAACCGCTAAATTTTTAAAGATGATCGTTCCATTGGTACCCCCAAAACCAAAAGAGTTGCTCATCGCATACTTAATTTTTTGCGCACGTGCTTGATTGGGGACATAGTCCAAATCGCACTGATTTTCCAAATCCGCTTCTGTGTAGTTAATCGTAGGCGGTAAAATGCTCTCTTGCATCGCTAAAATGGTAATCACCGCTTCAATCATACCACTGGCTCCCAAGCAATGTCCCGTAGCACCTTTGGTGGAAGAGACAGGAGGTATGGGTTTACCCACTAAAAGTTGTTTAATAGCTTCGGTTTCATTTTTATCGCCTACGGGAGTGGAAGTTGCATGTGCATTGATATAATCCAAAGCAAAATTAGCATCACTCTTTTCTGCCATTTTAACCGCTTGTTGCATCGACCGTAACGGGCCTTGGATGGTCGGTGTGGTGATATGATTGGCATCGCAACTCTCTGCAAAGCCTACAATTTCCGCGTAAATTTTGGCGTTTCGTTTGATGGCATGCTCGTACTCTTCTAAAACCAAGGTTGCTGAACCCTCGCCCATGACAAAACCATCTCGGTGTTTATCAAACGGTCGTGACGCGGTTTGTGGGTTTTCGTTATGAGTAGAGAGAGATTTCATGGATGCAAATCCCGAAATGCCTAAAGCACAAAGAGCGGATTCTGAACCCGTGACAAGCATGATGTCGGCTTGTTCTAGCATAATGATGCGACACGCTTCACTGATGGCGTGATTACTTGCGGCACATGCCGTTGAGGAGGAGAGATTGGGTCCTTTTAGTCCTAATGTAATCGCGATATGTCCGCCTAATAAATTGACCAATGACGCGGGAATAAAAAAAGGAGAGATACGCGAAGAGCCTTTCTCGTGCAAGGTGATAGCACTCTCTTCGATGCGAGGCAATCCTCCTATGGCACTAGCACCGACAATGCCAAAACGCTCAAAATCTATACTGCCATCTTCTGGAAAATGCGCATCCTTAAACGCTTCAACTGCCGTTTTAATGCCAAGGTGAATAAACCTATCTGTTTTTTTAACATCTTTTGGATTCATAATAGCAGAAGCATCAAACGCTTTTATTTCTCCCGCAAAGTGCACAGGCAAAGGGCTTGCATCAAAATTACTGATCGTTGTTATGCCACTTTTCCCTGCGATAATATTTTGAAATGACGTTTTCATGTCATACCCAAGTGGTGTAATCATATCCATTCCTGTAATGACGACTCTTTTCATAGTGTTCCTTTATTGAGTTATTCTTGACCTTAAAGTCAAGTATTATAACATGTATTGACCTTAAGGTCAACTTTTTCTGCTATAATTCTTTTAAAGGAAAGCAATGGCGAAAGAAAAAGATACTAGAACATTATTATTAGAAATTACGTTTGAAGAAGTATATACCAATGGCTATCAAGGCGCTTCCGTCCTAAAAATATTAAAAAAAGCGGGATTGAATAAAGGCTCAATGTATCATTTCTTTGAAAATAAAAAAGAGATGGTTTTAGCGTGTATAAGAGAAAAGTCAAAGGAGATATTTGGTACAAAATACGAAGATATTTTAAAATACCCCTCTTCCTACTTAGAGCATTTTCAAACCATGTTACTGACGTCATATCCTATTATTTGCGAAAGAGGCTGTCCGTTAGCCAACCTCATACAAGAGATGTCCAACATTGATCCCGATTTTGAGCTGTTATTGAAAGAACGATACGAACGCCTCAGAGAAACTATCGAAAAAATTCTTGTAAAAGCCATTGAGCACCATGAATTAGAATGCTCCTCACCATACAATTTATCACTCTTTATACTCAGTGTGGTCGAAGGAGCCATTTTATCGACAAAAGCACTGAAAGATAAAGCAATCTACGACAACACGATCAAATCGCTTTTTAGTGTATTAAAGCAAAATCAACATCTTTTTTAAGACTGCGGTTATTTCACGCTAACAAAATGAAGACAGATCACTTTTTTAGGTTTTTAGAAGAAAAAAATCATTTAAAGTAGCCCTTGTTTTGCAAGGGATAAACTCCTTATTTTTGCGTTACAATATGGCTAAAAAATTACTTTACATATTAAGAATATATTTGTTACACTACAAAATATATAGTTTCATTATCATAAGGTTATTTTATGAACGATCATACTTCTATTAAAGAAAAAATAGAAAAAAGTCTTGCTTTTATACGTTTATTTTTCAGGTTATTAAAAATTATGACTTTACACAACAAAAACAAAATATCGTTTAACAAAATACTTTTACTTACAAATAAAGAATATTTAACTTCAAATAATGCAAGAAGAACATTAAACTCTTTCCGTAAAGTCTCTAAAAACGATTTACATACCATGATAAGTCAAGAATATCTATTATTCCAAAATAGCCGAAATTTCTCTGCACAAATAAAACATTTTAAATCTTTATCATACTGGATTAAAAAACTTGACGATACAAAAATTATTAGGAACTATGATACTTTTAACAGTAATCTCCATAATGACTTGATAAGCATTATTCAAAATCGACATAATAAGATAAAAGGCAAACGAGGACAAATTGAAGCAGATATAAGATTCTTAGAAGATACCCCTGAAATACATTCAATTTATTTAGCTGAATTCCAAATCAATAAAGAAAAAGAATCGGAAGAAAATGAGGGCTAAACTTTTAACTTTCCCCTTTACATGTAAACCCTTTCACTTCACCCCATGATGCGGATTATCGCCGGTTCGCGCTACCAATTCGTCCATGTTTTCCCCACCAACAAAATAGGCTTTGCCAAATCCAAAGGTTGCTTCGCCGTAATTGACTTTGAGTTCGTACAGATTAAAGTCGGTCATTTTTTTGAGGGTTTTGACCATTTTGGCATCAAATTTTTGTGCAAACAAACCCATCACTGCTTCAAAACGCTCTGTCCAACGGACGATTTTGGTGCTATCGCATTGCAAACTCACACGTTTTCTGGCAAATAAATTTTCGGTTTTGCTCTCGTCTTCCACGAAAAAAAGCGATGCTTTGGGGTTTGCTTGAATGTTCTTGGCGTGGGTGGCGATGTCGGAGATGTAGACGTAAAAACGGTTGTTGTCATACACGTAAGGGGCGTATGAACTAAAGGGGTCTCCTTTGGCGTCCAGTGTTCCGATGATGGCGGTTTGAATGTTGGCTATAAATTCTTTCATGGTCTCTTCTTTTCATTTTTTAACTTCGCTAACGCAGCGTTTTCTTCGGCAGAAAGCCCATGCGTTATAAACTTCTGATTTCATTGTAGCACGAAAGAGTAAATCTTTTGGCTCATATTTTCGTTACAATACCTTTTTAAAAATCGTTACATGTAAAGAGTCTTTGCTATGAATATCGTTGTTGCGATCTTATCGATTTATGTTTTTATCCTCTTTGGATTTATCGCGAAAAAAATCTTTAAAGAGCAGATACAAGAGCGCGGCATGAGCATTATTACCGTCTATTTTCTGCACCCAATTTTTTCTTTTTGGGGGCTTTCTACCAGACCCATTACGCTTTCTTTACTGCAAGTTCCTTTTTATTATGTGTTGATTTCCTGTGTGACGATCGCACTTGGGTACATTTTTGCACGACTTTTTTTCACAGATAATAAAGAAAAAGCGATCATGAGTATCGCCGTAGCGCTTGGTAATACGGGCAACCTTGGCATTCCTTTGGGCATTGCACTCTTTGGTGAGGAGTCTATCATTTACACCAGTATGATCAGCGTTGCCAATACCTTTATGACCTACACTTTAGGCGTTTTCTTTTACTCTGGTGGCACGTCCAACCTTAAAGCATCCCTGCTCAACATCGTCAAACTGCCTGTCATCTGGGCGTCTTTTATTGCCCTAGCGCTCAATTTTGCTCACGTTCAGATTCCACCGACAATTTTTAAGTCACTGGAGATGGGTGCGTACTGTATGATCGTGCTTCAACTCATCGTTTTTGGTATGTATCTGTGCAATGTCAAGATCAAGACGCTCAATTATAAACTGCTTTTACATGTAAACCTTGTGAAGTTCATTTTTGCACCCTTGCTGAGTGCTTGGATCCTCTTTTACCTTCTTCCACTCGAGCCCTTAGTTGCAGCTATTTTACTGGTTCAGCTCATCATGCCTTTAGCACTCAACAACATTAATGTCGCAGCCATTTATGGGTGTAATCCTGTTGATGTCGCTTCTTTGGTCTTTTTTACCTCGTTTATTTTCATCCCGTATCTTATGTTTATTAGCTATCTTTTGAACTATTTTCATATCGTTTCACTCTAAAAATTTATTTTTTTTATAGCTTTATTTGCCTCGCTTAGCAGTATAATTTCATGTTTATTTTATCTCACCCACACGTATCTGTGCTATCAAAAGGAAATTATATGATTTCAAGTCATCAAGGCGTATCCCCACGCATCGACCCTACCGCGTATATAGCGCCTAACGCCATGGTCTATGGCAATGTCACCATCGGTGCGAATGTTCGCATTATGTTTGGAGCGCAAATCATCGCAGAAGGTGGGTCAATTACTATTGGTGAAGAGTGTGTTATTATGGAAAACGCCGTGCTTAGAAGTCTCGACAATCATCCTTTAACCATCGCAAACAACTGTCTGATCGGCCCCCATGCCCATGTTGTTGGCTGCGTTTTAGAAGAGGAAGTTTTTGTGGCGACCAGCGCCTCTGTTTTACATGCGTCTCATGTCGGCGCGCGCAGTGAAATTCGCATTGGCGCAGTGGTTCACATCAAATCACATATCAAACCTGGCAGTATGGTTCCTATTGGTTGGGTCGCTGTAGGTAATCCTGCGGAGATACTTCCAACCGAAGAGCATGAGTGCATCTGGCGCATCCAAAAACCTCTCAATTTTCCTCTGAGTGTTTATGGACTTGACCGTGATGAAGCTACGACCAAAAGAGTCACGCAAAAACTCTGTGCCAAACTTGCAAGTTTAAAAGAAGATTAGACTTTTTGATATAAATGAGTGATTTTTACATAATCGTAAAAATCACTCAAAAGCAAATAACGCATTCCAATATCTTCAAAACGTTTGAGCATCACCACATCACCCGCATTATAAAGATTGGCACTCTCCAAAAACTCTTTGGGATACCGTTTTTTCTCAAATGGGTACTCCGAAAAACAGTGCATAAAATTGGTAAAAAGGTTATTGATGATGAGCTCTTTAGCAGGGGTTGGTGCATGCAAATAGTCTTTAACTTTTTCAAACTCTCTGCAGATATATTCTAAGCATTGTTGCATGCGTCACTGCTTAAACAGGCGTTGATATTTTGGGGTGTGGGCATCTTTACATGTAAAAGTAAATTAAGCCGTGGAATATCGAAACCGCAGAGCTTGACATCACCTATTTGCAAGAGTGGTCGACGAATCAAAATGGGCTCTTGCACCATTTTTTCAATAAGACTCTCTTTGGTGTAATCTTCAAGTTTAAAACTGCCATCTTTCAGTTGTGGAGCAAAAGGGTTGAGCATCTCCTTAGGAGTGAGCCCTTGAAAAAATGAGTTCAATGTTGGCACGTCCCATGATGTGTCTAAAAGGCTTCTCACATCAAACGTGACCCCGTATTCTGTAAGAAGCGCTTTTTGGCGTGCATTACCACTACAGCCTGTTTTCTCGTAGAAAATGACCTGATAGGGTGTCGTTTTAAACATCATCACTCCTTTACATTTAGTAGGCTCTATGCAAATGTCATGCCGTGCTGATTGTAGCCTAAACCATGTAAGGAATGTCTAACGAAGCGTCTCTATCTTTCGCACCAAAGTCAAAATCGCTTTTTACATGTAACTTCAAAAGCTCTTTTTCGATGATTTTTTGCTGTAAAAGATGGTAATTTCCACATTTCAAATACGCCACAATCTCCGCTTTGTAGTAACTGATGATGATCGGATGCAAACACTCTTGATGCTCCACCAAAAAAAGCAGAAACGTTTTGACCTGCGAAAGCTCATACGTTTCGATCTTTTCAAGCTTGCGCAAAAGGTTTCGCACAAACTGCTTTTGATGGTACGCTTCACTCATGTACAAAAGCTTAGAAGCTGCAAAGATGTCCGCACTCTGCTCCGAATAATTGTACAAATAGCGAAAATGCTCACACACCAATTCCGTGTACTGTGGGTAATGCTTCAGCACAAACACCAACTCTTTCAAATCCCCATCAATAAGCACTTGAAAAAGCGTCGCCGTACGCTTCTTGATCTTATCCCAATGCCCGCCTTCGCTGCTGGATTCACCTAAAAACGTTTCAAAATGCTTCAGATCAAATTCTTCTTCCTCTTCCATGACTACTTTCCTTTATATCAACGCTAATGCCAATTTTTCCATCGCTTTTTTCTGCAACAAATGCAAAGAACTCTGCGCAATCCACGTTAACGTTTCATCATGAATGTACGCTAATAACCGTATATCAATTTTTTCTTTATAAGCAATCGCGTACTGTAAATACGCTTTAAGATCATCCACCGAACTCTCTTCAATCACTTTGAGCTTAAGAAAAAGCGCCTCCCAAGCCACCTCATCCAATAAGCTTTCGGCGGTGCGGATGAACCGAGATGCTTCAACTAAATTCGCCTCGATGTCATTCCATTTTCGTCCGTTTTTAAGCTGATCAATCGCTACATGTAAAAAGATAGGCACGAGTTCTAAAACTGCATTGAGTTCGCTAAAGTCATGATCGACGAGAGCGCGAAAGAGCATGCGTGTTCGATTCTTTATTTTAACACGAAGTAACTCATCCTTTATAACATCAGGATGTAAACGCTCAAATCGCTCCAATGCACCTAAGCGTGAATGGTTAAACGCCATAATGGAAACCAGCGGTTCCGCATCGCTGATCTGATCAGGATGCGAACCACTGGGTCTGCAAAATGCCCAATACAGCCTCGCTTCGACGTCTTTATGATGAATGTAGCGCGCATCGCCCAACGCTTCAAAATTGGGCGCATCCTTGAGGGCATCGACCTCCTCTTTATAGGTTAAATTGGATAACTCTTCCATACCGCTCAAACTTTGCACAATTCTTTTTTTGACTCAAAACAAAGAGCGTCTCGCAGACTAATGAACGCCCAATGTCAAACTCACCATCGCTTAATACCATCAACAACTGCTCACTTCTGATGGCATATTTTGTGTCGATAAAATCCAAAACGGCATTAAAATTCGTCCCTCCGTCGCTTTTGGGAATGAAGAGATTTTCAGAATTGATCGGATTAAAACTATCGAAACTGACAATGAGCTCCTCTTTTACATGTAAATCAAATGGCAGCAGCGTCACGCTGTATTCGTAAAACGATTCACACACCTCTTTGACGATGCCTAAAAAGGTTTTGTACTCCTCCAAACTCACACTTCCTGAGCTGTCAATGGCGATGATAAGCTCCAACTGCTCCTTACTTTTTTGCGTACTTGGAAGGTAAATGCCTTGTTCAAAATACTTTCGGTTGGGACGGTTGTACGTCACGGTCTTTTCAAAAAGTGCTGTAATCAAAAACTCTTTGAGAACATCGTAGAGGTTAATGTTTGGCTTAAGCAGTGTATCGATTTCAATGCGCAAGCTGTCGTAGGCTTTCGTTGCCTGTTTGGCAATGCTGAGTGCTTGAATGATGATATTATCAAGCTTCTCCTGCTCCTCGGAGCTTTGCAGACTCTCGTTGGAGCTTTCAAGGTCTTGTTTGGTTTCATCATAGACAAACGATTTTTGTTTTTCGCTTTCCTCTTTTTCTGAACTTGGTTTTTTTTCTTGCTCTTTGTGAAGGATCTCATACACCTCTTCCACACTCAGTCCCGTTAAATCCGTGTCTAAAATCTCATCGTTTGGTATCACGCCAACGTGGTCGAACTCACTTAAAATGAGGTTGATCACCACATCGCAACTTTGATTCCATACCAACTCTTCGCGCGCTTTTCTGCGTAAGGGGTGTTTGAGAACGATGTGTAACAGCGTATGAGCGTAGAGATAAATGATCTCCTCTTCACTGTAATGTGAGAGTTTTTCCTCATCAATGCTCAGCGAAAAACCATCCGTTTGAAAGGCGCTTTTGGCGTTATTCGTATAACGCGTCGGAATGGAAAGCGCTAAGACCGACAAAAAGGGATGGTTAAAAAGAAAATGAATGCGTATTTTCTCAAAAAGTGACTTTTTGGCATTAGATAATGTAGTCGCCATGCCGCTCCATCCACATATCAAAACTCTCCAATGTGGCGATTGCTTCATCTTTGATAATCAAATCTTTAATGAGCATCACCGCAAACTCAGTCGGCAGATGTTTAGAGTACGCCAAAAGATGCTCCGCTTGCGTAAGGTCGTTGTACCGCTCAATCAATGCCGCACACAACGCATACAATGCACTGGGCTCACTCGGAATGACTAGCGTTTCACCCGCTAAAATGGCGTCAACATCGGGCAGGGTTTTGTACACATTGATAAACGCGATAAACTCAACACCCGCGGCATAACCAATCGTGCCGTAGATAATGGGATGAATACTGTGCATATCGGTGACGTTTTTTAAAATATGTGAGAGCATATTCCACGCTCTGGGCGAACAAAAGGCAGGATTTGTTTCCGTGTAAGAGGGGATTTCAGAACTTAAAAGATCAGGTCGAAAGGCTAAAAAACCGATGATAAAATGATGCACCCCATGTTTCATTGCCCAGAGTTTAAAGTCATCAAATTTCGCTTCCAATACCAGATGCACCATACGGTTACTCAAAGGCGAAGGGAGTTTAAAAACAATGCCTTTGTCGTTGATTTTATTGCCCGCACAGATAATGCGCCACCCTTTGGGAAGGCTGTACTCTCCAATCTTTCGATCGAGTATCAGTTGATAAATCGCCGCTTGCACCGAAAGAGGTGCGGAGTTAAGCTCATCTAAAAACAAAATCCCCTCACTCTGAGCATCGGTGGGCAAAAAAACGGGCGGCATCCAAACGGTTTGGTTCTCTTTTATCGTGGGGATGCCTCGTAAATCCACCGCGTCCAGTTGGCTAAGGCGCACGTCCATGATTTCAAGACCTTCTTGCTGTGCAATATCATTGACGATGTACGACTTTCCAATGCCCGGGCTTCCGTGCAAAAAGACGGGGGTATCGGTTTTCAGCAGTACGCTTAACTGTTTGTAAAGTTCCGTTGTTCCAATAGAAGGAGTGATCATCACGCCACCTTACGCAAGTTTCGTCTCTTTGAGCATCAAAGAGAGGTCGTTGTTGAACTGATTACACAGCGCAATCAGCGCGTCACGATGAACATTGTCTAGGAGAAAACGCGTTTCGATCATTTCGTAAATTTTGGTGGTATCGTTGAAGATACTTTGCATCACATCTTCTTTTATTTTTGCTTCAAATTTTCCCATCATCGCCCTTTAAAATCTTTACATGTAAACGTAAGATGTTATGCAAGAGTTATGCCAATAGAGATCGCTACTGGAAAGCATTTCATACCTTAATAAACAATTTAAACAAAATAAACTATAATAAGATGTATACACCAAGGTTTGGAAGAGTTTTTGCTTTGTTAGCTTAACCATCTGTAAAGGAATAGCATTGGACGCAGTCGATCAAGAGTATGTCGCACGCAAACTTCTCTCAGGATTTGAAAATCTTTTAGACATTAGTGTTGATTTTGTGGCGGAACTTGGCACGACCAATATTACGATTCAAAAGCTTTTAAAACTCGAAAAAGGCTCTGTCATCGACCTTGAAAAACCTGCCGGTGAAAGTGTCGAACTTTATATCAACAACAAAATCTTTGGTAAAGGAGAGGTTATGGTGTATGAGAAGAACCTCGCCATCCGTATCAATGAAATCCTAGACTCCAAAACCGTCATCCAATACTTTAAAAAAGAGAATCTATGAGAATTTTCTTTGCCCTTTTAGCATTATGGTCATGGGTAAGCGCTTCCAATTTGTTAACGTATAACGTTTATGAGCGAAGTGACCGTGTCGATATTATGCTCTCGTTTGATGCGCCACATGAAGGCAGTATCTCTCAAAAAAGTGATGCCACAACTATGACTCTTACGATTAACGATCTTGGTTACGATAAGATGATCGAAAAGAGCATTAACTCTAACATTATTCAAGAACTCACCATCATTCCAGAAAAAAATAATACCCTCAAAGTTGTGCTTAAAAGCGATAAAAAAGTCAGTGTTGTTGCCTCTAAAACGGTTGATGGCTTTGGACTTCGCATACGAAGTAGCATTATGCAAGGACCCACACAAAGCTCAGATGCAATAACTTCACCGCTTCCTACATCGTCGACGTCGTCAACGGATTTTATTGATACACGCTACATTCTTGTCATCATCGTTTTACTCGCTTTGGTTGTACTAATGTTTTGGATCAAAAGACGCCTTGGCATTCAAACATTCAAACCAATGTCTGCCAAAGGTGGCAATGGTAAATCGTGGTTATTTAACCCAAAAACGGGAACGCAACAGGAAGTCAATGTTCTCCATAAAAAACAGATTGACAACCAAAACAGTGTGGTGCTATTTGAATACGGTACGATCCGCTACCTTGTAATGACTGGAAATTCCAATGTACTTTTGGAAAA
Source organism: Sulfurospirillum diekertiae (assembly GCF_002162315.1). Lineage (NCBI taxonomy): Bacteria > Pseudomonadati > Campylobacterota > Epsilonproteobacteria > Campylobacterales > Sulfurospirillaceae > Sulfurospirillum > Sulfurospirillum diekertiae. Next base: position 622,500 of record NZ_CP021416.1, on the reverse strand, counting down.
ATTTCAAAACGGTGAAGTCAAAGATGACAACGATTTTGAAAAAGTTTTTGAAGAGAACCGCAGACGCTTGGATGATTACCTCAAAATTCAAGACAATAAGCTCAGCACGTATAAAAATAAGGCTTCTGCTGATTATACTCCCTATGATGAGACACGTTAAGACCTTATGACCATAGCTATTTCCATTTTGTCTATTTACGCCTTTATTTTGCTAGGCTTCATGGCAAAACGTATGCTCAAAGAAGAGATGAATGAAAAAGGGATGATCCTTCTTTCCATCTACTTCTTACAGCCTATGCTTTCATTTTGGGGACTTTCCAGTCGTCCGATTGATTTTTCATTGCTGCAAGCGCCTTTTTGGTACTTAGCCATCTCTTTAATCTGTGTCCTCATCAGTTCTATCATCGCCTTTGTTTTTTTTAAAGAAGACATTAAAGAAAAATCCATCATTACCATCTGTGTTATTATTGGAAATACAGGCAATCTAGGTATTCCTTTAGGGATTGCACTCTTTGGTGATGCCTCTATTTTGTATATGAGTATGATCAACATCACCAATGTCTTTATCGTTTACACCCTCGGTGTTTTTTTCTACTCCAGAGGGAACTTTAGCATCAAACAATCTTTATTTAATATTGTGAAATTGCCTGTTATCTGGTTTGCAGCGCTTGCCCTGCTTCTCAATATATTTGACATTAAACTCCATCCAGCAATGCAAAAACCTTTAGAGATGGGTGCATACTGTACCATGGTTATTCAACTGGTCATTTTTGGCATGTACCTTTACAATATTAAATTGCGTGATATTAACGCTAAACTCCTTTTACATGTAAGCTTTATTAAGTTCATTATCACACCACTCATTGCAGGCGTTATTCTCTTTGGTATACTGGATTTAGAACCGATGGTTGCCACACTTATTTTCATTGAACTGGTAGTGCCTTTGGCTGTTACTAATGTCAATTTAGCGGCATTGTATGAATGCAGACCTTTAGATGTTACCGTACTTGTTTTTTTTACATCACTGATTTTTATACCGTTTTTTATTCTTATCAGCAACCTCTTACACTATCTTAATATCATCAACTTACCATGAACATTAACGATAAAGACGCACGCGTAAAATACATTAGAGCGTTGGAACGCTTTTTGGGAAGTTGTGTGAATGCGCTTAAAAATGAAAATTTTGATTTTCTTTTGTTTGTAAAACGTGCAGAGAAAGGGCTTAAAACATTGCAAAAAGTTGAGCCTGTCAGATTAGACTCTACGTATACTAACTTATTGCAAAATTACGTTACTTTGGTTTCAAATAGCATTGCTAACCTCGAAGGAATAGACATTGAAGAGACACACAGACGTCTCTTAAAAGAGGCTAACTTACTGGAGAAAGAGAAATATCGAGGTAGTTATAAAAAGGATAAACACAAAGCGCAAGGCTTTGATGATGGCTATTGAGCAAAGAAGGTTGCAATCGCTTCTCGCATGAGTATTTCATCTTCGATGCGGTTAATTTTATCTCTAAATTCAGACGCTTCGCGAAACCCTTTTGAGTAGGTATGCAGATGCTTACGAAAAATAGCAAGTCCCTTTTCGCCGTAAAAATCTATCATGGCATCATAATGCTCTAGAACAATCTCCAAAATTTTTGTCTTATCCACGTGTGTCAGCTCATTTTTGATTTGGTAAAAAATCCATGGATTTCCAACAGCACCTCGCCCAATCATCAAACTATTACATCCTGTGACCTCTTTTACATGTAAAGCTTTTTCATAGCTGACGATGTCACCATTGGCAATCAGAGGGATTTTAACAGATGCCCGTGCTCGCGCTATGGCTTGGTAGTCAACTTCTGCTTTATAAGCCCCAGCACGTGTTCTGCCATGCATACTCATAAAATCAACCCCAGCACTTTCGCACGCTTGTGCGATCTCTTCAGGAATCTTGGTGGTAAAGCCTAGACGCACTTTAGCGCTGGTGTAACGTTTGTTAGAATAGGTTTTGATCGTCTCAATAATTTTTTGCATATGAGGAAGGTTAAGGAGCAGTGATGAACCTGCCTCTTGGGAGATGATCTTGGGCACAGGACAGCCGCAATTGAGATCGATCCCATCAATACCTTCAATATCATTCAGAGCTAGCACAGCTTCTTTAATCGACACTAAATCAGATCCAGCAATTTGAACGATGTAAGGTGTCTCTAGCGGTGATTTGGTAATCATCTTAAAGGTCTTCTCGGAACCATAACGCAAAGCATTGGCACTAATCATCTCGGAGAAAGTGATATCTGCACCAAATTTTTTAACAACGGAGCGAAAAGGAAGATCGGTAAAACCAGCGAGGGGTGCAAGGGCTAAAATACCCTTGCTAAAGTCTATCTCATGAATCATAAACGCAAGAATTTTTCGATATCAATATTTCGGCCATGATCTCGTAAGAATAAAATGGTTTTAAATTTCACAAAATCTTCAGGATCAGAATTGAGTAAAAGCTCACGAATTTTATCAATCATCTGAAGATCATAAAGTACATACAAGTATGCATCGGCTGCAACTGCACCTTTAGAATTATAAAGTTTTTCAAAGAGCGCAATGAGCGCATCTGGAGTGAGTTTAATTTTGATTTCATGGGCAAGTTCAAGGTAATCTGCACGATCTGCATTGAAATGCTCTAGCATGTCTTCAATGGATTTAATATCCATATCAAAACTATCATCAGCGTCCAAATAACGCTCCATCATACGACGGAAAGTACGTTTTTCTGGTGGAAAATCATATCGTTTAATTTCATTAAAACTTGCAAAACCAATCAGCGCATCATACGCTTGACGGCAGAGTTCATTCTCAAGCTCTTTACAATTTTTCAATACTTCAAGCGCAAAACGTGGCTCAACTTTAAGACGATTAATACTGTTTTGAATAACAAGAGGATTTGCTTTAGCCAATCTGTATTTTTTAAGGTCTTCATAATTACCATTGGCTACACTAACGGCTACGGCACATACCTTAGCAACATCTTCTTCAAGGAATGTTGTAGGAAGAGCTGGATCAAAGCGCATACATTGCAGAACCTTACCTGCAAATTTAAAACCTTCCGTTTTATACGAAGTCGTAACTTCTTCTCCCAAAATACGATTTTTAGTCGCTTCTTGAAAAAGTTCACTATCTTTTTTCAATGCTCTTTTGTACAAAAAATCTTTAAAATTATAAAATACCAAATGCCCGATAGAACCAATAACCAAAAATAAAATGGGAAGTACAATCCAAAACGCTACCGGTAGAGTCATTGAGAAACTAAACAGCTCAAGTGTAGTGCTGCCACCATTAAAACTATAGACATAAAGTCCAATAGCTAACATATAAATTAGTGTTACAAGAAAATAGCGTTTGATTCCCATGTCTTCCTACCTACTTATTTTTTGCTGATTTTTCAATAATCTCACGGCATACGATGCAATAACGTGCATGTGGCTTAACTTTGAGTCTTTGAAAACCAATTTCCTCTTCACACATTTCACAAATGCCGTAACTGCCATTTCTGATTTTATTAAGTGCAAATTCTATCTCGCTAAGCTCTTTCATTTGTTGTGTACTGATAGCCTGCTCGATCATACGGTCTGTACTGACCGAAGCATGATCTGCTTCATCACCGACATCGGTATCTTTAAGATCATTGATTTCTCGCATTGAGTCTTCAATATTCTTTTTAATTTGGACTCTTCTCTCTTTAAGAAGGTCTTCGAAATGCTTTAGCTCGTGCTCTCTCATCCTTTGTTTCCTTTACAAAAAATTGACCTGAAATAAACCTACATTATAATCAACTATTTATGATAGGGATGATTGTTTTTTATACATAATCCCCTATAAATCTGCTCAAATAAAACCACCTTCGCGATTTTGTGCGCATATGTTAATCTACTTAAACTTATAATCTTTTGAGTTTTGCCTAAAAAGGCTTCCTCAAACCCAAAAGCACCTCCGATAAAAAAATTAATCGTAACATCTTGATCAAAGAGAGAACTAAATTGTTCACTGCTTAGCTGTTCACCTTCTACATCAAGTGCGACATTGTACCCTTTTAAATGGGATTCATACGCTTTTGTGTAGGAAATTTTAGCTTCTTTCTCTCCAATCATCTGAGCTGCTGCAATTTGCTTGTTAAAAATCTTAATCTCTTCAACTTTTGCAAAGCGAGAAATCATTTTAATATATTCAGAGGCAATGGCTTCAAGGTTTTTATCACTACTCTTTTCGATCGTGAAAACCTTTACATTCATGCTTTGAGTCTTAGCTCAAATGCATCATTTTTACAACTCTCGCCCAAAAGCTTTAACAGATCTGCTACCACTTTTTTCATATCAGTACGGGTAACAATCATATCAATTAAACCATGTTCAAGTAAAAATTCTGCTTTTTGGAACCCTTCTGGAAGATCAGCTCCAATAGTCTGTTTAATTACTCTCTGCCCTGCAAATCCAACAAGAGCACCTGGCTCTGCCATGATAATATCGCCCAAAAAAGCAAACGATGCACTTACCCCTCCCATCGTAGGATCGGTAAGAATGGAGATATACGGTAATTTAGCATCCGCTAGTTTGGCAAGAGCTGCGGAAGTTTTAGACATTTGAAGTAACGAAAACGTACTCTCTTGCATACGTGCGCCACCACTGGCACTCACGATCACCAAACCTTCTTTATTAGCCATTGCGCGGTTAATGGCACGAACAATCTTTTCACCTTCAACCGAACCCAAACTTCCACCCATAAAGGCAAAATCAAAGACAACAATTTGTGCATTCACACCATCAATACGACATGAGCCACACGCAACAGAAGAGTTATTACCTGTTTTTTCTTGCGCCTCTTCAATACGTTTTTTATATGATTTTTTATCCACGAATTTAAGAGGATCAATTGGCACTAAATTGGTATCAAACTCAACAAAACTACCTTCGTCACATAATTGTTCAATACGTTGTTTTGCTGAGATACGCATGTGGAAACCACATTTAGGGCAAACATTAAAACGTTGTTCAATCTCTTTATAATACATTAATGATTGGCACGCACTGCACTTGACCCAGTGGCTTGGAGCTTCACTTGGGGTAGATTGTGCTTTTCGGATCTTAGAGAAAATTTCTGCAAATCGCATAAGTTTTTATCCTCTTTTAAAGCTAATTGCTTATAAATAAACTTTTTATTCTAGCAAAAATTTCCTTATCTTTGCTTACAAGGAAAATATCGCCTTCACAAAACGTGTAAAGATCCTCACACATAAATAGCCCCGCTTCTATATCATACGTGCGCATTTTACCTTCATACAAAACAAACGAAACATCGTGTGCATAGGCTAGTGAGAGGGCAAAAGCACCTGGAGAGCGGTACTTGATTTTAGCAATTTTAAGCGTGTCATGTACCCTAAGTGAACAGTACGATCGCTCAAAAATTCCCACCTTTGAAAAAGCATTACATGTAACAGGACTTAAGGTATTTTTTTCTAATTTTCCACGACGCAAACCCATTTCATCTTTGATAAAAATATCGCCATTTGCAAGATTAGTAATAATCGCTTTAGTGCATTTATCATTTTCAAAATAGGCAATAGAAGTGCCATAATAAGGAAGATTTGAGAGCAGATTATCACTGCCATCTATGGGGTCGAGTACAATACGAATCGAGGAGGTAGGATTTTCAATCACCCCACTCTCCTCGGAGACAATCGTCCCAAATGGCAAAAGATGTTGAATAAAAATTTTTTCTGCCACGAGATCAATGCCTGAACTCAAATCTCCTCCAGCACCAATCGCAAAAGATTGATAATGAGACTCTTCCAACCCTTTTACATGTAAAAGCTGAAAGAGCTCTCTATTGGCTTGCAATGCGGATTCAATAAAGCTCACGTATTATCCAAGCAATTTCTTAATAATGTGCAATGCAGCTTCTTTACCCTCTTTTGCAGCCGTAACAACCAAGTCAGAACCTCGCTTACAATCTCCACCTGCGTAAACGCCTGATTTCGTTGTTTGATATTCACTATTGACCATAATGACACCCGTTTTTGAAACTTCAATGCCATTTTCAGCTAAGAAAGTCGGAACAGCTGGGCTAAATCCAAGAGCAAAAATAATAACATCTGCATCAACCCTAAATTCGCCACCTTTAACGATTTCAACACATTGACGACAGTTGGCATCTTTTGCACCCAAGATGGTTTTGTTCATATCAATACCGATCACTTGTCCATCAGAGTTTACCAAAATCTCTTTTGGCGTAACGTTATAGACAAACTCAGCACCCTCTTCGATCGCATTTTTAAACTCTTTTTTAGAGCCTGGCATATTGTATTTATCGCGTCTATAAAGGCAAGTCACACTTTTGGCACCTTCACGAATAGACGTTCGTAAACAATCCATTGCCGTATCACCACCACCGATGACCACAACATTTTTACCTTTGACTTCAAATTTTTTATCGTAACTCTCATTGAAAAGTTTTTTCTGAATTGAGCGTAAAAAATCAATCGCCATAAAGACACCATGTGCATTTTCATTGGCAACATTGGCTTTACGAGGATTTTCAGCCCCTATGCTTAAAAAGAGTGCATCATGGCTATGGGCAATCTCATCAAAGCTAATGTCTTTACCGACATTTGTGTTTACATGTAACGTCATACCGGCGTCTTGAAGCCATCTCACACGACGGGCTACGACTTCTTTATCAAGCTTAAAACCAGGAATTCCGTACGTTAAAAGTCCGCCAGCCCTATTTTGTCTCTCATACATACTGACGGCAATACCCGCTCTGAGAAGATAGGTAGCACAGGCAAGCCCCGCAGGTCCTGCACCAATAATCGCGACTTTTTTCTTAGTCGTAATACCTGGAAAAGTAGGTTTAAGACCTTTTTTAAAGCCCTCTTCGGAAATAAAGGTCTCAATCGCACCAATCGTAATGGCACCATGCCCATCATTGAGGGTACAATCCCCTTCGCATAAACGATCTTGTGGACAAATACGCCCTGTAATCTCAGGATACGGATTGCTCTCATTGGAGAGATTAAACGCAAGATCACGCTTCATGGCACTCGTCGCTTTGAGCCAAAAAGGAATGTAGTTATGCAAAGGACATTTACTATGACAAAAAGGATCACCACACTGTATACAGCGATCCGCTTGCAAAGAGGCATCTTCTTTACTCAAAACTTCATAAATTTCTTTAAAATCTTTGACTCTATCTCCGCTTGAGCGTTTTCTAGGCTCGCATCTCTCTTCATTAATAAAATTTTGCATCTTAGTCTCCTTGCTCCGGATTGAGTGGTACCTTCGTCATATCTTTAGGTCTCACTATCCAAAAATCTCTTACCGCGTGGCGGAAATTATCTAAAATTTGTGTTGCTTTAAAGCTTGCTGTTTCATTAATATGCGTTCTAAGTAAGCGTTTTTAAGAAGTGACGTGCTTCATCCATATCATCCGTATCAATACGCTCTGCAATCACAAGTTCTTGGTTGAGTTTATCGATAAAATCACGTGTTTCATCGTAAACAAATGCCACACCACCTGTCATACCAGCGCCAAAATTCACACCCGTATCACCGAGAATGGCAACCACACCACCCGTCATATATTCACACGCATGATCTCCCGTACCTTCAACGACAGACGTTGCACCAGAGTTTCTAACACAGAAACGTTCCCCTACATTACCAGCAATATAAAGCTTGCCACCGGTTGCGCCATACAAACAGGTATTACCAGCACAAGAGTAACCTCGCCCTTGGTATTTTGGGGCAATAACGATTTTTCCACCGTTCATACCTTTGCCCACATAATCGTTTGCAGTACCTTTGAGGTTGATGCTAATTCCATTGGCTAAAAACGCCCCTAATGATTGTCCAGCAACACCATTGAGTCTAAAGACGATGCTATCATCTTTGAGCCCTTTATTGCCGTAAAACTTCGCAATTTCACCACTGATGAGTGTTCCAAAACTACGATTAGTATTGCAAATACTTTTATGCATCACAATTTTTTCATCTGGATTTTCAATTACTTTATAGACATCTTTCAAAATCTCTTTTTCAAATTCATTTTTATCAAATGGATCATTGGATTTACCATTGTGGGTATTTGGACCTTCCAATCTCATGAGAATAGAAGAAAAATCAAATTTTTTAGCAAAGGCATCATCAACAACGCTTAAAAGATCACTACGCCCAATAATATCTTCCATCCTCGTGTAACCAAGATGCGCAAGTATTTCTCTCACATCCTCGGCGAGAAGTGTGAAGAAATTGATGAGTTTATCCACCGTTCCTACAAAATGCTCTCGGAGTTTTTCATCTTGTGTCGCAACACCTACTGAACAACGGTTTAGGTGACAAACACGGAGCACTTTACACCCAATAATCGTTAAGGAAAGTGTTCCAAACGCATAACTCTCTGCACCTAAAAGAGCAGCTTTAATAACATCTAAACCTGTTTTTAAACCACCATCGGTTTGAAGATGAACACTATCACGTAAGTGGTTTGCTTTAAGGGCATTATGTGCCTCACTCAAACCAATTTCCCAAGGATTGCCCGCAAATTTAATTGATGTCAGAGGCGCTGCTCCCGTACCACCGTCACCGCCTGAAATAATAATTTTATCGGCATACGCTTTAGCCACACCGGCAGCAATCGTTCCAACGCCCGCAGTAGAAACCAGTTTCACGGTAATAATCGCTTCTGGATTGATCTGTTTCATATCGAAAATAAGCTGTGCCAAATCTTCAATCGAGTAAATATCATGATGCGGTGGCGGTGAAATCAGTGTCACTCCTGGAATGGTGTAACGAAGACTTGCAATAAGAGGCGTTACTTTATGCCCTGGAAGTTGCCCGCCCTCACCTGGTTTTGCCCCTTGTGCCACTTTAATCTGAATTTCTGTGGCAGAGCGTAAATACTCAGGAGTAACACCAAAACGACCTGATGCAATCTGCTTAATGCGTGAGTTTTTATTACTTTTAAGGCGTTCAGGTGATTCACCACCTTCGCCTGAGTTACTCATACCACCAATTTTATTCATCGCTTCACCCAAAGCCTCATGGGCTTCGGGAGAGATGGAACCCAAACTCATGGCTGCGGTTGAAAAACGTTTAAAAATAGCTTCTTTGGACTCAACTTTATCCAACGCAATTGGCTCACGATCGGATTTAAGTTCAAAAAAGTCTCTAATCATCTTTAGTCCACGACTATTGATGAGCTTCGTAAATTCTTGAAAATCTTTTTTCTCACCACTCATCGTAGCTTTATGAATCGCATGGATAGCATGAGGATGATAGTCATGGTGCTCTTGTCCATCAATATATTTATAAAATCCACCAATTTCTAATGGGAAAAGTTTTTTAGTGATATTAAGTTCATACGCATGATGATGATTACGACTTAAACGCTCTTCAATGTCCTCATAACTAAGACCCGGTATAAGAGAAATCGCACCGTCAAAACATTCATGGACGACATCTTTTCCAAGACCTAACACATCAAATAGTGCAGAATTTCGATACGATGCAAGCGTTGCAATACCCATCTTTGACATAACTTTTAAAAGTCCTTGCCCAAGAGCATGATTCACATTTTTGAGTTTTGTCCTAATCTCATAAGAGCCCATTTCACTTTTTTTGCATTCATCTAAGATCGTACCGTAGAGTAAATAAGGATAAATAGCACTTGCACCAAAACCAATCATACATGAGCACGAATGTGTATCAAGTGCCTCTCCAGAAATTGCTATAATCGAAGTCAATGAACGTATACCTTCATCAAGAAGCACTTGGTTAACACGACCAATAACCAAAAGCATCGGTATTGGTTTGAGTTTTGTATTTATTCCTCGATCATCCAAGAAGATAATACGAATACCCTCATTTTTAACGGCTTGAGCGATATCATAGGCCAAATCTTCCAAACTTCCTTTAAGATTGTCTTCAAAGAGGGTTGAGAAGTAGCGGTTTTTATATTCATCTTTATAACGTGCTTTGCTTGGATCCCCAAAAGAGTCTAAGAGTTCAAATTTTTCTTGCATCAATATCGGTGAAATTGATTTAATACGGATAGCATGCTCTTGATTTTCTTCTAAAATATTGCGAATCTCGCCAAAGCTCGTATTTAAACTCATAACCACTTTTTCACGAATAGGATCGATTGGAGGGTTGGTAACTTGTGCAAACTTTTGTTTGAAGTAGTCACTAAAATTGCGTTGGACATGGCTGAAAGCAGCCATTGGCGTGTCATCACCCATTGAGCCAACACCCTCTTTACCATCTTTCATCATTGGTTCAATAACCATATTTTTAACTTCTTGGGTAATGTTAAAATAACGTTGTTCTATTTCAAGATTCTCACGTATATAATCTGTTGTTTTTGAAAAAGGAATATCTACAAATTCTTGTAAGTAAACAAGCCCTTTGTTTAGCCATTCAGTATACGTATTAGAACTTTTAAGGTAATCATTAATGTCATCATTTTTCATGATCTTACCAAATTTAAGATCCACACCAATCATCTGACCACTTTGTAATCTACCTCGTTCAAGAATATTGTCTTCTTCAATATCTAAAACACCATACTCAGAAGAGATGATGATACGATCATCTTTTGTAATAATATATTTAGCGGGTCTGAGACCATTTCTATCGAGTACACAGGCAATATGGCGACCATCAGTTAAAGAAATGGCAGCAGGTCCATCCCACGGCTCGAAATTAATACTTGAAAATTCATAAAAAGCTCGAAGCTCTGAGTCCATATGAGGTGCATTTTGCCATGGAGCAGGAATGAGCGAACGTACCGCTTTAAAAAAGTCAAATCCATTAATGAGCATAAATTCAAACATATTGTCTAAACTAGCGCTATCGCTCACATCATTCGTCGTCAATGGATAAAGTTTTTGTAGCTCTTCATCAGAGAAGATACTACTCTTCATGCACTCACTTTTAACCTGCGTATTAAAACGATTGGCTGAAATAGAGTTTATTTCACCATTATGTGCAAGGGTACGAAAAGGTTGAGCCAATTTCCATTTGGGGAGTGTATTGGTCGAAAAGCGTTGATGAAAAAGTGCGAACGTTGCTTTAAAATCACTATCGCTTAAGTCTGGGAAAAAGGTTTTGATGTAAGTTGGCATCACTAGACCTTTATACGAAATCACTTTGCTTGAAAAAGAAGCAATGTAAAAATCAGGCTCACTTGCAAGTCTTCTTTCAACTATTTTACGAGTAAGATATAGCAATGCTTCAAAACGTTTTGTTGCAACAAGGGAAGAAGAAGTTACAAATACTTGTATGATTTGAGGAAGTGAATCAAGTGCTAATTTTCCAAGGGCTTTGGTTTTTACGGGAACATCTCGATATAAAAGAACTTTGAGATCGTTTTGTTCACAGGTCTCTTCAAAAATTCTTTTTTGTTCATCTGTCGTTAAAAAAATCATAGCAACAGCAAATTGCTTTGGAAGATCTACTCCTAATTTGTGTGCCTCTTTTTTCATAAACTCAGCAGGCATAGAGAAAAGGAGTCCGCTACCATCGCCACTTTTGCCATCTGCAGCAATAGCGCCCCTGTGCATCATTCTTTCTAATGCGCAAATTGCATCTTCAACATTTTCATGGGTTGGAATGTTTTTTATGTTTGCGATTAATCCAAAACCGCAATTGTCTTTAAATCCTGTAATAAGATCCATTTCACAAGCCTTTTGTGGAATTTTCATCAAAATTCTGACGAAATCTGACAAATTTTTAAGCTAAAAGCGAGCGGATAATACATTAAAAATACTTATTTTTCAATAAAACACTATTTTTCGATGTTTGATCTATTTTCTTATCATATTTTAAATTAATTGTCAATTAAATTTAAAATATAAATTATTAGAATTAATTTTAAATTTTAATAATAAGAAAATGTAGAGATGCTAAAATTCCTTATGCAAGGATATATTATCAATTTGAATCGCGTAAAAGATGAAGATTTAATTGTCACCATTTTAACGCAAAATAGCATTAAAACGGTTTATAGATTTTACGGTGCTCGCCATTCCACAATTCATTTAGGCTATAAAATAGACTTTGAAGCGATTCCCTCTATCAAATCAACGCTGCCTCAGCTTCGCTCCATTATGCACCTAGGGACGCCTTGGAATAATCAACGAGAGCGTATGCTTATCTGGCAACCGTTCATCAGACTTTTTTATACACATCTCAAAGATATAGGAACCATTGATAGTTTTTATTTTGATCTTTTAGAACAGAGTTCATCTATTTGGCAGATACAAAATCCTAAACGTATTGCCATCGAAGCGTATATCAAGCTTTTAGAGTATGAAGGAAGATTGCACGATGATTTTATCTGTTTTAATTGCGAAGAACCTATCTTAGAAGATTTAACACTCATCCGAGGTTTTTTACCTGCACATAAAACCTGCGCTTGGAATCAAACCTTTGATCTTTTACATGTAAAGCAGCTTTTTGAAGAACAAAGTACCATAGCACTTGATGATGAGCAAATCAATGTACTCTGGAAGATTTTATTGGAAGGATTTTGATTTTAACGCAGGATGTTAGGCAAAGCCTAGCATCCTGCGTTGCGCTTTGCCTTTTTTGAAGCAGAAATGTATTCCGTTATATTATTGCTCTAAAAAACGTACATCACTAAAACTGGATGTTTGGATATTTTCAAATGCTTTTTTCAGTGAAATGAAAAGATCTGGATTCTCTTTTTCCATACCAATAAGCATTTCTTTTGTACGAGCACGCATAATGGGCATTTTGACATCAAAACGCATTGCAGGACAGGCTTCATCTCCAATAATAGGCATATGTGCATCATTGGCACAATCCCGTAGTTGACGTTCGCGCACATGAATGAGTGGACGAATCACCCATAAACCATTTTGTGCTTTATAAATAGGTGGCATTGAGCGAAGTGCCCCATTATGTGAGAAGTTCATAAAAAAGCTCTCCACAGCATCATCTAAGTGATGCGCAAGAGCCAATTTACGGTAGCCATGCTCAAGAGCATAGGTGTAAAGAGCACCTCGTCTCATGCGTGAAAAGAAACTGCAAAAAGAGGAGTTTTCCCGTATCTTATCTTGTGCAAGATCGAAAATCTTTGTATCGACAATTTCATGATCAATTTCATGCTCTATGCAATGGTTGTGTAAAGCCTGAAGATCTTCGCCCATCCCATAAGCAATTGTAACGGCCTTAAATTCAAAATCAAAGGGAGCAACACGTTGCATGTGTTTTAAAACATGTGCAAGGCTGAGTGAGTCTTTACCACCACTGAGCCCTAGCAAAATTTTATCACCCTCATTTATGAGGTTATAGCGTGCATTGGTACGCCCAGCGATGCGTAAAAGGCGTTTACTAATTTCGATCATAACTGAGTTCGTCCAACATCGCGATAATAAACTGAGCACTCTCTTTAGCGGAGCTCACTAAGAACTCATCAAAACTAAATCCTGCGTCCATATCCGCAGCATCACTAATAGCACGAAGCACACAAAAAGGAACATTAAGCGCATCACAAACCACAGCGACTGAAGCACCTTCCATTTCTGTCGCATCCGCATTAAATGTCGAATGAATCCACTCTTTTTTTACACCATCGCAAATAAATTGATCGCCCGTGGCAATAATGCCCTCAAGCAATTTAATGTTTTGAGCCGATGCAACTTTTTGAGCCAACACAGTCAAAGCTTTGTCTGTTTCAACATAGACAGAACCTTCAGGAACATAACCGTGAGGATGACCGAATGCAGTAATATCAAGATCATGTTGAGCAAGCTTTGTGGCTACGAGCAAGTCGCCTACTTTTAATGAAGGATTCAGGGCACCTGCGACACCTGAAAAAAGGAGCTTTTGTGCTCCAAATTTTTCAATCAGCGTTGAGGCTGTCAAACTAGCATTCACTTTACCAATCTTACTGTAAGCGATCACTAAATCCATACCTTTATACGATGTGGTGTAGTAACTATTTTTGGCAAACTCAATAGTTTTATATTTCTCAAAAAATTCTAAAAGTGGGGTGATCTCTTCAACCATTGCACCCATAATAGCTATTTTCATCTTCTTCCTTTTACAAAAGTGCAAGCACTTCTTCTAAACTTTTCATATCGGTAATACTATACGTTGGCTTTTGTGTGATCCGTTTATTAAGACCCTTAAGCACTGAGCCACCGAATTCAATAAATGAGTCCGTTGAAGATTCTACATATAAAATGGATTGTTTATATTTTACAGGTGAAATAAGCTGCTGCGATAGAAGCATTTTAGCCTCAACTTTGCTTTGGTACTCAGATGCGGTTACATTGGAGATGATAGGCATTGCAAAACTCTCTTTCAGCCATTGATCTAAATAAGCTTCAAGTTTTGGTTGAGCAGAGCTTAAAAGCGGACAATGACTTGCTACAGACATAGGAAGTAGCACCGATTTTTTTGCACCTGCCTCTTTAAAAAGTGACTCTAAAGATACTAAATCATCACGATTTCCCGCAATCACAATCTGTCCATCACCATTGTAGTTCGCTGCCCAAACTTTTTTACCCAGTTCACGCTCTTTACATGTAAGATTTTCAACAGTTGCATCATCTAAGCCAAGAAGCGCCATCATGCCAGCATTAATGCCTTCACACGCTTTTTTCATCAAAAGACCGCGTTGGTGTACCAATTCTACGGCATCTAAATAATCCATAGCGCTAGCTGCACTCAAAGCAGAAAATTCACCTAAGGAGTGTCCTAAAACTACTTTAGGTATCACTTTGCACTGTTCCACAAAAAGACGGTGTGCAATAAGGCTGACTAATAAAATAGCAGGTTGTGCAAACTCTGTTTGATCTAACCTATCATTCTCTTCAAACAGAAGTGTTGTAAAATCAATCTCAACTCTTTGGCTTGCTTTTTCGATCATCTCTTTCGCAATCGGTGAATGATCATAAAAATCTTTCCCCATACCAATTTTTTGGCTACCTTGGCCAGGGAATATAAAGATACTATTATTCATTGATTAACCTTTTATATTTTACATGTAAACGTTGTAGACTCGCTACAAAGTAAACATCTAGTCTATTTTTAATCTATCTTTGTAATCGTTGATTTTTTTACGTAGGGTGTTTCGATTAAGTCCAAATTTTTCACTGATAGCAAGTTGTGAACCAAACTTGGCATAACCGCTTTTAATCATTGGGACATCAAAAAGATATAATAGCTCACGATAATCATTTCTCCCACCTATGCGTTGGGACAAAAAACGCTCCATCATCGCCAAAATCTCTTCTTCCCCAAAGGAGTTCATCAAATAAGCATTATACACTGAGCGTCGTAGAGAATAACAGTTTTTACTCAAATCTGGCACAATTTCTTCTAATGAAGGCGCTTCACCAAACTCTCCATCAAACATCATGCATGCTTCTTGAGCAAATTTTTCCATCAAAGGGATCACATCCTCCATACGTTCACGTAAAGGTGGAATAACAACTTTCAGACTAAAAAATTCATCCATGAGTGCTTCGCCTATAGGCAAATTTGATGTCGCAATAATTCTTGTTTTATGAACATCTAAAGCAATTTTAAGTTTTTTATAATTAGTAATTTTATGAAAGTTTTTAACAATAAGACTACTGTTGGTTTCGATGAGCGCTAATAGCTCATTAAAGGCACTTGCATCAACAATGGGTGCTGAAACAATGTGACTTGCAAGACTTTGCTTCCCTACACCACTTTCGCCCAAAATAAGCGCATTGATTGTAACGCTTTTAAGAAGATTCGCAGACTTAAGAGCCTCCATAGAGGCTCTAGACTTTGCTATATAATTAGTGTGATCCACAACATCCGCCACCATGTGAGTGACTTTCGCCGCCGCAGCATCCACCTTCTCCGTGTTCGTGGTCATGTCCATGATCATGTCCACCACAACACTCTCCTTCGTCATCATGGTCATGTGAACCGCATCCACCTGCACCACAACCACAACTGTGTCCACCACCAACATAGCCATTCAGAAGCTCGTCTGCTGTAGCATCACGCACCTCTAGAATACTAATTGCGAATAATAGATCTTGACCGGCTAAAGGATGATTGAAATCGATTTCAACAGTTTCATCATTAAAGTTTTTGACAATAACTTGAACCGTCTCACCATGTTCACCTTGACCATAAAGTGTCATGCCTGCTTGAAGCTCAAGTCCAGCAAATTGCTCTTTTGGTAATGTTTGAACAGCATTTTCGTCATAAATGCCATAGGCATCAGCTGCAACTACTTTAATGTCAGCGTTATCACCAGCTTTAAGCTCTTTAATTTTTTCTTCTAATCCTGGAATAATTTGACCTTTTCCAACAATAAAAGAAAGTGGCGCTGCATTAAGATTACTATCTAAAATTTCACCATTATCAACATTTCTAAGCTCATAATGGATTGAAACTACTTGATTATCACTAATACTCATATTTTCTCCCTTAATTTATAAACATAAGATTTTAGCATATATTTGTTGTATATGCCCTTAGGAGAAATTGTTAAGTCTATTTTTTGTGCAAGAAAATGTATAAAAAAAAACTATTTTACTTTTTTTTGCTTCTGGAGAATCAGGGTATCCATCTTTGAGAGCTTTATAAAAACCTTGTGCTTCTTTAGCTTTTCCAAGCTTTTCAAATGAAACACCTGTATGATATAAAAGTGCTGGAGTATAAGCTGCTTTATCCGATGCAGTGATACTTGCTTTATAATGTTCAATAGCAGTAGAATAAGCTTTTTGGTTATAAGCTGCTTCACCTAAACTAAAATTTGTTTTAGCAGGCTTGTAATTGCGATGTAAAAGTTCTGTATAAAGGGCTTGTGCCTCTGAATATGATTTCTTCTCTAGTAAATCATCTGCCTCTTTTATCAGTGTGGCACTATCTTTTGTACTAAGTTCTTTTGCAGAAATTACTTTAGTTGCAGGAGTTTCCTTCACAGTATCTTTTTTGGTAGAGTCAGTTGCAGGAGTAACTGTTTTAGAAGCACTCTTCCCACCTCTTACTTCATTAGCAAGTTGATCAAATTTATCTTTTGGAACATAATTTTTATTAATGGAATCAATCAATGTTCCAAGTTCACCAACAACTGTTTTTATTTTTTCTTGGTTATCAGCTTGAATTTTACGATTTTCTTCAACATACTCTCTGAGTTTTTTATTTTCCTCTTCGAGTTGTCGCATTTTGTCATCTTGTTTAGCAATTTTGCTTGCATAACTATCAACAACTGATCGCATACCTTCATATTGCTCAGAAGAAACACTACTTTGATCAGTTTTTGTCGAAGTAAGGTTATCATTTGAAGTAGAAGATATTGTTTTCTGATTATTTTGGAAATACTTTTTGTCACTTACACTAACAGTGTTACTATAAGAGGTAGTAGCGCTGCTACTATCAACATCATTTGTATTACTACCAAAAGCTGAGGGTTCATTCGATAGCGCTGCCAAAGGCAGCAATGCTATCGAAAATAGAAGAATTTGTTTTTTCATTCAATCAAGATTATGGAAGTACTTTAAATTCTGCTCTTCTGTTTTTAGACCAACAGTCTTTATTATGCTCAGTACATGCTGGATTACTCTCGCCATAACTTACAACTGTAATTCTATCTGCAACCATACCTTTAGCAACTAAACCATCTTTAACGCTTTTTGCTCTTTTAAGACCAAGTGCGTAGTTATATTCGTCAGTACCGAATTCATCACAGTTACCTTCAACTTTGATTGAGAAGCTTTTTGCCTCTGCAGAGTTGAATAATGCAGCGTTTGCATCAATATTTGCTTGTTGGTCTTTTCTGACATTATATTTGTCAAAATCAAAATAGATTGTTTTAGAATTAGCTTCTAAAGAAGCAATCAATTTTTGAAGTGCACTCATGCCATCATTTACACCAGCACCTTTTGTATCACCAGTTCCTTTAGTCATATCGACTTCTGGACTTTTTTGGCTACAACCTGTTAAAACCAAAACCGCTACCGCTAAGCTTGTTAAAGCTAATTTACCCATTATTAGATCCTTTTTAAAAGTTCAAATTTAAAAACTTCGGAATTATACCACATTTTTTTTAAAAATACACCAGTCAATTGACTGAAGTTTACCTATTTTTAACGGAAACTGATATGTTTTGTTTGCATTTAGTCGAATTATCCCCAAAGCACTCTGATTTCCAAATTGTTTTATAAACATAATAGTATCAGGATCTTGTGAAAAACGTGGATAAAGATTTTCTCCTGATGCTGTCAATTGTCTAAGATAATCTGTTTTTGTTGAAATTAAATAGAGATTGAAAGTATTTCTTCCAAATTCGCTATCTCCTTCTCTGCTAGAGTAAACAATATAATTATCATATGTCGAGATAGAATTCTTGTTTTTCCCATGGTAGACGAGCTTTTCAAAGCTTTTATCGTAAATCCCTTGTGCGAATATATCAGGATTTCCTAATCGATCTGAGACAAAAGCAATGCGCTTATCATTGTCAATAAAGTTTCCATTCACATTAATACCTGAATAATCAGTAATTTTAGTGATTTTTCTACTCTGCAAATCAAACAAATAAATGTCTGGGTGATCTTTAGGAGCCATCGTTAGAAGTAACTTATTGCCATCTTTTGAAATATCAGAGCAAACAAGCATTCCAGAGCTTGAAATAATACTTTTTCTACTCCCATCTTTTAAATCATATCTAAAGATAGTTGGTTCTGCGCCATTATAGGAAGTGTAAAAAAATGCACTTTGATCTGTATTCGCCCATTTAGGAAAGACATTCAGACCACCAGAAACAATCAATTTTTGATAGCTGAGTGTATAATCTGAAATAACTATTTCACTTTTTTTTGCTTCTGTATAGCGTGCGAATAGAACTGATTGTTCCATCCATTTGACTGAAGGTGCGCCCACTTGATCATTTGTATCAACAACAATTTTATGTGCCAAGAAAGGGTTTCTTTTTTTATCACTAATGCTATACGACTTTTCAAAGGTTGTTGCACCAGTTTTTGCATTAATTAATTTCACATTTGCGGATGCCGTATTAAAATCTTGCCCTAAACTAAAGCGCAAAATCATATCTACTTTTTTATCTGATAGGAAATTTTCTAAAGGTCCACCCTCATAACTACTTTGCAAATATTCGTCAAGTACATTAAAATGGCTACTAACGCGTAAATCTCCTGCAATAAGTTTGAAAAAGCTTTTTCTAAACTCCAAATCAACATTTTTTGGACTTGCATCTTGTACCGCAATTTTTGGTAGCACATCTATTTTTTTTACAATTTCTACCGTTGCATCTGAGGCATATGCAAAAATTGTCAAAAAGAAGAAAGCAACTATTTTTTTGATCATATTTTACTCCTTTATATCTTTAAATTCAACCTGCATCTCAAAAAGAGGTCCTTTTTCGTACTTTGGAAATTCTACGCTTTCCATAGCTTTTAAGAATTCTTTGAGTTTCGTGTTAAATTCATTATTATAAGACAAAGAAACTATTTTATAACTAAAGGTTCCTCGATCACTTACTTTGATTACAACTTTAGCGACATTCCCATTTTCTGTATCAATCGTCTTTTGCCAATTTTCTTCTAAGATCTCTTGTACTTTACCAATGAAGGGGTCATACTCTCCACCTTTTTTAGTATCAATTGAATGTTTTTGCTCAGAAAAATTCAATGAATTAGCAATTTTAGATGCAGCATTCTCACTTTTTTCTTTTGTTTCTTCTTTATTCGGTTTGATACGTGTTGGTGTAGTTTGGTCTTTTTTCTGTTCTTTTGCATCAGGAGGTAATTTGGAAGTATTAATATCCTCAAAGAGGCCTCTAAGTGATTGACTCTTGACAGCTTCTTTTGGAGAAGAAGCAACTTTTTTCTCTTCAGAAACAGGTTTTTCTGCTGGTTTTTCAACTGGCTTTTGAACCTCTTCCTTTTTTCGTTCCTCTTTTGGCTTTTCTGAGTCATTCTTTTTGCGCTCAACCAAAGCAACATTCATAGGATCTTTATTAGAAGTATAATTTTTGATAGTATCTTTTTGAGAGCTTAAAACATAAGCAAGACCAACTAAAAGACATATATAGAGAAGGATGGACAAAGTCCATCCAAAAGAGGCATATCTATTCACACTCGACACAGTATTTATCCATTCGTTTCTAAAGATACGTTCGTAAAACCAGCCTGCTTAATTGTTTTGAGCACAAACATTACATCTTTGTAAGAGAGACCTTCATCAGCTTTAATATAAACAATGCTTTTAAGTGGGTATTTACTTTTTTGCATCATAAAACTATCAGGAAATTCAGAAAGAGTAAAGCTATCATTTTTTATATAAACTTTTTTATCTTTTGTTACCCGAATTTCAAGTTCAGGAAGTTTACTAACAACAGCTGATTTACTACCATCAGGAAGTTTAATCACCTCTTCATAAACTAATGCTGGTGTTGTTACCATTAAAATGGCAAGGAGTACCAACATAATATCCACTAGTGGAGTAATGTTTAGTTCTGGTACTTCATCCAATTGACTCATCATCTTAGCTATCTCTTCTTGCTTCGTTTGCAGAGAGTAAAATATCTACTTCTCTTTGTACATAGACAATCACTTCATAAGCTTTTCTTCGAAGGAAGAGGTTTGTACTGTATGCCGGTATAGCTACAAAAATACCTGTAGCTGTCGCAACTAAGGCTTCACTAATTGCTGGTGCTATTACACCAAGAGATGCACTCCCTGATTGACCAAGTCCACTAAATGTTTGCAAAATCGAAACAACTGTTCCAAATAATCCAATAAAAGGTGCTGTTGAGGCAATAATAGAAAGCATCCATAAGCCACTAGTTGCATTTTTTTCGGCAACATTTTTACATACATTCAAAAGTTTTTCCGAAGCGCCTGCTGCACTTGAACATTTTCGGAGGATTGAATCATCACGTACATTCTTAGCCCCCATGAGCATTGACTCTAGCGAATTTTTTTCAATTGAAAGCCAATAACCCAAGTAAAGATATCTACTAAAGAAGATACCACATGTTATGATAAAATAAGCAGATAGCCAGATCAAAATAACCCACGTAAAAAAACCACTTCTTGCAAAATAGTTCAAAAATAATTCAAATGATGACATAAGATTTAAAACTTCCTTGTTTTTGCAATTGAGTCGATTTTTGCTGTAGCCATAGCGATTGCAACATCAGAGTCACTAATGCTCTCTAGAAGTTGCTTAGCAGCTTCTAGAGATTTTGCTACTTCACTTTCAGTAGTTCCACCAATTGAGACAGCACCATCAGCTAAAACAGTTACAGAATTTTCATCGACTTTGACATGACCCCAATTAATTGCGACAACATCATGATTGCCATCTTTAAGCTCAATATCAATTACGCCTGCTTGTAATAGCGTTACTAAAGAGGCGTGATTTGGTAAAACACCAAACTCACCCTCTTTGCCTGGAAGCGTAACACTCTTTACATCGTTAGCAAAAATTTGACCTGTTGGAGTCACAATTTCCAATTTTAATGTATTCATTTTTTAACCTTATCGCTTCTTAGCTTTTTAGTTTTGCAGCTTTCTCAATCACTTCTTCGATACTTCCAACCATATAAAAAGCAGCTTCTGGTAAATCATCATATTTACCATCTAAAATACCTTTAAATCCGGCAATTGATTCTTCTAGCGTTACATACTTTCCAGGGCTTCCTGTAAATACTTCCGCAACAAAGAATGGTTGTGATAAGAATCTTTCAATTTTTCTAGCACGATCTACTGTAACTTTATCTTCTTCACTAAGCTCATCCATACCAAGAATTGCAATAATATCTTGCAAATCTTTATATTTTTGAAGAACTGCTTGAACACCGCGAGAAACAGTGTAATGCTCAATACCTAAAATATCTGGATTAAGCATACGAGAACTTGAGTCAAGTGGATCAACTGCTGGGTAAATACCCTTTTCTGCAATTGATCTATTAAGTACTGTTGTTGCATCTAAGTGAGCAAACACTGTTGCAGGAGCAGGATCAGTCAAGTCGTCTGCTGGTACATAAACTGCTTGAACAGAAGTAATCGAACCTTTTTTAGTCGATGTAATTCTCTCTTGGAATCTACCCATTTCACTTGCAAGAGTAGGTTGATAACCAACAGCTGAAGGAATACGACCAAGAAGCGCTGACATCTCAGCACCTGATTGAGAAAATCTAAAGATATTATCAATAAACATCAAAACATCGAGACCCATCTCATCACGGAAATATTCTGCCATTGTAAGGCCTGTAAGGGCAATACGGTTACGTGCTCCTGGAGGCTCGCTCATTTGACCATAGCATAATGCAACTTTATCCAAAACGTTGGAGTCTTTCATCTCATGGTAAAGGTCATTTCCTTCACGTGTTCGCTCACCAACACCAGCAAATACTGAGTATCCACTGTGTTTAAACGCAACGTTATGAATCAATTCCATAATAATAACGGTTTTGCCAACACCAGCACCACCGAAGAGTCCAACTTTACCACCTTTTGCATAAGGGGCAAGAAGATCAACTACTTTAATACCGGTTTCAAAAATCTCTGATTTTGTACTTTGTTCTTCAAATTTTGGTGGTTCTCTGTGAATAGACCATAGTGTTTTTCTTGAAACATCAGCACCTTGATCAATTACATCTCCAACAACATTGAAAATTCTTCCTAAAACTTCTTCACCTACAGGGACTTGGATAGGATTTCCTAACGCTTTAACAACAATTCCTCTTGTTAAACCTTCACTCATATCCATTGCAATTGTTCTTACACGGTTGTCGCCTAAATGTGCTGCTACTTCAAGAATCAAACGTTGTTTCTTGCCTTCTACTTCATAATTCACTTCAATCGCTTCATTGATTTTAGGAAGGTAGCCATTAAAATCGACGTCAACAACTGGACCCATGATCTGGCTAATTAATCCATTCATTGAATATTCTCCTTTTATTTTTTGCAAAACAGTTTATTTCATAGATTCTACACCACTGATAATCTCAATGAGTTCAGTAGTAATAGACTCTTGTCGAGCTTTATTGTATGCCAAGGTTAAGATACCAACGCGCTCTTTGGCATTATTCGTTGCATTTTCCATTGCTTGCATACGTGCGCTGTGTTCAGCCGCTAATGAATCAACCAATGCATAATACATATTGAATTCAAAATATTTTTGTAACAATGAGTCCAAAATTTCTTCACCACTCTCATCAGGCTCTAATTCCATTAACGAACTTGTTTCAAGTGTCTCAAGAGGAGATTGCACAGGTACAACATCCACGATTTTTAACTCTTGTGAAATCATATTTTTGTAACCATTATGGACTAAGATAACTTTATCTGTTTTACCTTCGACAAAATCATTAATGGCACTTTGAATAATTTCTTGTGCTTTTTCATAACTTGGAGATGAACTAACACCTGCATAAGAGGTCAAAAGTTCAGTTCCTTGAAAATTGAAAAACGCCATACCTTTTCTTCCAACAGCACGAAGTCTGACTGTCACTTTTTTTTCTACATTTTCAGTTAAAAGATTACGAACAGCTTTTATTGTTTGAATATTAAAGCCACCACACAATCCCTTATCTGCTGTAACAAAAATAACATCTATCGTACTTGGAGTTTCATTTTTATCAAAGAAACGACTCTCAGCAGCACCATTTTTGTACTGATTGATTTTATACGCAATTTCGGAAAGTACTTCGTTAATCTTAACGGCATACACACGTGATTGCTTTGCAGCCATTTCAGCTCGTTTCAACTTTGCAGTGGAAACAAGTTTCATAGCCCGTGTCGTTTTTTGAGTATTTTGAACACTCTTGATTTTTCTCTTTATCTCTTTAAGGTTTGCCATAGCTTATCCTTACTTGACTGCAAACGTCGCTTTAAACTCGCTCAATGCCTTATGTAATAGCTCTTCAAGCTCTTTATCAATCGCTTTTTTAGCTTTAAGTTGTTCAAAAATATCTGCATACTTCGCTTCAACATAAGAGTTAAGTTCCGCTTCAAAACGACCTACTGACTTGACATCAATACTATCTAAGTACCCTTTAGCACCTGCAAAAATAATCAAAACTTGTTTTTCAACAGGAATTGGCGCATAAGGAGGCTGTTTCAAGAGTTCAACCATTCGTTGACCACGCTCTAATTGTTTGCGACTTGACTCATCAAGATCACTTGCAAATTGTGCAAATGCTTGAAGCTCACGGTACTGAGCAAGATCAAGTCTCATGGTACCTGCAACTTGTTTGGTTGCTTTAATTTGTGCTGCACCACCCACACGTGAAACTGATAGACCAACGTTAATCGCTGGACGAATACCTGAGTTAAAGAGATCTGATTCCAAAAAGATCTGTCCATCAGTAATTGAAATAACGTTGGTTGGAATATATGCTGATACATCGCCCGCTTGTGTTTCAATAATTGGAAGAGCCGTCAAAGAACCTGCACCTAACTCATCGTTAACTTTTGCAGCACGCTCAAGAAGTCTTGAATGTAGATAAAAAACATCACCAGGGTATGCTTCACGACCTGGAGGACGTCTTAGAATTAATGACATTTCACGATAAGCAACGGCATGTTTTGAAAGATCATCGTAAACGATGAGTGCATGTTTACCACTGTCTCTAAAATACTCACCCATAGAAACACCTGTATATGGTGCTAAAAATTGCATTGCTGCTGAATCACTAGCCCCTGCATTGACAATAATAGTATAATCCATTGCACCATGCTCTTCAAGTTTTTTAACGACTTGAGCAACCGTTGATTGTTTTTGACCAATCGCTACATAAATACATGTAACATTTTGACCTTTTTGATTAATGATAGCATCAATTGCAATTGTTGTTTTACCTGTTTGTCTATCACCGATAATAAGTTCTCTTTGTCCACGACCAATTGGAACCAATGCATCAATCGCTTTGATACCTGTTTGAAGTGGTTCATGGACGGATTTACGTGCCATGATACCATGTGCTTTTTCTTCAACGAAACGCGTTTCAGTTGAATTAATTGGTCCTTTTGCATCAATAGGATCCCCCAATGAGTTAACAACACGACCAACCAATGCTTCACCCACAGGTACACGTAAAAGTTTTGATAATCTTTTAACAGATGATCCTTCTTTGATATCAGTACAACTACCAAGAACAACGATACCAACACTTGATTCTTCAAGGTTTAATGCCATTCCTCTCTCGCCATTCTCAAACTCAACCATTTCACCAGCCATAACGTTCTTTAAACCGTAAACATTGGCAACACCATCCGCGACAGAAATAACTTTTCCTGTCTCTTCGATATCAACATTAAGTTCAAAGTTTTCAATACGCTCTTTAATGATTGAACTGATTTCGTCAGCTTTCATTTTTGCTCCCACACATTACTCCTTAACTTTCTTTTATCTATGTATTATTAAATTGCTTTTAAAATATGCTCTGTCATTTGAGCTTTGAGTCGCTCAAGAGAAAAGCTTACTTCAACACCTAAATCATCTAACTCTACTTTAATCCCTGGATACGCATTTGCATTAGCATTTAAATTGATCTTAGCGTTAAATTTTTTACTGAAATTTTCTTCTAGCATAGCAACTTGCGCTTGGCTTATTTTAAAGCTAGTTGATACACTACCTTCAAAAGTATTGTTTTTTAGAGAGAGCTGATATTTAAGCTCTTTAGCCATATGTGGGATCAATTTTAATCGATCGTTACTATTAATCAATTTAATAAAATTTTGGAATTTTATATTTTTAGTATCAACCAAAGAGAGAACCAACTCTTCTTTCGCTTTTGATGTGACATCTGGAGAGAGAATAATATTATTAAATTTCTCTAGTTTAAATGCCTCAACCAATTGAACCAATAACCCATAAACTTCTGTAAGTTCGCCATCCGTACATCCACTCATAAGAGCATTAACATATTTTTTTGCTATCGCTCCACTCATCATGCAACCTTCTTATTGACGATTTTAACCATCTCATCATTATCTAAAGAGATAGATCCTTCTTTAAACATCTCATCTAAAACTTCACATACAATCGTTCTTTGCATTTTACGACGTTCAACACCAATACGATCTTCAAATGCTTTTGACAAATTTGCAATTTCAGTATCTGCTTCCTGTGCAACTTTATCACTTAAAAGAATGGCCTCTTTTTTTGCTGTTTCTACAAGTGCTCTTGCATTCGCTTTTGCTTCCTCAACTTTTAGAAGGGCATTCTCTTTTTTACTATTAGATTCTTTAAGTTTTACCTGAATAGAATCCAATTTTGTTGCAATATCGTTTTTACGTCCACAATACCATTGCTTAGCAGCATCTGCAACATAGTAGTACATAATTGCGGCAAATATTAAAAAGTTAATGGTTCTAGGGATGATATCGCTTGCACCATCACTTTCACCCGCATTAGCAAATAGTGCTATTGGAGCTAATAAAAATAAAATATAGTTCATTTTCATCCACATACTCCTTTAAATATGGCTCAGTTTAGCAGAAACGCTCTCTTTGAAAAGAGGCATCTGCGCCAACAGACCATTCTTAAACTCATCTTTTTCTGACTCTAAAGCTTTGAAGAATACTACGCTTTGAACTTCAAGATCACTCTTCTTTTGTTCAATTCTTTTTGCAGCTTTTTCTTTTGCTTCACTCAGCGCAGCTTCTCTAATTTTAGCTGCTTCCATTTTGCCCTCAGACAAAATCGTTTCTACTTCTTTATAGTAGGCTACAACGTCACTGGCATTTTTTTCCTGCATTTTCTAAGTCACGATTAATAGAGTTATTTCTATTGTCGATAAACTCCAGAAGGGGTCTATAAAGCGTTTTGTTAAGAAGTATTAGCAAAACTAAAAATACAGTTCCAGTCACCAGTAACAGTGCTGGGATAATATCCAACATATTTCTTGCTCCTTTAGCTCGAGATCAGACTCAATTTTTAAGATTTTTTAGCACAAACAAGATTGCTGTATCAAAATTTTGCGCGAATTGTAACACAGCAAAGGAAAATCGTTTATTAAATTAACCAAAACAACTAATTTTATTACTTCAATTGCTCCAAAAAAGTATAGATTGCTTCACCATTTTTAAAATGGATTGTAATAGTATTAGCTTTTGGTGTAGCCTCAAAACCAAGCTCTTTGAGTCTGCTTTTGAGTGTTTGAAGTTCTTCAGGGATAGCAGAAATAATTTTTTCTTTTTTACTAATCGTTTCATCCGTGCTTTTTAGTTTTTTAACCAATGCCTCAGTTTCGCGAACACTAAGCTTTTGACCTAAAATGGTGTTCACAATAGTCTCTTCATCTTTAGGCTCCAGACCAACAAGCACTTTCGCATGCCCTTGAGAGAGAACACCTTCAGCGAGATATTTTTTAGTTTGCTCGCTTAGGCTTAATAAACGAATTGTATTTGTAATTTGAGTACGACTTTTGTGGATAATTTCTGAAAGTCCATCTTGGGTTATTTTATACTCTTCAATAAGTTCCTTATAGGCAACGGCAAGCTCTACAGGATTAAGATCTTCTCTTTGGATATTTTCAATTAGCGCTAATTCACGTAAATTTTTTGATTCAATGTCTGCAACAATAGCTTTAATTTTTGTAAAGCCTGCGAGTTTACTTGCACGTAAACGACGTTCACCTGCAAGTAACATATAATTGTCATCTTTTGCTACAACAATAATAGGCTGTAATAATCCATGGCGCTTAATCGATTCGCTAAGCTCTTTTAAGGCAACTTCATTAAAATGTGTACGTGGTTGATAAGGGTTGGGAGAAATACGCTCGACATCAATTTCGCGCACTAAATCTTTAGCCTGCTCAATATCTTGCTTATAAGCCTCTTCAACATCATCTATAATAGCACTTAACCCTCGTCCTAAGACTTTTTTTTGCACTCATCACATTAACTCACTAAAATCGAATTAGCAAGATTTTGGTACGCTTTAGAACCTGGAGATTCTACATCATATAAAATAATGGGTTTTCCAAAACTTGGAGATTCAGCAAGCTTAATATTACGTGGAATCACTACATAGGAAGCACTCTCTTTGTCAACAAATAACTTACTTTTAAAATGTTCTTTAAGATCCGCAAAAACTTGTTTAGAAAGATTGTTTTGTGTGCTGTACATGGTCGGTAAAAAGCCTTTAATTTCAAGTGTCGGATTAATTGTTTTTTTAATCAATTTCACGGTATTCAGTAACTGTGCCAAACCTTCCAATGCAAAAAATTCGCACTGAATGGGGATAATGACAGAGTTTGCTGCACTTAAAGCATTAATGGTAATACTTCCAAGTGCTGGTGGTGAATCAATAATAATGTAATCGTATTGATCTTTAATCTCTTCAATTTTTGTTTTCAAAATGAGCTCGCGCCCTTTCGTATTATTGTCATAAAACTCTTTTTCAACACCAACAAGTCCAATATTCGATGGCGCTACATGGAGGGTGGAAAGTGATGTCTCAAGGATGACTTGCGAGAGACGCTTTCTGCCGATAAGAACGTGATAGATATTATACTCATAGTCACTTCTGTGAAAACCAAGACCTGTTGTAGCATTGGCTTGAGGGTCAATATCGATCAATAACACGCGCTTTTCAGCAACTGCTAAGGAGGCAGCCAAATTGATAGCGGTCGTTGTTTTACCAACACCACCCTTTTGATTTGCTATCGCTATAATCTCACTCATCGTAAACTGTACACCTTTTTATTTTCTAGCTCTATAGAGCCATCATCACACAATATCGCATCACGTAACGAGACCAATTTGCCATCTAAATGGAAAGAAAAATTTCGATTTAGATCAAATTCTATCTTATATTTACTAAAAACTTTCTTCCACGATATGTTTTCCTCAACCTTTTGAATTAAATCATTGGCTAAAGCATTTGGTGTAACGATGATATCTAAAGTTCCAAAATCTTTAGGTGAAATGCTACTATTGAGTCCTAGCGAACACACAATATTTGCACCCGTTTTCGTGGTAATCATCCCTCCAACTTTTTTCGTATCACAATAAAAATCATTGGGCCATTTTAACCATACCTGCGAGCCTTTCTCCTCTAAAACCTGCTTCATTAAAGCAGAAAAATAGATAGAACTAGAAGCTAATGGTAAATCGGGAGGTAACTGTTTCTCTTCTACACAAAACGAGAAAAAAAAGTTACCAACTTCACCAATCCAACTATTACCTCTGCTCCCAATACCATTTGTCTGTTTGGTAGCTCCAATAGCACATGGTGCAAGAAGTGTACCTTCGCGTAGTGAGCTAAGAAGATACTGATGGGTAGAATCTAGGGTATCAAACCAATGTATGACCACAATTTAGCCTTTTTCCTCGGATATAATCGACTGCATTCATTGCATTTTTGGAGATAGGCTGAAGCGTTTTAAGAAGTAATGTACCTTCTTTACATGTAACAACAATACCTTCAGCTTTTATCTCTTTAATGACACCGACAAGAGTCTCTTCTTCGTCACTGTAAAACTCAAGATCAAGAAGTTTCAATCCTGACTCTAAAAAAACCCCAGGCCAAGGAGTGAGTGCTTTGTACTGAGTCGCAATAGACTGTGCCCTTTGGTCGAATGAAACAAGACCATCTTCTTTTTTGATCTTTTTACAATGTGTTGCATTGGCATTTACTTGGGCAAGTGGAGCTAGCAAAGGAAAATTTTGCAGTGTCATAATGGTTAGCTTGGCCGCTACATCCGCCAGGAGGTCAAAGAGCATAGGAGCATTATGCTCTGGTTTAATTTTCAGATATGTAAATCCTAACATAGCACCTGTATCTAAACCTTCTGCCATAAGCATGGAGGTCACGCCTGCATAAGTTTCATTGGCTAACAGTGTTGATTGAATTGGACTTGCACCTCTATATTTTGGGAGTAGTGATGCATGCAAGTTAATGCAAGGAGCAATGGAAAGGACTTCTTTAGGTAATATCTGCCCATACGCCGCCACCACAATATAATCAGGCTTTAAACGCGCTATTTTTACATGTGCCTCTTCTGTGCGTAAAGATTTTGGCTGATAAATTTCTACATGTAAATCGTGTTCTAAAAGCCATGTTTTGATATGAGGAGGAGTGAGTGTCTGTCTTCGCCCAACAGGCTTATCTTCTTGTGTCACTAATAGTATAACTTCAATGTCAGAGTTTTTTAAAAGTGCTTCTAAAATCGTTGTTGCATAAGCAGGGGTTCCCATAAAGACTATGCGCATTTTAATCCTTCGTATATGTTCATTCATCCCCTAAACACTTCATTATTAACCCTGTAAAAGCGAACAGATTATCTTTTATAGGGTTTTACATGTAAAGAGTGTTCCACCTTTATGAATGCCCTCTAGCATATAACTTTTGACATCCGTTAAATCAAAACCACTGGCAATAAACATTGATTTGTTACGCTCTAACAAAAAGTCTGCTGCTTTAAGTTTGGTGACAATACCGCCCGTTGCAAACGCAAAATTGGTTGATTTTTCCATTTCAAGTTCTGTTGGATCAATTGTATTTACAATTTTGCGCATACTCGCATCTGCATGTTTATGAGGATCCTTGTCATAGTAGCCATCAATATCGGAGAGCAAGATCAACATGTCTGCCCCAAAATAGTAGGCTACTCTAGAAGAAAGTTGATCATTATCTCCAAAAACAAGTTCTTCCGTTGCTGTTGCATCATTCTCATTAATGATAGGGAGAATGCCATTATCAAGAAGGGTATCAATGGTACATTTAGCATGAAAACAGCGTTTTCGTGAGTCAAAATCATCCGCTGTTAAAAGAAGTTGAGCACCACTTTTTCCAAATTTTTCTAATTTTTTATTGTAGATTGCCATGAGCTGGGGTTGCCCTACAGCAGCTATGGCTTGGCGGTTATGAAGCATTTTTTTATCAAGTTTTAAAATAGAGTACCCAGCAGCTACTGCGCCCGATGAAACTAAAATAACCTCATGGCTTTTCATGAGCGCTACTAAAAATTCAACTAAATTTAAAATACGTTCTTCACATAAACGGTTTTGATCGCTAAGCACATGTGTGCCAACCTTAACGACTACTCTTCTCATCACGAACCTTTGTAATAACATCAGATAGGGCATATTTGATAGGATCTATATTAATTTTAGAGACCGAAGAGATTGGCATTACAAAGAATGGTAAAGCTCTCTCTCTTTCATGCACATCTTGGCAATACGTATGTAAATCTTCACGTGTTTTATACTTCTGAGATAGTTCATTAGGTTCAAGGTCAAGAAGTCCTAAGAAAGCATCTACTTTTTGATTAATCTCTTCAGAGCTTAATGTATCACAACGGGTAAGTGCAATGGCATAATCACGGAGTGAAAGTTTTTCAGAAAACTTTCGTAGCTCTTGTTTAAGTGTGTAATACTGCTCTTTAAGATCACGGTAATTGGCAAGGTCAACCATGAAAAGTAAAAACTTTGTACGCTCAATGTGGCGTAAGAACTCAATGCCAAGTCCTTTGCCTTCACTTGCGCCTTCAATAATTCCAGGAATGTCAGCCATAACATATGAGCGATAATCATCTGTGACTACAACACCTAGTTTTGGTGTGATAGTTGTAAACTCATAATTTGCAATTTCAGGTTGAGCATTTGAAACAACTGAAATCAGTGTTGATTTTCCCACATTAGGAAAACCAACCAACCCAACATCTGCGATCAATTTAAGTTCCAATTTGATCTCTTTAGTGAGCCCAGGACGTCCAGGTTGTGCAAATTCAGGACGTTGGTTAGTAGAACTTTTGAAGTGTGTATTGCCCAATCCTCCCATTCCGCCTTCTAAAAAAAGCTTTTTATCCGTATCGTCTAAAAGATCTAAAAGCACTTCGCCTGTTTCTGCATCCAATACTTGTGTTCCAGGAGGGACTGTAACAATTAAATGTTCACCCATTTTACCGTACATTTTTTTTCCCATTCCTGGTTCGCCATTTTTAGCTTTGAGGTGTTGGTTGTTTCGAAAATGTGAAAGTGTATGCGTATTTTTATCTACTTCAAAATAGACATTGCCACCTCGTCCACCATCGCCTCCATCAGGACCACCTTGGATAACATGTTTTTCTCTACGGAAAGAGACACAACCAGGGCCGCCTTTACCAGAGCTTAGTGTGAGTGCAACATTGTCTATAAACATCATAAAAACCTTTTGTATGTAGAATAATACCTTTAATCATTACATGTAAACGTATAATCATTAGAGGTATTTTTATTTTGAGGAAAAAAAAGAGGGTGGAGCGCACTCCACCTTTAAATTACAAGCTTGCGGGGATAACAGAAACTTTATTTCTGATTTTATCTTTACGTTGGAATTGTACAAAACCATCGATTAATGCGTAGATCGTGTGATCAACGCCAATACCTACGTTATTTCCTACATGTACTTTTGTTCCACGTTGGCGAATAATAATATTACCTGCACGTACGAACTCACCACCAAATTTTTTAACACCCAGTCTACGTCCAGCTGAGTCTCTATTATTCTGGGTACTTCCTTGACCTTTCTTGTGAGCCATTGGTTACTCCTAATCTTTTTCTTTTGTAACGTTTTTGGGTTAAGCTTTAATGCTTACAACTTTTACTCTAGTATATTGTCTTCTAAAACCACGTTTGACTTTTGAATCTTTACGTCTTCGTTTTTTGAAAGTAATAACTTTTTTGTCTTTGCCTTCAGTAACAACTTCAAGTTCTACTGTAGCACCATTGACGAATGGGGCACCCACTTTGAGTTCGCCATTGTTCACAGCTAAAACTTCCGTCACTACGATTTTCTCTTTTGGCTGAGCGTCAAGTCTATCGACATTTAAATAGTCGCCTTCTTGAACTTTATACTGCTTCCCGCCATTTTTTTATAATTGCATACATGCGTATGTCCTTCTTGGGAGAGATTTATTTTGAGGTATGGATTTTACCTAAACCTTCTTTAAGGTAATATTAAAATAAAACCCACTTAGTTTGTCACTGTTCCACAGAAAATGCGATATCTTGGCTTTTTGAGTGAACTGCCTTATGATAGAGATACCTAGCGTAGCCAAAAAGCAAAGCTTTTTGGCTATATTAAAAACTTACAAGACCATGTCAGTATAATATTCGATTTGAGCCTTTTTTAAGATGCGAATAAAGTTGGTACTGCCTTCAACACCTGCTGGATAACCCGCTGCTACGATATAGGTTTTTTCTTTATCGATTAAGCCTCTCTCAATACCCTTTTGAAGCGTTTTCCCAAGCATCATATTGAGATTACTCGCCTCAATATTCATAATCGGTTTAATTCCCCATGCAATAGTTAAAGAGCGAGCAATACGTTCATCGTGTGTTACTGCGTAAATATCTGCTTTAATGCGATATCGTGCCAATTTTTTCGCTGATTTACCTGAACTGGTGAGTGAAATCATCGCTTCAACACCCAAACGATCTGCCAAACGAGCTGTTGAAGAGGAAATAATATCGGTTTCATCTAAGAAAGGATAAACCTCAAATTTACCATAAGGATAAATCGTCTCAGTTTCCCTAATGGTATTAGCCATAACCTCAACAACATGGATAGGATTGACACCAATCGCACTCTCTTCGGAAAGCATTACTGCATCGGTTCCATCCAAAACAGCATTCGCAACATCGCTGATTTCAGCACGTGTTGCCATCTCTTTTTCTGCCATAGAAAGAAGCATTTGTGTTGCAGTAATAACAGGCTTTGAAGCAGCATTCGCTTTGGCAATCAACCTTTTTTGAATACTGGGTACTTTATAGTAAGGTACTTCGATACCAAGATCCCCACGCGCAACCATGATGCCATCACTGACCTCTAAAATCTCATCAATTTTTTCAACAGCATCAAATTTTTCAATCTTTGCAAAAATGTGTGAACGTGATTTATGCTCTTTGAGAATTTTTCTTACATTCAAAATATCTTTAGCACTTTGTACAAACGATACTGCAACAAAGTCAACACCATGCTGAGCACCCCATAAAAGGTCCTCTTTATCTTTGGGCGTAATGACCTCAATGTTAATGACAGTATTGGGAAAATTAACACCCTTATTAGAAGAAAGTTTACCGCTATTTTCAATTTCAGTGACAATTTTATCACCTGCTTCAATCACGCGCGCACGAATATTACCATCATACAAATAGATATATTCATCTTCTCTAAGCATATCTAAGATTTGAGGCTGATTGATGCAGAGCTCATACTTTCCTTCATCAAATTTTTTACCAACAATCTGCTCTTTGGTAAAATAAAGCTTGTCACCCACTTCAAGGTAAAAATCTTCTTCAAGCTTGCCAACACGAATTTTAGGACCACAAATATCTTGTAAAACACCTACTTTTTTTGTGCATTTTTTTCTGCTTCTCTGATTTTTTGCTAGTGTACTTGCATGATACTCATGAGTACCATGACTAAAATTGAGACGAAATACGTTTACGCCAGCGTTAATTAATCCTTCTAAAATCTCTACACTATCACTTGCTGGTCCAACGGTTGCTAGGATTTTTGTCTTTTTATCCATCTTTAGTTCCTTCTTTCAAAATGAGTTCAATTGTATCACTTTATTGTTACCAAATTATATCATAAGCCTTACATGTAACACCTAAAGTGATGATGAACTTTTACGCATATCTATTTTTTCCATCTCCTCAAATAAAAGCCGATAGATCTGCTCTGCCCTACCTTGAATGTATTCTAACGAGTGCGCTCTTTTACATAATTGTACAAAATGCTTCATAACGGCTTCATTGATTTTTATTTGTCCCTTAAGAAGAGCTCGTAGTAAATACGTATAACGTGCACTACCATAATCAATTTCAAGCTGATATTTTTGAATCACATAAAGGGCATCGGCCTCCCATATGTTCATTTCATGGGGAAGGTTTTGATGCAATACTTTTTTTAATTTATTCGTTGCTTTCTTGAAAACATCAAATTTAATTGTATAACTTGAAAAAAATATCAGCTCTTCGAGTTCTTTATTTTTTTCAATGTCAATTTCATTGGCAACATAGTGCTTAACTGCGTTATCAATGTCCACAAAACGAGATTTCATCGACTTTTTATACCTCTTAATTTTCGTAATCTTGTATTATACCTTAGATCATTTCAACCAAATTAAAAGCTTTCTGTGATATTATATATACTCATAATCCTAATTAATAAAACGGTTGAGCTAAGTCCATGACAAACACCATCCAACACTCTATTTTAATTTTTAATTACAATGAAACTATTCTTGAGAGTCGTAACACAGTTTTGTGCAATACGATCTTGGGACAAAAAAATTTCTTTGAAAGAAAAAAACATTAAAGGTATTCTTGTTTCACTAAGAGAAGCTCCTTATTCTCCTTTTGCTAAAGAAGATCCCAACCTTGCAAATCTTGTAATGCAACTTGAAAAACTTAGCCAAGCAATTGATCTTCCAATAGCCATTGGTGATTATAAAAAAGATACTTTTACGTATCTCAAAAAACTTAGCGCAAATACATCGGTTAAACTCTTTCAAAACATTAACACCGCCCTTCTTTTTTTTAACCCAAGTGCACTCAAAAAAGAGCTTGCTGTACTGATTTATGATGATGATAGAGAGAATGCTGATAAGATTTCCAGTGAACTTGTCAAACTTGGATATTCTATTGTTCACGCACATGATGCAGAAGATTTTAAACTCAAAGCCTCTGCTAAAAAATACGATATGACCATTACGCATACGGCAATCAACCAATCAAAAAGCAAAGTTTCGGCTACGCAAAGTTTAGGCCTTTCAAGACAACTCATTATGAATCTCCCTGTTTTTATTGATACAGCAGTTAATTCCCTCGTCACAATTACGGGTCTTGAAGCTCAAAAAATCAAACACGAGATCAGACCGTTTAATGAAAAAATCCCACCGCAAGTGATTATCGCGGCTATGAAATTTAAAGGTGAGATTTCCGGCTCTTTCTTTCTTATATTTCCAAGAGAACTTGCCCTTATTGCGCTTGAAGCTATGCTAGGTGAGAGCCTTGAAGCAGATGATACTGCTGCCATTGTTGATGGAGTTGCGGAGTTTTGTAATATTATTACAGGTTCAGCAAAAGCAATTTTTTCTAACAAAAAACTCAAAGTGCTCTTTGAACTTCCTAAAACCTATCTCTCCTTACAAGTAGCCCTTAGCGATACCTTGGGTTCTAATGGCGTTTGGATTGATATGCAGTTGGATGAAAAACCATTTTACATGTTTATTACGAAGTAATTACTCCTTTTTTAAGACACGTAAAGCCTCACTTAAAGGTTTATCGTCTTCTTCACTCTCTTGCATCACCTCAATATTAGGTGTGACTCCGTTTGGCCAAACACTTTTCCCTTTTGGAGTACTCCACCTTGCAGTTGCAAATTTTACGGCTGATGAAGTAGTAGAGAGAGGGAAAAGAGTGGCAAATGTATCTTTGCCAAACGTTGGAGTACCGATGATTGTTGCGCGGTTGTACTCTTGCAATACCGAAGCTACGATTTCAGAGCTGCCAGAAGAATCATTATTGACTAAAATGACTAATGGAATAGTTTTTAAAAATGAGAGTGCTTCAATTTTTTCAGCATACTCAATTCCATCATAATCTTGTGGCGTATTGATATACTGCTTTTTTTCTTCTTTGTGCCGACTTTTCACATTGATGATAGGCTTATCTTTCTCTAAGAAGAGTGACGTAAGGGCTATGCCGCTAATAAAATACCCACCTGGATTATCGCGAAGATCCAAAATCATCCCGTTTAGTTTATTGTGTTGGAGATTATAAAGATACTGTATGTCATCTAACATTTCTAAAAGGGCATTTTGTGCAAAAGAGCTTACCTTAACATAGGCAATATCGCCTTCAAACATCAAGGAAGTAATATAATCAATCGCGACAACTTTGCGCATAACTTGCACTTCAATAGATTTAAAACTATTAGGTTTTAAAATACCCAATTTTACTTTCGTATTAGGTGAACCCCTTAGTGCTGCGACAACTTCTTCAAAATTTAAGTCACGAACCAATATTCCATCAATCTGAACAATTTCATCGTCTTTTTGAAGATTTGCTTTTTGTGCAGGAGAGTGATCGACAACCGATTTTACAAAGATATGATTATGCTTTTCTGCCAAAAAGAGTCCAACTCCAGCTACTGCTTTAGAACTGAGGTATAATGTTTCATATTCTTCTTCATTCAAATAGCGCCCATTTTGATCAACACTATTGACCATTCCATCCAAGCATCTATTCATCAGTCTTTTTTCATCAACTGGATTAATTGACTCATCTTTAATTTTCTGAACAACCTCTTGATACAAAGTAGCAGGATCATATACCGGTGTATTTGCAGCATCAAGCATACTTAAAAGAGTGAAAGCTAGCACAAAAAAAAAACGTCTCAAAAATATCTCCTAAGCTCTATCATAATGTTGTATGGTACTACTTTCAGATATTTTTGCAAAATGCTCATGCGCTCACGACATACTCTTTTCATTGATCAGACAGTATCAACCGCATAGGTTGCATCACAGAGGTTTGAAATCCAAACTGCTGATAAAAACGATGTGCGGCTAAATTGTCAATGTCCGTTAACAGCGTAATACGTTTACATGTAAGATTTTTTGAATATGCTATGGCATATTCAACCAGCATGTGTCCACCGCCTCTTCCTCGCCAGTCAATATCAACTACCATATCTTCCAAAAAAGCAACACGTCCGCCCAATGCCGTACTGATTGTCCATAAAAGACTGACCATACCGATGATTTTTTCCTTATTCTTAAGAACAAAAATCGTACCAATATTTTGATCTTCTAAGATTGCTTGAAGTCCTATTCTTTGGATATCTCGTGCAGGAACAAACTCCGCTTCTTGTGAAAAAAGTAGTGTTAGCAAATCAATTAAACGTTCTATATCGGAAAGCTTTGCCACTTCAACTGTAAACATCGTGCACCTTTACATTTTTCACTATTGTAACATAGGAACCTTTTTTGCTTGTTATAATTACTATGTTATAAGGAGTTTTTATGACTATCAGTGATGCAAAAAATAACCTCAGTCAATTGTTTAGCAGTACACATACTGTGATTAAAGACGATAGTTCTTCTACAACGTCTTCATTTGCGGAAGAATTCCAAAAACATATCGCCACAAAAACAAGCATGAATCAGTCTGCTATCACAGAACCAAGCGAATCGGATGCTATGGTAGAAGAGTTCAAGAATGCGTTGGGGAGCAAAGGTGCTCTGACTTTTTTCCAAGATTATAACAATGAAAAAATTGAAAAAATGATTGAAGAGAAAAAAGCAGAATTAGAAGGTAAACTAGGACTAAGTGCCGATACGCAACCTCCATTAACTGGGAATGCGCGAACCGAAGCACTCGCAAGTTTAGATCAAATGTTGAGTGATTTCCGTAAACAATTAATGGATAAACTCAATGCTGATACTAAAATAGATCAACAAAACTCAATGCTCAACACATTTTTACAAAAAATGGGTTAACGTTTTTGTAAAATTAAAATTGTTTTATCAGGCTCGTCGCCAAAAAGTGTGACGGGTTTGGTAGAGCAGAGTTTAAATATTTTAAGCTTTTTGAAAAATGAAAGTGGATGAAAGTATTGTGTTATTGAACCCTCAACTTTACGGTAAAGATCACCCTCTTTTTCAAATAAAACAATCTTCGTTAACAATTCTTTATTAGAAAATGTGGCATCAACACATAAAAATTGGTTTGCTTTATCTTGGCACATAACACCATCTGCCACACCCTCAAAACCATAGAGTGTATTCACGTCGCAGATAAAATAACCCTCTTTGGGTAAAACTCTTGCAACGGCTTCCAAAAAAGCCTCTATCTCTGTGGGTGAAATATAGTTGAGTACATCGGCGATCGCTACAACACATTCAAACGAAGCTTCATCAAATTCCTCTAACTCTTTCGTGCTTGCATTCACACCTAAAGCAAGGGAACGTTCAACCATTGCCGCACTTCGATCAATGCCGCAAGCATTAAACTGCTCGTTTTGTAAGTGTTTTAAAAACGTGCCATTACCACAGCCTACATCTAAAATTGTCTTTACATGTAACGTGTGTAAAAGTTGTAAATAGATCTGGTAGAGTTTCTCATATTGTGCATCAAAGCCGATTAAAGATTCGATTTTGGCATAAAGATCAAGAGGATTTATCATGAATAAGCTTTGTTTGGGGCTTTATTTCAAAGCCCCATAAGATTTAGTCGACGAGTTCTTGTTTAAAGAGTGCTTCGTTGAATGTGCGACCTAGGTATTCACAAACGATTCTTACGTCACGTCTTGCATTACCAAGACAGCTTGTAGCACCTGGGCTTGGTGTCATATTAAAGATGATACCCGTACCTGGATTAATGCTCGCTTCGCCTAACATCAATTTTTTCTCTGTTTTGTTAATGACTTGAGGTCTTACGCCACCAAAGTGATGTGCGTATTCAATCTCGTCTAGTTGCAATGATGGAACAATTTTGCGTGCATCTTTGATGAAAAGCTCTTTACCAAATTTAGGAACTTCAAAGAAGAAGTTTCTGAAGATATAATTTCGAATGTCGCTATCTTTCATCAAATCATAAAAAACTTTCGCCACTTTGCCATCAAACTGGAGTGTCTGCCAGAAATCAAGATATGTACCGCCTGTATAGCGCTCTAATTTTGGAAGAACTAAGGCAGTTGGTCCAAAACGAGTACAACCATCGGCTAAAATATCAGGATCGCCATGCAATGCTGCAAACGGAAGTTTTGGGTGTTGAACCATGTAAACTTTACCATTAAGCATTTTTTTCTTTGTCATATAAAAGCTACCTGCAACGGGTAAACATGCAAAGTCAAGACCAAATCCCATATCGTGTGCAAGATACAGTGAGTGTGCACCAGCGTTTACTACCACAAAATCCGC
The DNA here is from genome assembly GCF_002162315.1 of Sulfurospirillum diekertiae. Lineage (NCBI taxonomy): Bacteria > Pseudomonadati > Campylobacterota > Epsilonproteobacteria > Campylobacterales > Sulfurospirillaceae > Sulfurospirillum > Sulfurospirillum diekertiae. The sequence continues at coordinate 582,556 of NZ_CP021416.1, read as the reverse complement.
CGTAAACGTTTGATCTTTGGTCATCACAACATGCATATCACCTAGTTTGGTAATATTGGTTACTTGAGAGTTCAAAAAGACATCAGCGACTTTGCCTTCTATCTTTTGCGCTTCATGTACCAAACTCTCTGTCATTGCACCAAAATCAACGGTACTGTACTGTCCACCTTCAACGCCAACGCCAACGATGTTATCGGGGCGTTCTTTGCCATCAAGATCATAAATGAGTTTTGGCTCAATTTTGGCAAGTTTTTCTTTGTCAAAGACTTCTAAATACGGATAAAGTTCTTTGAACTCTTCGTATCGATTTTTCATATAAGTGACTTCGGTATCACCTACACCGATCGCCATTTTTTGATGCGAAAACAAGAATTTGCCTTCATGCCCATGTGCAACGCAATATTTTGCGATCATGCTTGCAGTCTCTTTGACTTTTTTCGCTTTTTCTAGAGTATAGTTTGTCTCTATGTCACCACAGTGAATGGTTTGAGAATTTGACGTTCCTGCAGAATTTAATTTTGCTAAACGCTCATATTTTTCGACAAGCGCAATACGCTTAACGTCTGTATATTTTGCAAGCTCATAAAAAAGAGCTGCACCTGAGATTCCGCCACCGACGACCAAGACGTCATAGTGATTTTTTGTCATGCTAAACAACTTCCTACTCTAAGATTTTAGGGTGCGATATTCTATTATAAAAAGTCCTACAACAACTTTAAATAAAATTGATTTTAGACCTTTAAAATAAAATTTTTACTTTACAGCGATTGCTTCGATTTCAACTAGGGCATTTTTAGGCAGTGATTTCACGCCAACCGTACTGCGTGCAGGTTTATTCTCCTTAAAGAAAGAGCCATACACCTCATTGACTTTTGCGAAGTCATCCATATTTGCTAAGAAAATAGTCGTTTTAACCACTTTTTTCAAACTACTTCCTGCCTCTTTAAGTACCGCTTTGAGGTTTTCCAATACTTGAGTGGTTTGCGCTTCCACATCACCTTCTAGAAAGCTACCATCGGGTTTCAGTGCAATTTGCCCCGAAGTAAACACCATATCATTCACAACAATGGCTTGTGAATACGGACCAATCGCAGCAGGTGCATTGGTTGTTGAAACAATCTTCATAGAACTTCCTTTTTAAAGTTTTCAATTACAGTTTTAAATACAGATACTAAAGCATCTACTTCACTCAAAGGGCAACATTCATTAGGAGCATGAATCGTATCATTGACCACACCACATTCTACCGTTGCGACACCAAAATTACCAAAAAAACGAGCATCACTGGTTCCACCAGCCGTGGAAAGTTTAGGTACTTTTCCTTTTACATGTAAAAGGGCATTACTGAGTGTTTTGATAATTAAAGAGTCTTTACATGTAATAAATGGTTGCGCACTTTGACTGAGGTTCAAGCTAAAATTCAACCCCTGAAGAACGTCTTCCACATAAACACGAATTTTTTCTATATCGGTTTGAGTCGAGTTGCGAACATTAAACATAATTTTGAGATTTCCAGGAGTAACATTGGTGACTTCCATACCACCGCGAATGTCGGTAATGACCATTTGGGAAGGGGTAAAATCCTCATCACCATCATCAAGTAAATGCCCTGCAAGTTTGTGCAGTATGGAAGCTACTTGATGTACAGGATTGACCGCTTTTTCAGGATAGGCAGCATGACCTTGCTTGCCTGTAATTTCAATTACCCCATTGATGGAACCTCTACGCCCAATTTTGATGGCATCTCCAAAAACTGTTTCGGATGTGGGCTCCGCTACAATGGCATAGTCTGGTAAGAAAGAACGAATTTTTAACGCTTTGAGGAGTTCAATAGTGCCATGTTTAGCATCTCCTTCTTCATCACTGGTAAGAAGTACTGAAAGTGTCCCTTTGAAAGAATCTGTCTGCTTCAGTGCTTGTAAAAATGCGCACACGCCACTTTTCATATCTTGCGTACCCCTAGCATAGACAACACCCTCTTTAATGATAGGTTCAAACGGCTCACTCTGCCATCCAAACCCAGCGGGTACAACGTCAATATGTCCCGCAAAACAGAGATGGGGGCCTTCGCTAAAGCGTTTATATAAAAAGAGATTTTTCGTTTCTTCAACGTTCACTTCGATAACGTCAAAATCATTCAAATACTCTTTTATAAACGCAAAAGCACCATCATCATGAGGTGTTACGGAGACAAAGCGTAAAAGTTTTAAGAAAAGTTCTTCTGTTGTTAACATCATTCCTCTATTTTAAAGAAGTATCGTTTAGAGTTGATACTCTTTCTTCGTTTATTCTCTAACATCAAGCTTTTTTAAAGTTTAATCAATGTAGCACCATAACCACCCATATTAATCGGTGCATCACCATAGGAAACGAGTGATGGATAGGTGCTTAAAAAGGTTCTTACTGCATACGCTAACTTTCCCGTACCAATACCATGATACACCAAAACCTCATCAAAACCACTCATCAGAGCATCACTTAAAAATTTATCAAGTCTTTCAACCGCTTCATCAGCTCTAAGCCCGTGCAAATCTAAAATCATCGAACCACTCGGTGTCTCTTTGGAGATGACAACACCTGCTTTATGCACTTTAGGTTGATTGCCCGTTCGCTTGAGTTTAGAGAGAGGGACACGAAGCATAATGCCATCACACTCGATGGTTGCTTCCTCTTTTTTAATGCTTTTAATGATGCCTTTGGAGCTTCCGTATTTGATTTTATCGTTTACATGTAAAGGCTCTGCTTTTTGATCGGGAATCACTTTACGTGTCTCTTGGTGCAATTGGTTGGCTTTGTTTAACAGACGATGTGACTCTTTGGTATCCGAACTTTTAATCGCTTTTTTTGCTTCACCAATTGCTTGATTGAACTCTTTTGACATTTTAGAATATGCAGAATCAAACTCTTCTCTCACGCGCTCTTTTTCATCGCGCAAAGACTCTTTAAGTTTTTCTACCTCACGAAGTCTCGCATCAAGCTCTTCTGACGTTTTGCGCATTTCAAGCTCTAAGTCAATATTTTTTTGAATGAGCTCATTGAGCTTTTCTTTGTCTTCGCCGTACAAAACGCGTGCTTCTGCAACGAGAGACTGAGGAATACCATAGCGAAGGGCTGTTTCAAAGGCATAACTTCGACCAATCGTTCCTTTGAGAAAGCCGTATGTGGGACGCTCGCTCTTTTCATCGTAAATTGCGGCCAAAAGTTCAACTTCAGGATGCGTGGCAAGCAAAGAAGCTAAGCGTTTATGGTGGGTAGTAATGACGATTTTCATCTCTTTGTCGATCAGTTTTTCGATCATCACTTTAAAAAGATTGGCCGCTTCATCCGCGTCTGTTCCCAGCTCAATCTCATCCACACCAATGAGTGCTACTTTCTTACCAAAAAGTTTACTAAACTCATTCATCCGCCCAGCAAAAGTTGAAATGTCATTTTTGACATTTTGAGGATCATCCAAAATGGCAAATACCTCTTTAAAAGAACCAATACTCGAATGTTTGGCATCAATGCGCATTGGAAGCAGGTATTTACTCAAAATGGCAGCCGAGAGGATGGATTTTAAAAGCATTGTCTTACCACCCGCATTCACACCGGTTATCATTAAAACCTGTTTACTAAAATTAATCGTAATGGGTTTTGGATTGACAAGGGCTGGATGCGCAAAATTTTCAAGTTTAATAGTATTACTCTTAGAAGGAAGCACAAACTCCATATCTTTTTCTCTCGCATACGCCACTCTGGCATAGTAAGCATCAAAACGATCAAACTCTTTGTTCACGAAACCCAAAAATTTGAGCTGTTTCGTAAACACTGAAGAGATTTGCTTGGCGTACTTGTAAACCAGCTCTTCTTTGCGGTCTATCAGTTCACTTTCGCGACTCACGAGTTTGCCTAAAGATTCAGGTACGACATAGAAAAATCCACTACTACTACGTCCAATAACATTACCTTTGAGCACATGGTTAAAACCACCGCGAACCAAAAGTGCTTCTTGATTATTGATATAGTGAATCTGCTTATCGGCAAGATAGAGGGCTATTTTTTCAGTGGAGATGAGACGACGAAGCGTGCTGTTCATCTCATCTTTCACCATTTTGAGACTTTGGGCAATGTTGGCGAATTGCTCATCAACGCTAGGTTTTAGTTCCCCTTTCTCATCAAAATAGTCACAAATTTGTGTAATCTCTTGCGGAATCAGAATTCGTTCCATCCATTCGCCCAGACTTTGATCAATCAACATATTTTTGAGATATTGCATATATTTGACAATTTGGACAAACGCAAAAATTTCATTGAGGCGAAGTATCCCCATCTTACTAAGATGCATGAGTGCTACATCCAAAGAAGGAACTTCAGGCAGAGGCTTGAGGCGATCACGGGTAAGGAGCTCGTGAATCAATTTATAATGCAAGTTGGCATCACCCTCCATAAAGAGGGGTTTTTCACGTGCTAAAAAGTGTTTAAAGCTTTGGGCATAATCGACCAAATCCAGTTTTGAAAAAAGTTTTTCCATTAGGGATTTACTTTCACTTTTTCAAGCGTGCATGTCGCTATATCGATGACAACACCTCTGTCATTTTGATTGTTATTGTTTGCAATAAAACTAAGCGTTCCATTCACAAAAACAAATGTATCCGAAGAAATTTCTCGCCCATCACAATAGAGCGATTTACCTTGTTTGAACGCACTAATCATCAAACGGTTTTCTTCACTGTTCTGACGACTTTGTGCTTCATACCACCAGGCAAGAGCGAGGAGAAGGGCAAGGACAATAAACAGTCCTCCTTTTGCTTTTTTAGAAAAAGTGCTCTTTTTGGCAGCGATAACAGAAGCAATAAGAAACACGAGTGCTAAAAGAAGTAAAAGTTGCATCACATAACTCCTCTGAGTTGATAGGTTATATCTCCCGCACCAAAACTAATCACCAAACCTTCATTAACTATGTGTTGGTTCGCTTCGCAAGGAGATATCTCAATACTATTTCCATTTCGATAAATTCGTGGTGGTAAGAGTGGCGCATAGCGTGCGAACTCTTTTTCGAAATCAATGAAAACCTCTTTTTCACCTGCTTTCCAAACCGGTAAAATGATAAGCTGATCCACGCCTTCAAAGCAGTTGACAAAACTCTCTAAATTATCAATCGTACGTGAGTATTTGTGTGGTTGCCAAATCGCTGTAATCTTTGTAAGTCCCATGAGTTCAGCATATTTTTTGGCTGATTGCAATGTTGCTTTAATCTCAGTGGGATGATGACCATAATCATCAATGAGTGCAAAATTTTCACTCTTTGTCAAAAGATCAAAACGCTTTTTAATCCCTTGGTAGCTTTTCAATTTTTCGCGTGCCGTATCGACATCCATCTCATGCAAACTTGCCAAAATTGCGAGTGAAGCATCAAGTGCCATATGGGCACCAATCCCCCACACTTCAAAATGTCCTAAATCTTTAAGAACGAATGAGGTAAAAGGTTCACCGTTTCGCATCACAGTTTCAATACCACTAATATCTCGACTTGGATAAAGGCGATCTGCTTCAAGCTCATGAAGGGTACTCAAAAAGGGATCTTCTGCATTAATGACACGAATCTTAGCACTCTCTAAAAAGTGACGATATGCACCATAAAATCGGTCATAATCATAATTATAATACTCCATATGCTCAGGCTCAGCATTGGTGACAATCGCAATGTACGGATTGGAGTTTAAAAAGCTCGCGTCACTCTCATCGGCTTCAAAAATAACATTATTTCCCTCTTTGTAGTACATATTAGAGCCATACTGCTTACTCTCTGCACCAATAACTAAAGAGCCTTCTACCATCGAAGCGAGCATCGCGCTGGTTGTACTTTTGCCATGTGCTCCACAGACTGAAAAAACACGTCTATTTTTCAAAATAAACAAAAGAGCTTCACGACGTGGCATGATCGTCATATTTTTCTCACGTGCTCTTACTAACTCTATATTATCAGGTTTAATAACCGCTGAAAACACCACTAAATCTTGATCGGTAATACACGCTGGATCGTGAGGAATATGCACAGAAATGCCCATCTCTTCTAAGCCTGCTGTAATTTTACTGGCTTTAACATCTGAACCTGTAATCTCATAACCCTCTTGTTTTAAATATTTTGCTAATGCGGAAAGCCCGATTCCGCCGATTCCTACAAAATGAACCTTTTTCAACCATTATCCTTCATACATAATCTATTTTTACACGCTTTACAAGCCAAGCTTGAAAAGCTAGACTGCTTATTTTGAAGCAGAAATAAAATCGCTAATCTCTTTTAAAATTTGTTCTGTTTTCACACTATTTTCAACAAGAGCAATGCGCACATAGTTTTCACCAACTCCGCCACGCCCTAAGAAACGACCTGGCAAAACTTTGATATTTTTCTGCTCATACAGCTTACATGTAAACTCCAAATCATTCTTCACTTCTAACCAAACATAAAACGTTGCATTAATGGCAGGTACGCCTAAAATTTCATGTGCTAAGTAAAGATTCTTTGCGTATTGTGCACGTGCCAACTCCACATGTTCCATATCATTCCACGCTGCAGCCGATGCTTTCTGGAGCGGCAAGGGAATCGCTGCTCCCACATAGGTGCGATACTTTGCATAACCACTGAGGATTCTCTCATCGCCTGCAATAAAACCTGATCGTAAACCAGGAGCTGAACTTCGTTTGGAAAGAGAATTCAGAACCAAAATATTTTTGAAGGTATCATTGCCTACATGTAAAGAGGCCTCCAACAAAGAGGCTGGCTTTTCGCCCACGTAAAGTTCACTGTAACACTCATCATTGAGAAGAACAATATCGTATTTTAGGGCAAACTTTACCCACTCACCTAGTTCTTCAAGGCTTAACACCGAAGTGGTAGGGTTATTGGGAGAATTAAGAATAATCAAATCCGCTTCTTTAAGAGCAGCTAAATGAATATCTGGCTTAAATCCGTTCTCTTTCGTCAAATTCAGATGCACAACTCGAGCGCGACTTGCAATGGCTGCACCTTCGTAAATTTGATAAAAAGGGTTTGGATACGCCATCACAGGGTTTTGTTTGTCGTGGAGAAGGTACTGTGGAAAATTAAAGAGCACCTCTTTCGTTCCAAAAACAGAGATTAACTCACTGGCTTTAAGTTCAACGCCAAAACGCTTTTTCACAAAACTGCGTTGTGCGTCATTGACATATGCTTCGCCCGAAGATTTGGGGTATTTTTTGAGTAAATGCGCATTTTCTTTGAGTGCTTCTTGAATAAAATCAGGTGTCTCAAACTGTGGTTCACCAATGGTTAAGGTAACCGCTGGATACGCACTATTTGGCGTAATATCTTTCAGTAATTCCGTTAATTTTTCAAAGGGATAGGGTTCAAAATGCAATGGTTTTCCTTTTACATGTAAAACAATTTTTTAGTGTGGCATTCCAAATTTTTGGGTGATGAGTTCACCCTCTTCATTGATAAACAGATAATAAAGCAAATCTTTTTTAACACTAAGCCCTGCTAAATAACGCAGTGCTAGATTCGCTTGCAAAGAGGCTATGTGCATCACAATGGGTGCAGCAATACCTGAAGGCTTTTTGTCACTAATCTTGAAGGCAGAAAAACTGCTCTGCTCAAAAAAGCAGACTTGCCCATTAAAGGCTTCGACTGAGCCATAAATCCATGGCGTTTTCACCTCTTTAGCATACGCATCAATTAAGCTGCGTGTTGGTAAATTGTCAGTTGCATCAATGATGAGATCGACGTCTATCTCTTTACATGTAAAGACTTCCAAACGTCCTATATGCGCATAAACCTTAACAAAAGGGCAACGCGCTTCAATACTCTCTTTCACCACATCGGCTTTGAGTTTTCCTTCATCCCCTATTTTAAAGGCGATTTGACGATGAATGTTATGCACACTGACTTCATCAAAATCCACGAGGTGAATTTCACCAATCCCTGAACTTCCTAGCGCATACGCCAAAGAGCTTCCCAGACCTCCACAACCAATGATGACAATCTTTTTACGTTGTAAACTTTGTTGTGTCTCTTCTCCCCAGAGCTGTACTTGTCTGTGGAAATAGTGCATCATACGCTTTCTCGCTTACTCACCTGTTTTTTCCATCCCCAAAGCTTTCTCGCTTCTGCGAGGCTCTCCTTTTCGATGGTGGCAACGAGCATCTCTTCTTTATCACCCAAAGTGAGTTCGACCTCACCAAAAGGAGAAATCAGACTGCTTTTGCCATAAAATTGCCATGTCTCGTCTTCTTTGTAGCTTCCCACACGGTTGGCTCTTAAAATATAGACATTGTTTAACATTGCTCTCATTTTGAGAAGCTCTTCCCAACGGTGTGCTGAATCAAATGTAGATGAAGTTGGTGTAAGCACCACATCCACATTTTTCTTCATTACTTCCATCCAAACAGTATCAAAATGAAGCTCATACCCACTGACAATACCAAAGCGAATACCATTGTGTAAAAAGATAGGTAACACATATTTTGAAACCGCATTGGCAAAAAATTTCTCTTCATTCCAGTGTTTATAATTAATTAAAAATTGTTGATCAAAAAAATGCACCGATTTAGCCGAAAAATGAGCATTGCATTTGTAGCAAAACTCCCCTTTAATATTGACAATCGGGGCAATAACATGTAAATCATAATCCGCACACAATTTTTTCAAAACTTCAATTTTATGATTGGATTGTTCTTTAATCATTGAAAGTGGCATACTTTCTAACTCTTTGAAAAAACTGTTAAGTGCGTATTCGCTTAACAGCACCACCTCAACCTCTTTTTGTTTGCAAATGCGAAAGTAATAATCGAGTTTTGCTTCGCTCATTGGAAGTGTACTGAGTTGCAATGCCGCTATTTTCATGCCAATTCTTCCTTCTCTTGCAATTTTGTATAGGTTAATTTTGCCTCTTCAAGCATTTTGTTTGCTTCTTTTAAAATGGCAATGCCTTCTTGGTACTTCTTCATTCCCTCTTCCAAGGAGAGCTCAGGATTTGAAAGTGTCTCTAAAATCACTTTGGCGTTCTCAAGCTTTGTTTCAAAACTTTGTTTCTCTTCTTGCATCTTATACCTTCGCTTCCAGTGCTTTTTTTAATATAAAAATCAAACTTATCGTACTCAACTAAAAAAGGCGTCGTGCCCATACTGACTGTCAATACAGACATAATCCACACGATCACTTCTGCCCATATTTTCCATCGTTGTCTTGATCAAAGCCATCTCTTCAGGCATAAACAGACAATCGCCTTGAAATGAGATAAGGGTGAGTTTCGCTTTGATAAACTTGAGCGAGTCTTCTAACGAGTCATAATTACGTGTTGCATCAAATATATTCATCGCTTTGATAATATAAAGATAGCTTAACGGATCAAATCGCTTGGCAAAACTGTAGCCATTATACTCCATGTAACGCTCCACCTGAAAACGTCCGAAAAGTTCGTACAAACCGTCCGTCTCAACGTAATTGCGTCCAAATTTTTTATTCATCGAATAAGGGCTTAAAAAGCTAATGTGCCCCGCCATACGACCAATCGCAAAGCTGAGCAGTCCCTCTTCTTCAAAATCAGAGGCATCGTAATTACCATTTTTAAATCGAGGGTCATTGACAATGCCTTCTATGGCAATTTTATTCCACGCAATTGCCCAAGGACCTGTCGCATAGGTAGTTGCAAGCAGTATGACCCGTTTGGCAAAATCGGGATACTCAATGGACATACAAAGCCCCTGCATGCCTCCAAGCGAACCCCCAATAATTGCATAAGCCTCTTTAATCCCCAGTCTGGTAAAAAGGTTCATTTGGGCTCTAACCATATCACTGATCGTTAAAACGGGGAATTTAAGGCGTAGTGGTTCTTTGGTTTTAGCATTGATGCTCATAGGTCCCGTGGAGCCAAAACAGCTTCCTAAGATGTTAACACAAATGACACAAAACTTTGTTGTATCAATGATTTTTCCATCGCCTATGAGAGGATCCCACCAGCCCGCTTTCGTTTCGCCTTCATAGCGACCTGCCGCATGATAACTTCCTGTGAGGGCATGAAAGACGACAATAACATTGCTTTTGGTCTCGTTCATGTCACCGTACGTCTCATACTTAAGATCATAGGTTTCTAAGATACGACCACTCTCTAAATAGAGCGGTTCATCGAAATGGGCAATAGCCGTTTGAATTTTCACACATTTCCTTACATGTAAAACGCAACACTATACTTTTTTAAAAGCGTATAGTGTTGCTTAATCATTAGTTGACTCTATAATTAGGTGCTTCGTGTGTGATGATAACATCATGTACATGGCTCTCTTTAAGACCCGCACTGGTAATTTCAACAAATTCAGCTTTCTCTTGATAATCAATAATATCACGTGCGCCCACATACCCCATAGAAGATCTAAGGCCTCCCACGAGTTGGAAAATGACATCACGAATAGAACCAGCATGAGGAACACGTCCTTCAATACCCTCCGGTACAAGTTTATCAGCAGCCGTTCCTTCTTGGAAATAACGATCACTACTTCCCTTCGTCATTGCCCCAATACTTCCCATGCCACGATAGGTTTTATATTGGCGTCCTTGGTACGTAATAAGCTCGCCAGGACTCTCATCGGTTCCAGCAAGTAAACTTCCAACCATAACACTTTGAGCTCCAGCGGCTAAAGCTTTTGCGAAGTCACCTGAATACTTAATACCGCCATCGGCAATGATGGGAACGCCGTATTTACGGCCAACATCTGAACACTCTTCAATTGCTGTCATCTGAGGTACACCCACGCCTGAAACAATACGTGTGGTACAAATACTTCCAGGTCCTATGCCCACTTTAATGCCATCAGCTCCCGCTTCAACAAGAGCAAGTGCCGCTTCTGAAGTTGCAATATTCCCTGCAATAATATCAACTTTAAGCTCTTTTTTGATCAGTTTAACGGTATCAATAATCCCTTTTGAATGACCGTGTGCTGAGTCTAAAACTAAAACATCGGCACCGGCTTCTACGAGCGCACGAGCACGATCCAGTTGACCTACACCAATAGCTGCTCCCACACGAAGTCTACCAAACTCATCTTTGTTAGCATGAGGATACTCTTGGCGCTTTTTTAGATCTTTAATCGTAATCAAACCTGCTAGTTTGTTATTTTCATCTACAATAGGAAGTTTTTCAACTTTATTGGTTCTAAAAATTGCTTCAGCATCATCCAACGTTGTGCCTTTTTTAACCGTAATCAAAGGCATTTTGGTCATGAGCTCTTCAACATTTTTACTATAGTCATTTTCAAAACGGAGATCGCGGTTGGTTAAAATACCAATCAAGATATCGTTATCATCAATTACAGGGACACCTGAAATGCGGTACTCTGACATAATGGCAAGGGCTTCTTTCAGCGTCGCTTTGGCTTTAATTGAAACAGGATCAATGATGATACCACTTTCACTTTTTTTCACACGTCTGATTTCACGTACTTGGGATTCAATATCCATATTTTTATGAATAATTCCAAGCCCTCCAAGACGTGCCATCATAATAGCCGCACGGTGCTCTGTTACGGTATCCATTGCAGCCGATACAAGAGGGATATTTAGTGTAATATTCTTCGTTAATTTTGTTTTAATATCAACCTCTTTAGGCAAAATCTCAGAATACTTTGGTACCAATAATACGTCTTCAAATGTTAATGCTCTTTTTCTAATTTTCATGTGTGTCCTTCTCCTATAACCCTAATTCTCTCTCTAAGCTAAGCGCTCCATCTAAAAGTGCTTGCTCACCATACGCTTGACCAATAAGTTGTCCACCAACAGGAAGCCCTTTGCTATCCATTCCAAGAGGAACCGAAATACCTGGAAGTCCTGTAAGATTGAGTGAAATGGTATAAATATCACTCAAGTACATTTCCAATGGATCTGCTTTTGAACCAAACTCAAACGCACTCGTTGGCGTTACTGGCATAAAAATCAGATCAGCCTCTTTAAAAATGGATTCATACTGCGCTTTGATAAAATGACGCGCCTTTTGAGCTTTGATGTAATACGCATCATAATAACCACTGCTTAAAACAAAGGTTCCAAGGAGAATTCTTCGTTTAACCTCTTCACCAAAGCCAAGACTTCTACTTTGAATAAACATCTCTTTCAGGTTTTCATTGCTTCCACGGTTTCCATAACGAACACCATCGTAACGACTGAGGTTTGCGCTCGCTTCTGCCGTTGCAATCACATAATAGGTTGCGATGTCATATTTCGAGTTAATAAAATTGCGATAAATGATTTTATGACCCGCTTTTTCGAGTGCACGAATACCATCCATCATACGTTCACGCACTTCAGGACTTGCTTCATTCAAGTAGTTTTCAATGACAGCAATCGTCATTTTACGGTTCGCATTCAGTTTGTCTGCGACACTTTGATGTGCCATGTTGGCACTGGTAGAGTCTTTTGGCTCATGCCCTGCGATAATGTCATATAAAATAGCCGCATCTTCAACATTTTGTGTAATTGGTCCAATTTGGTCAAGGGAACTTGAATACGCACCCAAACCGTAACGGCTTACTTTTCCATAGGTTGGCTTTAAACCAACGCAGCCACAAAAAGCTGCGGGTTGGCGAATACTGCCACCCGTATCACTTCCAAGTGCTGCGATGGCAATGCCGCCAGCAACAGCTGCAGCACTACCACCACTACTTCCACCAGGAACGCATTTGGGATTGTGAGGGTTGAGTGTTTTGCCATAAAATGAAGATTCGGTGGAGCTTCCCATCGCAAATTCGTCCATGTTGGTACGACCAAACGGAGAGAGTCCATGACGCACCATATTATCAATAACCGTTGCGTTATAAGGCGCGACATAGCCTTGAAGGATGTTAGAGCCACTCGTGACTTCCCAACCATTCACTTGAATATTATCTTTAATGGCAATCGGAATGCCTGAACCATACTCACTAATCGTTTTACATGTAAGCTGCTCGACATAGGCACCCAAACTTTTTGTTGCTTCTATTTTTTGCTTTAAATCAGTTCGAAATGCTTCGATCTCTTCTTTGGGAAGTTTTAATGCCTCTTTTAAGGTTATCAACGCCTCTCCTTTATCATTATTTATAAAACACTTTGGCACAAAGGCATTGAAGCTCTTTTCACCTTGCGGTTTTTCAAAGTTTACTGCCTTTGTCGGCAGATTTTAATTTTTTTGTTTTGACATTGATCAGATAAATACACACTCCAATCACCACGAAAATAGCACCAATCGTCATAAAAATAAAACTTAACTGCACAGGAGCGCTCAAATCAAACATTTAAAGCCTCATTACATCGGTGGCAAAGTTCTTCTTCGCTTTTAGCACGGTATTTCCAACAACGTGGACATTTGCATTTGGCAGCTTTAAATATTTTAAAGTGATCTCCTGCGACTTCAAATACGCCCATTTCACCCGTTTCCATATGTTCAATCACTTTACTGACCGTAAACCAATCTTCCGCATCTACTTTTTCCAATGCAGCAATTTTAGGTGAACTGGTTTGAAGTACCAACTCTAAAGTTGATTTGATGATCTTCTCTTTTTTAAGGGCATCCACAATTTCAAAGAATTTTTCACGTGCTTCTACCATATAGGCTTCATCGAAAGCTGTTGTCATATTTGGAAGTGATGCATACACAAGGTCAAAAACATTTTCACCTTTGCTTTTTAAGATGGCGGGGGCATACTCCATCATCTCATCAATCGTATAGGTCAAGGTTGGTGCCATTAAGACCATTAATTTTTCAGCAATCAATGCCATTGCACTTTGTGCAGAGAGACGAATCGTGTCATTTTTCGCATTACAATAGAGTCGATCTTTGGAAATATCCAGATAAATGCCACTGAGTTCCACGGCAATAAAATGGTTTAAAAGGGCAAATCCTTTAGAAAATTCATACTCTCTGAAATACCCTTCAGCCTCATCAAAAACCGCTTTAGCATGCGCTAAAATCCATTGATCCAGCACACCCATCTGCTCATAAGGCAAGATGGTCTCTAAATCATTGATGTTTGCTAGTAAAAATCGGAATGTGTTACGAATTTTACGGTACTGCTCGCTGACTTGTTTTAAGATATTATCGCTGATTTTTTGGTCGCTCATATATTCACTTGTGGCTGCCCAAAGACGTAAAATTTCGACACCATGGCTTTTTGCAATATCGATTGGGGAAATAACATTTCCCTTCGATTTGCTCATTTTTTCACCCTTTTCATCCATGGTAAAACCGTGTGTCAAAACTTTTTGATACGGTGCAATGCCATTGTTTGCGGTGCTAACGAGCAGTGAGCTTTGAAACCAACCGCGGTGTTGATCGCTTCCTTCAAAATACATGGTTGCAGGATAACTTCCAGCATCGTAGTCAGTGGATTGAAGCACCGCTTTCCATGTGCTACCGCTATCAAACCAGACATCCAAAATATCCATCACTTTTTCGAGATTTTCAGGGTTGTAACCGCTATTGGCAACCAAAAGGTCTTTGATCTCTAAATCCCACCACGCATCCGCACCTTTTTCTTCAAAGATGTTTGCAATATGGCTCACAACGTTGGTGTCAAAGATAGGTTTACCGGTTGTTTTATCTCTAAAAAACGCTATTGGTACACCCCAATCACGTTGGCGTGAGATACACCAATCGGGACGATTTTCAATCATTGAACCTAAGCGATTAATGCCTGATTTGGGATAAAAACGAACTTTTCCAAGCTCATCCATCGCCATTTTACGAAGACTCGCGCGTCCGCCAACGGCTTCATCCATTGCGACAAACCACTGTTTGGTTGCACGGTAAATGACCGGTTGATGCGTTCTCCAACAGAAGGGATAGGAGTGCGTAAATTTGGAGCATTTCAAAAGGCGTGTGCCCAAAAGTTCTAAAATACGCTCGTTGCATTTAAAGATATGCTCGCCTACAAAACTCTCAGCATCCGGAAGGAGTCCTAAACGAACGACGGTTTCATCGTAACAACCGCGCTCATCCACAGGCATAATCACTTCAAGCCCGTAACGAAGCCCTACTTTGTAGTCATCATCACCATGCCCAGGAGCGGTATGAACACAACCACTACCACCGTCCATCGTAACATGCTCACCTAAAACAAATTGAGATTTACGACCATTCAACGGATTGAGTGCAAAACTGTTTTCAAGCACACTGGCTTTAAAGGTTTTAACGATCTCACCTGCGATCACACCTTGCTCTAAAAGTTTTACATGTAAAGGCTCAGCGACGATATAACCATCACTTGTGAGCACATAATTTTCTTCGGGGCTAAACGAAATACCTACGTTGGCAGGCAGTGTCCACGGTGTTGTTGTCCAAATGATAACGGAAGCATCTGTGCTAATATCCAGTTTTGCTTTCGCCTCAGGCGTTAGTGCAAACGCGACAAAGATAGAGTAGTCTTCTTTGTCTTCATACTCAACTTCCGCTTCGGCCAAGGCACTTCGCGCTGCCCATGACCAGTAGACTGGTTTACTGCGTTCAACCAAAAGGCCTTTGTCTGCAACGCCGCACAAAGCACGGTAAATGTCCGCTTCAAATTTAAATTTCATCGTCATATACGGATTGTCCCAATCGCCAATAACACCTAGTGATTTAAACTCTTCGCGTTGAATATCAATAAATTTACGGGCATGTTCGCGGCACAATTCACGAATTTTACTTTTTGGAAGGGCGTCTTTTTTCTCTTTCCCAAGGTTTTTTTCCACTTGTTGCTCAATCGGCAACCCGTGACAATCCCAACCTGGAACGTAACGCACTTTTTCACCAAAAAAATAGTGGGTTTTAACGATCACATCTTTGAGAATTTTATTGAGCGCATGTCCGATATGAATATGCCCATTGGCATACGGAGGGCCATCATGAAGAATAAATGTCGTTGGGGCATTTTCTCTATTTTTGATCATTTTTGCATAAGCACTCTCCTCTTTGGAAAACCACTTGGCATAACGTGCAGGCTCGTTTTGAGGGAGGTTGCCACGCATTGGAAAATCGGTCTGAGGAAGAAGCAAGGTCTCTTTATAGTCCATCTATTTATTTCTCCTTGGAAGCTACAACTCTTTACATGTAAGCGTCTCTTAAAATGAGGCAAGTTTATCTAAAAACGATTTAAGAAGCACTTACGGTATAATGCGTGATACGATATAATGCAAAGTTTTAGTCTGCCAACATCGCTGGCAAGCTTTAGCACCCTAGTCGTTCAAAGCACCAAAAAGTGCGTGGGTTTTCTGCACAAGATTACCTAGTGTTAGCGTAGCTTTTAAAGCTTTGCTTCAAAAGCGTTTTTAAGAGTTCTTCCAGAACTCTATTAAAAAATAAAAAAAAGGTACTCCTATGAAAAGCTCTTTGATCGTAGTTGGAAAAGCGCTACGATACAATCTGCCATTTTTAAATTACATTCATGCAACCATTACAAAACATCTTGATCTTCCTGATCAAACCGTCTATATCGATAAAAACGATAAAGACCTCTTCTTTGTCTTGGAAGAATCCATCACCCATGCAGATGAAATCGTCATTGTCACATCCAATGATAGTTTTAACCTTGTCAATAAAGTCATTGCAACACTAGGAGAAGAGTCACTAGAGCTTAAAGGAGGCATGCTCATTCCTTCTAAAACAGTTCATTTTGAAGAAAATAGCTATCTTTTGGAGCGTGATGGTAAACTCATCAATATTATCAAAGCCAGTGAAAATAAAAAGCTTCCTACGGTTTTAATTGAAAATAAAAATAGCTCAGCCCTATTTTCCATTATCAATATTGATGAAGATTCTCTTAAAATCTTACTTGAACCCTTAGCCCAAAATTTTGAGATTCGCATTACTCCTGCAAAAATTATTGACGGTTGGATGACCATCGAAGCAATTTCCAATAAATATGGCAATCTAGAGAGCTTCTTTAAAGCGGCAAAATCGCTTCTTCCTCAAAAAGTAATCAATCACCCTGACGTAATTGAACATATCGCAGAATCACTCCAAGCGCATGGTAAGACACTCAGTATTGCAGAGAGTTGTACAGGAGGGCTTATTGCTTCTATGCTTACCAAACGTTCAGGTGTATCGGCCGTTTTCAAAGGGGGTCTTGTAACCTACTCCAATGAAATCAAAGAGTCATGGCTAGGAGTCAGTAACGACACTATCGAACGTTTTGGAGCAGTCAGTGAGCTCTGTGTGCGTGAAATGCTTGAAGGTGTTCTCAATGCTAGCCTTTCTGATTTTGCCATCGCTACCAGTGGTATTGCAGGGCCAACGGGAGGAAGTATTGAAAAACCTGTTGGTACGGTTTATGTAGGCGCTCGCAATAAAGAGGGTAATATTCTTATCGAAAGACTTCTTTTGGAAGGTGATCGTGAGTATATTCAAACCCAAAGTGCTTACCATGCCTTAAAGTTGCTTTTACATGTAGGCGAAAATATTTTTCTAAAAAGTGAAAAAATGTCTTGACAAATGAACTTTTTTTCTCTATAATTTCAGCCTCATTACGAGAAGAACGTGAATGACTCGTTAGCTCAGTCGGTAGAGCATCTCCCTTTTAAGGAGGTGGTCGATGGTTCGAATCCATCACGGGTCACCATTTTATCTGTGCGACCCCATCGTCTAGTGGTCCAGGATTCCGCCCTTTCACGGCGGTTACAGGGGTTCAAATCCCCTTGGGGTCGCCATTGATATTTCTTCTTTAGTGTTCATAATGGTCGCTTAGCTCAGTTGGTAGAGCGCCACCCTTACAAGGTGGATGTCATAAGTTCGAGTCTTATAGCGACCACCATTTATGCGCGGCGGTAGTTCAGTTGGTTAGAATATCGGCCTGTCACGCCGGGGGTCGCGGGTTCGAGCCCCGTCCGCCGCGCCACTTTTTATTTTCCCTCAGCATTTTCTTATCGTATTATGAAACTGTCTGAGCATGACTCGTTAGCTCAGTCGGTAGAGCATCTCCCTTTTAAGGAGGTGGTCGATGGTTCGAATCCATCACGGGTCACCATTGTCCTAAACAAACACACTTGTGCGACCCCATCGTCTAGTGGTTAGGACACCGCCCTCTCAAGGCGGGAACGGGGGTTCAAGTCCCCCTGGGGTCGCCATTTTCCTCAGCTAAATTCTATTTCCCCTTTGATTAATTCCCTCATTTTCATACAAATCAATTTCACGTTTATATTCTGGATTGGCTTTTTTAAGCTCCTCATCCATAAATGCTATCAATTTTGCATCAGCATTACGATGGCTTGCAATAAGCAAGATAAAATTGAGATAGACTTTAGAAAGTTTTGGCGCTATTCCTTTTTCTTTGGTAGGGAAAGGGCACTCTTTGGCTACCTTGAGGATTGCGTTGGTAAGATCATTGCGAGAAGAAGTACGTTTGGCAGCAATATCGACTAACTCTTCAATCACTACTTTTCGAGCTTTATCTTCTTGTTCTTGTGTATGATGCGTCACTTCTACAACAACCGTTTTTTGTAAATTTGCAACAATAATAAATAAAGTGATTAGAACAATGGCAATAACAGCAACAATTGCTATTATGAGATAATTCTCTTGCATGACGGAGAGCCTCTTAAATTTTTGCCTATTATAGCACAAACTTAAAAGAGGGATTAATATCCCTCTTTGTATTTATAAGGTTTTAGAGATGCCCCGTTTAGGATACGCCAGAGCAATAACAAGAGCAACAATGGCAACGGTATAATAGACAAAAGATGGCACAGGAATTGGGTCACCTGCAGCGTAAGAATGCATACCTGAAAGATAAAAATTAACGCCAAAATAAGTCATAATAATGGAAGAAAAAGTAATCGTTGAAGCAACTGCAAACGCAAAAGGTGTATTAAATTTGGGAATAAATCTTAAATGCACCACAGCTGCATAAAAGAGAATTGAAACTAAAGCCCACGTCTCTTTTGGATCCCATCCCCAATATCTACCCCACGATTCATTGGCCCAAACCCCTCCTAAGAAGTTACCAATGGTTAAAAGGCTCAGTCCTAGAATCATTGCCATTTCATTAATACGTGTTGCTTCAATAATATTGCGTTCAATTTCGACATTACGTTTGGTTTGCTTTGTGCTTCTTATAATAAATAAGATCAATGTAAAAAAGCCTAGAAGCGCACATAGTCCTAAGAATCCATAACTTGCTGTAATCACCGAAACATGGATATTAAGCCAGTAAGATTTTAGAACAGGTACTAGATTGGTAATTTGTGGATCCATCCAACTAAGGTGTGCCACAAAAAGCGTTACTCCAGCAAGAATGGATGTCAATGCAAGAGAAACCACAGACTGGCGAGAAAAGAAGATACCCGCAAGTGCTATTGCCCAGGCAATGTAGATCATTGATTCATAACCATCACTCCAAGGGGCATGCGTTGAGATATACCATCTGAGCCCAAGTCCACCCGTATGAGCTAAAAAAGCAACAAAATTAATGGTCAAAACAATTTTTGTTGCCAATTTGATATTTAAAGATGATTTGACCATTTTTGCAAAAATAAAACAGAGTAAGACTAAGCCACTGAGAAGATACACAGGGGTCAATCGTGCAAATATTTTCGCATGGTTAAAGAAAATTTCTGCTTTAATACGACTATCACTTGGGATAATTTCAGAACCATACTGCTCTTGATACGATTGAAGTTTATCAATAGCTTTGTTGGCATTTTCCCAATTTCCTTTTTCCAACCCTTCGCTAATAGAATCAAAATATCCACCAAGAAGTGCTCTCACTTCATCACCTTCTTGTTTGGAAAAGTTCATAACCGCTTCTTGAGGTGCAAACCATTTTTTGTTGATGTCGTTTTGTTTAGGAATCATTTTAAAGACTTCGCCAGTATAAACCATATAACAAATGTTAACACGCTCATCTACTTTGAGTATATCTTTATCAAATTGGTTACGAAGCGCTGGTTTTTTACGATTAGCTTCTTCAGAATATTTGGTTAACTTATAAGCATGATCACCCTCTTTTTCAAAAAAATCATTGAAAGAGGCATATTTTTGATTTTCAGGAATACCAATAATTTTTTTTAGTTCAGGATGAAATACTTTGATAATAGGTAGACCTTGCCATTCACTCGGAGAACTCATCATGCTCAGGGCAACTTGATTTGCACTTAGCCTTTCATAGGAGGAGCCACCATAAATTTTATTGAGCAGTTCCGTCGAAATTGTATCTATCGGCTTAATTCTTCCATCGACACTTTGGACTAAGACGCGTCCAAACTTATCAGCATGTTTTACATCGTACTGTTTTAAAAATCCTATATACTCTTCCGTAGTATAGGCGTGTAGTGCAGATCCTTGGCTCAAAGCAATGATGGAGACAAGTGCCACCAAGATAGATTTTATCTTAGTCATATCTTTTTGTACCATGCCTGCAAGTTTACGGAAACGACTTTTTGGATTGAGCAAGTTAAAGAAAAGTCCAATCCCTAAAAGAAGGTATCCAAAATAAGTTGGTAACTTTCCAGGATCATTATTTACGGACAAAATTGTTCCTTTTTCATCTTTATCGTACGAACTTTGGAAAAAACGGAAGCCTCGATAATCCAATACATGATTCATATAGATACGAAAGGGTACATGAACCCCTTTTTCACTGTCAACCACTTCAACCTCACTTGCATAAGACATTGGAGACATTGATCCAGCATAACGATCCAATTGAAATTCATTAAGTTGGATAGCAAAAGGCAGTGTAAAAATTTGTGCACCCCACTCAAAGATGAAAGGAACACCTGAGATCATGATCTTAGTTGGCTCACCTTCACTCCCTTTCCCTTGTCCAAACATAGCAATTTCTTTTGTTTCGCCTTTATATTTTGCATCGACGATAATTGCAGATACGCCACTTGCTTTTATCATAGGATTTTTATCTTCAACAACTTTTTCTTGCCCTTTAAGACCAATATAACGTGGTGCAAAATTCACATTTCCAATGGTATAAAGCTGCCCTGTTACAAAATCTTGCTTATTATCGGCTGCGTATTCCCCACGCTTGTTTTCAGCCATTTTAAACCATGCAATTTTTTCTTTGGAGTAAAAATAAAATTTCCCATCTTCCAATGTAAATTGGATAATAGTCTTCTTGGTTTGAGGAACTTGGGCATTAAAACTAAAAATATATTCACTTGACTCGTAAGTATCGCCCTCTTTTAAAACAACATTGAGACTTTCGCCATACCCACTGAGCATCATTGAAATCATTGGAACACCTTGTGGATCATCAACAACTTTTGCAGTAGCATTGGGTAGATATTGTTTAAATTTTACTTCTGCTTTGTCGCCACCTACATCAAATGAGAATGAAAAGCCATTACCACCTGCACGAGAAATAAGCTGTGGATGACTATAGCTATAAGTTTTAGTGTCTTTTAAAGCACTAACTTGAATAAAAGTACTACTTGATAAAACTTTATCCTCTTGCATACCATTTCTTACATGTAAAGTTCCCTCAAAGCCATAATAGCGCGTGATCCCAGAACCAATAAGAATAAAAATAAAACTAATATGAAATAAAAATGCAGGTAATTTATCGAGTTTGTAGAGTTTATATCGAATAATATTAGAGATTAAAATAAGTGCTAAAGCAACTTGAATCAGTTCAAACCACCATGCAGTATAGATCAGTGCCCAACTCGTCTCGACACCAAAATCATTTTCAATAAACGTTGCTACACCACAAAAAAAGTCCAAAAAGCACCATCAGGATGATAGCCGATTTCATCGAAAAAATCTGCTTCAATACAAAATCCATAAAACTCCCTTATCTGGAAAAATTAAGTTATGTTACCTTTTTAGAGTAAATAATTTATAAATCATACATGTCCCTTGCACAGCGTTATTTAATTTAGAAAAAACAAAAAAAATACACTTTGATACCCTTTTTTTCATTCTATAAGTAAAATATCGCACTAAAATCATTTGTACTTGTTTGCTCTAACGGGGTGAGTTTTTATAGAAGAGTTTAATAGAAATGTAAACCTCCGCTAAGAGAGATTTACATGTAAACAGAAGATGTGAATTTTTTATCCACCGAGATATTTTTTACGAATAGTATCATCACCAATCATTGCAGATGCAACGCCATTCATAACAATTTTACCATTCTCTAAAACATAGGCATAATCTGAAATTTTGAGAGCAGCAAAAGCATTTTGCTCAACTAAAAGAATGGTGATTCCCTCATTACGTAATCGTGTAATGATCTCAAAAACTTCACCAACAATTTTAGGCGCAAGTCCAAGGCTTGGTTCATCAAGCATTAAGAGCTTCGGTTCACCCATTAAGGCACGTGAAATCGCTAACATTTGTTGCTCACCCCCGCTCATTGTCCCTGCTAGTTGATAGCGTTTATCTTTGATACGCGGGAAAAGCTCATACATAGCATCTCTAAGATGATCAAAATTTTCATCGTTATTAAATGCCCCCATACGAAGGTTCTCTTCTACTGTCAAATTAATAAAAATCTTTCTTCCCTCTGGAACGAGAGATAAACCATGTTGTACCAGCGTGTGTGTTTTATGGTTATGGGTATCGTAACCTAAGAAATTGATATCCCCCGTTTTTTTAACACTGTTAAGAAGTGCTTTGAGTGTTGAACTTTTTCCTGCACCATTTGAGCCAATCAAAGAGACAATTTGTCCCTCTTTGACTTCAAAATCAATTCCCTTAACAGCTTCAATGAGTCCATAATAGACATGTAAATTTTTAACACTGATCATTAAGAAAATCTCCTAAATACGCAGATATCACTTCAGGGTCTTGTATCGCATCTGCGGGTTTGCCCTCAAAAATAGTTTTACCATAATCTAAAACTAAAACTTTATCGCACAATTGATTGACAAATTTCATATCATGTTCAATCAAAAGAACCGTCAAATCAAAATCAACTCGAGCCTTTTTAATAATCTCACCCAACTCTTCTGTCTCTGATGGATTCATACCAGCAGCTGGTTCATCAAGCAGTAAAAGATCAGGATTGGTTGCAAGAGCGCGTGCTATTTCAACTTTACGTTGTTGGCCATAGCTCAAATCAACCGCTTTATCATGGGCATAAGAGCTCATGCCAAAGTAGTCTAAAATTTCCATTGAACGTGTTTTAATACGCTTTTCTTCCCCAATAAAACGAGGGAAACGCAAAATCGATTCTAAAAATCCATAACGTGCTTGGAAATCAAAGCCGATTAATATATTATCCAAAACACTCATGCTTGAAAAAAGTCTAATATTTTGGAACGTTCTTGCAATACCTTTTCGTACAATATGGTGAGGTTTTAAA
Source organism: Sulfurospirillum diekertiae (assembly GCF_002162315.1). Lineage (NCBI taxonomy): Bacteria > Pseudomonadati > Campylobacterota > Epsilonproteobacteria > Campylobacterales > Sulfurospirillaceae > Sulfurospirillum > Sulfurospirillum diekertiae. Next base: position 559,285 of record NZ_CP021416.1, on the reverse strand, counting down.
CCACTAATGGCTTCATTTCTGAAAATAACCTCTCCTGATGTCGGTGTATAATTACCCGTAATGATATTAAACATCGTGGTTTTACCTGCACCATTGGGTCCAATTAGTCCAAAAATTTCTTTAGGCGCAACGCTAAAACTGGTCTCTTTTATGGCTGTGACACCACCAAAATTTTTAGTGACATTGTCAATTTTCAAGATCATTTGTCACCCTTTTTACGCGGTTTAAAAAAGTCTGTTAGTTCTCGTTTGCCCATAATGCCTTCTCGTGCAAAGAGCATGATCAAAATAAGGCCAAGAGAAAAAACAACCATACGCATACCCGGCATTGCAGGGGCATTGTAACCAAAGAGATGTATTGGCTCATCCAAGAAACGCATCCATTCACTTCCACCCATCACTAAAACAGTACCAATAATTGCGCCTGTCGTACTACCAAGACCACCCAAAACAATAATAATAAGTAACTGGAAAGTAAAGAAAAAGTCAAAAAGATCAGGGGAAATACTTGTTAAGAGTGCTGCTAGAAGTCCACCACCGACTCCTTCAAAGAAGGCACTTGTACAAAACGCCAATGTTTTGGCTTTAAAGGTATTCACACCCATTGCAATGGCAGCATCTTCATCATCACGAACCGCTTTCATTGCACGACCAAATTTAGAATTGATGATATTGAGCACAACAATAACAGCAATCATTGCAATGCCACCTGTCCAGTAAAGATTAGAAAATTCTGGAATGTCATTAAGCCCAAGAGAACCATTCGTCGCTTCTGGTACATTAATCGCTAAGATTTTAATAATAAATCCAAAGCCAAGTGTTACGATTGCAAGGTAATCTCCACGTACTCTAAACACAGGGAAAGAGAGACATGCTGCCAGTATGGCTGAAAATATACCACCCAATAAAAGTGCTACGACAAAGTTAGCATGCAGTGTTAATATAAACGGATAAGGATCAACAATGGCATATTGATACTGTTTCGACTCAGGGCTTACCAGTAAAAGTGCTGTTACATAGGCCCCGATGGCAACAAAGCCATTAGGCTCAAGAGAAAACTGACCGGTTACACCGTTAATAAGATTGTAGCTCACCGCTAAAATAACAAAAATAGCAATATTATTTAAAATTCTTACGGTGTATTCATCAAAGTGTGTGTTGGAAAACCAAATAAACCATAGTGTTAATGCAACTATAGTGAGCTTGATCAATAGCTCTTTTTTTTAGGATAAGGCTGTTCATATTAAAACCTACTTTTTTCAAAATCAATACCCAAAATTCCTGTGGGTTTAAACAGAAGGATGAGAATTAAAAAGATAAAAGCAAAAGCATCTTTATAACCGCCCAATTCTGGGAAAAAAGCAATAACAACGACTTCTGTAAAGCCAATAATCAATCCACCAAGAACAGCACCACCGACACTTCCAATGCCACCAACAACAGCTGCGGCAAAGGCTTTTAAACCTACAAGGACACCCATCATTGGTTCAACAGAAGGGTAATTAACTGCCCAAAAGATACCCCCAACAGCAGCAAGTGCTGAGCCCATACCAAATACAAGCGTAATGATGCGGTTTGCATCAATTCCCATAAGATTGACCGTTCCAACATCAAAAGCTAGCGCACGAATAGCCATACCGTATTTAGTTTTAAAAAGTACCCATAGAATAGCAGCCAATAAGAAAGCAGTAATAATAGGCACAATAATTGCAGAAACCGGCATCGTTAAACCCATAATGTCAACAATTTCTTCGAGGTAAGCAGGCACGGGGAAAGCTCTAGGAACGCCACCAAAAAAGACGTTAAAAGCATTTTCGAGAAAAAAGCTGACACCAATTGCTGTAATTAAAAGTGAGATTTTTGGCGCACTACGCAACGGTCGATAGGCAATGAAATCACTCGCCATACCTAAGATCGCTGAGCCCACAATAGCTAAAAGGACTGCTGCCCCAAAAGGAAGACCAAGAACAGCAATGCCAAAATACCCTAAAAATCCACCCACCATCATAATATCGCCATGCGCAAAATTGATAAGCCTTAAGACTCCATAGACCATTGTATAACCAATGGCAATGAGCGCGTACATACTGCCAAGGCTAAAGCCATTGACCATCTGTTGCATAAACATTGTTAAATCCAAATAGATTCTCCTAAAATATTTTAGAGCAATACCCACTGTTTCGAGTGGAAATTGCTCTAAAATCTCTCTTTACACTTTTACATGTAAAGAGAGATAAAAGATTATGGATTTACAGTTGCTTTATAAACAGCTTTACCATTTTGAACCACTTTGATAACGGCTGAACGTGTAGAGTTGCCAGTTTTATCCATGTTGATAACACCAGAGACCCCTTCAAAGTTAGAGGTAGATTTAATCTCTTTGTTAACGCATACACTGTCTTCTGGATTGGCACAACGATTCATTGCATCAATCATAACATTATAGGCATCTGCACCAAGTGCAACGAAAGAGTTGACCTCTTGTTTACCTGTTTTTTGAGCATAAGCTGCAATAAAATCTTTTGAACGTTGTGTTGGAGGCGCAGCATAGTCAAAGAAGTCTGTAAACATGTAACCCTCAACCGCATCACCACCTAAGTCAATAAAGGTCTGATTAGCAACACCATCACCTGAGAACATTGGTTTAACAAGTCCAATTTGTTTTGCTTGACGAGCGATCATAGAAACCTCTGGGTGATACATTGGTAAGAACAACATATCAGGATTTGCTGCTTTGATTTGAGAAACAACAGCTTTAAAGTCTTTATCACCTGAGCTAACTTTAATCTCTTTAATGACTTTACCACCAGCCTTTTTAAAAGCATCCGTAAATGCTTTTGCAAGACCTAGTGAATAAACTTGCGCTTGATCAACAACAACAACAGCAGTTTTAAGTTTAAGATCTTTTGTTGCGTAGTTTGCAACAACTGCACCTTGGAACGAGTCAGTAAAACAAACACGATTTGCAAACTCTTTTTGCTCAGTAAGTTTGTCATTGGTTGCAACAGGAGAGATAACAGGAATCTGTTTTTTCTCAGCAATTGCCATAACTTGCGCTGTATTTGTACTGGTGAGTTCTCCAAGAATTCCCACAACCTTGTCAGAACTGATCAGTCTCGTTGCAGCATTTGCTGACTCAACTTTGTCACCTTTAGTATCAATGAGCACCAATTTAATGGTATCCCCATTTTTAAGTTTTGGTTGCAATGAATTTGCAAACTCAATACCTTCATAGGCAGTTTGACCGTATGCCGCGAGTGGTCCACTCATTGACATGGCGACACCAACACTGACGTCTTTAGCAAAAGAAGACGATGCTAAAAGCGCAACAGATGTAGCTAGTAGAGCTAGTTTTCTCATGAATACTCCTTAGTGTAGTAATAGAAATATAGTACAAAAAAGTTACTTAAGATTGAATGTAAAGTTTGGGAGATGTTGTATAAAAAATATGCAGATAAGAAATATTAAAAAAAGGAAGAGAAGAGTTCCACCCCAAAAAGGGGTGGAATAAAAAGGCAGAAATTAGAATTTGTAGTTAGCTTTAACCCAAAGGTCGTCACCATCTGCATCTTTACCTTGGTGTTCGTATTGTGCGCCAAGGCTGAAGCCTTTTAGAGATTCAAATTTGTAGCTACCATAAACACTGCTGTAAGAATATTTTGCATCAAGATAATTGTCATCTGCAAGAACATAACGCACACCAACGTTAGCAGCCGCTGTTACATCATAATTTAAATCAATAAGATACGCTTTTGTATCTCTTGTGTAACCAGGAGAGGCGATGACTGCATCTGTATAAAGAAGATCAGCACCATTTCCTAAGCCTGAAACAAGCTCACTTCTATGTAGTCCTTTATCTGTTGATGAGCCATTTACTACACCTGTTGCAACATCATCATCGCTAGTTTGAGAATAAGCAACTGTACCATTGATGCCTTTGAAGCTAAGTCCTGCTTTAAGCGCATAACTTGTAATACTATCATCAGCAAACGGAGTTACTGCTAATGTATTGGCTAGATTTGTTAATGCATTATCGATTTTATTATAATAAAATTGACCACCCAAAGTATATCCAATTTCACCGGCTTTACCTTCATAAAGTGCTTCTGCGTAAGCTAATTGGGCAATGTCATTTGCATAAGCATATGCAGCTGTTAAAGTAAGACCTGAAACTGATTTATTGATAGCAGCAAGAGTATATGCACCATCTTCAGCATTTACAGGTAACTCTCCGTATGAAAGAGAACCTGTTGCAAATTTTTTCTGAAATTTACCAATACTATCATTATAATCTGTTCTATCTTGGCCTTTTTGAACATAGCCGGCAATTAATGTTGTATTTGGTAAATCTGTATTGATAACAGCAGCACCTTCAAAAGAATCTTTAATGATTCTTGAACTAGAAGAAGCAACAAGTGGAGTGTCTAAGAACATACGACCGACCATTGCTGTTGTTTTACCGATATTGTAAGCGATATATGCTTCAGATAAAGAAGCGCCAGGACCATACATAGTATATTTATATCTATCTTTTCCACCATCATCAGCAAATGGAGATGAGCTACCTTGGAATGTTACACCTAAACTCAAGCCATAAAGAGATGCTGTTTTATAACCAAGCATAACACCTGTTGTAAAAATATCTTCTGTGGATTTACCATTATCACTTTGAAAGTAATAAGCTTTAAGCTCACCATTTACTGTTCCATTTTTAAACGCGTCAGCAAGTGTGTCTGCTGCGAATGAGCTAGATGCGAGTCCAGCAACAACGATAGCCGCCAAGCTAAGTTTAGCTAATTTCATATTTTCTCCTTGAAAATGTTTGATTACCATTTGGTTACAAGGCGAAGTATACACAAAAAAATAGTAAAATAAAATAAAACGTGTGATGAAAAAATAAGCTTTTTAGAAATTTAAGAGGTAAAAGAAGATTTTAAAAGGGACAGTGGCGAAAATCGCCACTGTTTTATAGATTTAAGAGAGGTACAAATTAGAATTTGTAGTTAGCTCTAAATCTCATTTCATTTGAATCTACATCAGCATTTGCGACTTCTTTTGTAGCATTTTCATACTCAAGAGATAGTGTTAAACCTTTAAGATTTGGGATGTCATATGAAACTTGTCCTTCCCAAAATTTATTTTTTGTTTTAGCAGCCACACCATTGTATACAACACCTGTTACAGCATCTTGATCAACATATACATATTGTCCTAATACCTTAAGACCTACAACACCTACTTTGCTGAAATCATAAGTTGCTTCAACTTTGTATGCATCTGTATTTGCACCTGAAGTAACTTCAGCAGCCTTGATCAGTGGAGCAGTATAAGTTGTTGGGCCATTACCTGCACCCAAGAGAACACTTTGGTCACTTGATACGGTACTATATGCAAAAGATGCACCAAATCCTGCTAGCTCTTTAAAGCCAACACGTGCTTGATACAAATCACCTTCAAGATGTGCAGTATCTAGAAGGCTCGTTGTTCTTGAACCACGATAGCCTGCATCTAAGATTACTTTCATATTGCTTAAAGGCACTACATAGTTACCCTCGCCATAGAAACCATTTGCATCACCAAGTACAGTGCCATCAAGTTTACTAACATCATTAACATATAAATATTGAGCTGTTAATGTTAAGTTTGAAATAGATTTATTGATTGCACCAATAGTGTAGGCTCCGTCAAATCCAAAAACATTTGATCCTCCAGTAGTACCTGCACCATAGAATACTGCTGTTTTTTTGAATTCACCGATATCACTTGTAGTCTTATCTGTTAAACTTTTATCAATATTTGTTGTTCTGCCTTGGAATTTATCAGCATAACCACCAAATACTGTTGTTGACGGAAGGTCTGTGTTAACAACAACTGCACCTTCAAATGATTCTTTAATCATACGTGAGCCAGAACCATTTACAAGAGGTGTAGCGATGTATTGACGACCAATTTTAGCCGTTGTTTTACCAATTGTATAGGCTACATATGCTTCAGAAAGAACTGCGCCTGAACCATACATATCAGAAGTATACATTGTTTTCTCAGCATCATTTGCAAATGGAGAATAGTTTGATTGCATTGTGAGACCAAGACTTAAACCATAAAGTGAGTCTGTTACATAACCAAGGCTTACACCTGTATTGAAAATATTTTCAGTTGATGTGCCATTGTCTCTGTCAAAGTACCAAGCTCTTAATTCGCCGTTTACTTTTCCGTTTTTAAATGCATCTGCAAGAGTTGTACTCTCTGCAAATGAGCTAGATGCTAATCCAGCAACTACGATAGCCGCCAAGCTAAGTTTAGCTAATTTCATATTATCTCCTTGAATTTTTTTTAAGGCGAGACAAGTCTATCACAAAAAATAATAAATTACAATAAATCTTTCAACAAACACCCTACTCATTCGCTTTTTGTTATCAAATTGTTATCGAAAAAAATAACTTTTAAACGATATGTAAAGTATATTTTACTTATCTTATTACTTGCACTTTTTTAATAAGATCTTCACCAATGACACCATAAAACTGTGGATAAAGTGCCTCCATCGTTTTTTGCCATATTTCTTTTTGTTCTGCACTCAACGTATGAATTTTAAAATGATCAGACGTTTTGGCATACATTTTTAACTTTTCCAAGGTCTCTTCATCATCTTGCGCCACAAGTTTACGCTCATATGCTGTCGCTTCTTTCACGGCTTGCAGTATCATGGGCTTGAGATCAGTTGGAAATTTTCTCCAAAAACTCTCGCTCATAATAACAAGATACCCAAGATAACCATGCGATGAGAGTGTTAAGTCCGTTTGTACTTCGTAAAAATTCTTTGTGTAAAAGTTAGAAAGTGGATTTTCAGCTCCATCGACACTTCCTTGACGGAGGGCAGAATAGACTGAAGCAAAAGGCAGAATGACAGGAATAGCACCCATGACATTGCATTGAGATTCGAGTACATGTGATTTCATAATTCTTAATTTTTGCCCTTGCGCATCATGAGGCATTAAAATCGCCTTTTTACTGGAGGAGAAATGTTTGAAACCAGCATCCCAATAATCAATTGCAACAAAACCTTTAGCCGTTACTTTATCTTTGATGATTTGTCCTACTTCTCCATCCAACACCGTATGGACATGGCTTGCATCTCTGAACAAAAATGGTAAATCAAAAAGTTGCATTTCGGGTACCATACTGGTAAATTTTGAGAAGCTAGGCATAGCAATGTGGACATTACCTAGTTTCAGAGCTTTTATCTCTTCACCATCGCCATAAAGCTGTGAATTGGGATAGACAATGACTTCTACTCTACCGTGTGTGAGCTCGCTTACTCTTTTAGCTAAAAAATCAGCGCCTTTCCCTTTGGGTGTATTGGGGCTTACAACATGCGTGAGTTTGATTGTATATTCTGCTGCGATGGAAGAAGAGATACAAAACGTTATGAAAATTAACCCTTTAAAGAAAATGAACATGCTGATTCCTTATAAAGATTTAGGTGTAAATTTGATTATAGATGAAAAATAACTCTCTTTACATGTAAACCGTAAAAGCTCTATCACTATGCTCTTAAAAGCTTCTTTTTGTAACGCTATTTTAAAGGTTTAATTTTAGAGTCTGTATCCTATCCCTTGAATATTTTTCAATGTTCCCTCAGGCAATTTTTTTCTTAAGTTTTTAATCATCAAGCGAAGGGCATTAAGACTCATATATTCACTCTCCCACAAATATTGTTCAATCTCTTCGTAGGTAATAATCGAATCTTTTTCCAACAACAACTCAATAAGCTTTGCCTCTTTTTTGGTTAATTCGTAAATCTCATTTTTATGTGTAATCATTTTTTGCATTGAATCATAGTACCACTCAACGGCTATTTCTTGAAGATGCGCTTTGTCTTTAGACTGCAAAAACTTTTCCAGTGCATCAAAAAGTTTCGTCTCTGTAATGGGTTTAACAATGTAACGAAGGAGTGAGAGTTCAATGGCTTCCAACATAAAATCAACTTCTGTGTACGCCGTAATAATAATAACATGCGCTTTGCTATCGCTCTCTCGAATCTTTTTTGTCAGTTCGATACCACTTAAATGTGGCATTTTTATATCAGTAATAATAAGATCAGGTTTGTGCTGTAAAAAAAGTTTATACGCTTCTTCTCCGTCATTTGCCAAATAGACCTCTTTAAAAAGAAGACTCAACAGTTCATTGACATTTTTTCTGACCCCAACTTCGTCTTCTGCATACAAAACTCTATATTGAGCAAGCTTTTTCAGCATCTTTTCATCCATCAAACACCCTTTACATTTCTCCAAAGAATCACTATGATTCTTTTTCTTTTCATTATTATAGCAGTCGCTATGGGAGTTTTTTATGAAAATTATCAAAGAGAGCAATATCTCTACGATCATCATCTTTAGTAACATCTTTATCATCAGCTCTTTAATGTTGTTTAATGGCTATTTTTTTTATCACCAAACAGTACGAAATTCTTTCCGCACAAATTGAAGACAGCAAGAAAACGTTTGTTGAAAATAAGCGCAATGTTTTAAAACGTGAAGTCGATGCAATTATTGAATTTATAGAGTTCAAAACACAAAGAAAACCATTGACCTCCACCAAAGAAGAAGAAGCACTCAAATTAGAGGTCTATGACTGGATACGTCATATTCGTTATGGCGGGGAAGAGCATAACTATATTTTTGTCTATCAAGTTGAACAGATTGAGGGTGGTAATAAATTTGCCAAAATGCTCATCAATCCTAATCGTCCCGATATAGAAGGCGAATATATCTCTGATGCCTATACGGATGAAAACGGAAAAGCTTTTCGCAAAATTTTTCTCCAAGATATTCATGAAAAAGGATACTCTTTTGTCAATTACATGTACAAAAAACCTGAGAGCAACATCATACGTCCAAAAGTCTCTTATTTCAAACTCTACCCAAAATGGAATCTCATTATCGCGGCGGGCGCCTATACGGATGATATTGAAAAGGAGATAGGCGTTGCTAAGGCTGATTTTCAAAAGAAAATGAAACTCGAAGTGACTTCAGCTATTATTATTTTCTTGCTCTTTGCTCTTATTGCAAATACTTTCGCTGTCATGCTAGGAAAACGCATTGAACGCTTTTTGCAAACCTACCACAAACAGGTTCAGCAAAAAACACTTGAGCTTGAAAACCTTAATCGTACACTGGAAAGCCGCGTCAGCGAGGAGATTCAAAAAAACCGAGAACAAGAACAGCTTTTGATCCAAAAATCTAAATTTATAGCACTAGGAGAGATGATCAGCAACATCGCTCACCAATGGAGACAACCTCTCTCTCAGCTCTCAGCGCTCTTGATGACACTCAAACTCAAATACAACATGGACAAGCTCGATAAAACCGCCATGGAAATTAAATGTATTGAGGCAGAAAACATCGTCGAATATATGTCACATACCATTGACGACTTTCGTAACTTCTTTATGCCCAATAAAGATAAAAAAACATTTAGCATACAAGTATCTGTTGATGAAGTCTTGAGGATTATTGGTATGTCTATTACAAATCAAGAGATTACTGTCGAAGTTAACATTCCACATGATGAGTATATTGTGGGATACAAAAATGAGTATGAACAAGTTGTTTTAAATTTACTTTCCAATGCGAAAGATGCCATCCTTGCTTCAGGACAACAAGGGGGGAAGATTACTATTAGCTTAGAGAGCGATGAAAATGTGGTACGTTTGATTATCCAAGATAATGGTGGTGGCATTAAAATAAAGCCTATTGAAAAGATTTTTGAACCCTATATTAGTAGTAAAGAACAAAATGAAGGTACAGGCATTGGGCTTTATATGTCAAAACTTATCATCGAAAAAAGTATGAAAGGTAAACTTGAAGTGAAGAATGAAAATGGGGGAGCTATTTTTACGATAGAGTTAGAAAAAGGTTTCAAAGAGGCGCTTGGCGGATCGCCCCTTTGAGTCTCCATAATTCAGAAGAAAATATGAAATTCGCTAAGAGAAGTATAGAAACTCAAAGTAAACGATCGGTTAACAAAAGTAAAATTAATTTAATTTAATAGACTCTTCTTGTGGAACACCAATCACTTGATGTGATTTATTACGTTTACCAGCGCCGCCATCATCATCACTACTACTCTTTTTAGCCGAGCTCTTTTTCTTTAAAGGCGGTGTATAGGTAGTATTTTTGACTGCTTTGATTACAAACATCTCTGTTAAACGCATACCATCAAAAGAAGCATAGACAAGATCTCCTTCATTAGCAAGCACGGATTTATGATCGAAGTTTACATAAGATAATTTTCCATTGGTTTTATCAATACCATCAATTTCATAATTCCATAATGACGAATTCGCCTCTTGTTTCAAAGTGCGAACAATACCCTTGATGTAATTTTTACCAACCAGCTTAGTGAGTTTTGGGTTGGTTGTATCTTTTTCAGTGTTATAGGTTTTAAGCGTTGATGCTGGAGGCGGTGATTTTGGTGCGCAACCTTGCATGAACATAAACAAGAGAGCGGCACAAAGAGGCAATATCAATCTTTTCAAAACAAATCCTTCTACATTTTTGCGGATTATAGCAAAGTTTCTTGTTTATTATGGTAAAATCTGTTTCCGAATGGGGCTGACATGGCTTCGACAGGAGTAGTTTTAGCTTATGGCTGCATGTCGGAAGTGAGGGTCTTCCGTTACACAACCTTCAATCAATAACTGCTAACAACAGTAACTATCGTCCTGCTTACGCACTAGCTGCATAAGTTTAATACATAAGGACTGCTTCTCCCTTTAATGCTATCTAAGGAGGATTGAGAAGTATCATAGCTATGATAGATATACTGCATGAACGCCTTTACATGCAGCGAAGTTAAAGGCTCGTTTTGCGTAGTTTTCTGATTGTTGTACGAAGCAAAATTAAACACTATCAACAATATCTAAGCATGTAGACGTCATAGGTGGCTATTTTTGGACTGGGGTTCAATCCCCCACAGCTCCACCATTCGAATTGATTTTAACTCGGCAAAATGGAAGTTTTCATAACTTCTATTTCCTCCCTGTTACCTTCCTAATCTACTCAACTTTTACTCATTTTTACCACATTGCGTTACACCCAAAAGGAATTTTTACATTATGAATATACTCTCAAAAAACGCACCCCTCGAAGTCTCTATCTTAAAAATGGAAACCATCTTAAGTGACCTTGGGTGTGGCATCACCTTTGCAACGGAAAAGCATCCCCTTAAAAACTGCTACTCTGTCAACCTTACATCCATCGAAGCTCCCAATCATATTTATTCTAACGGAAAAGGCACTCTTTCTGGAGCATCTAAAGCCAGTGCTCTTGGTGAATACATCGAACGACTTCAAACCAACAACTGTTTTATTGATTTTCACCTTCCCAATCGTGCGTACTACCCAGACCAAAAGGTATTTGAATTTGGTGGAGAGTACCTTAGTCCTTCTTTATATACTATCTACAACCCATCCAATGAGCTGAGCAATGAAGATTTAGTTGATTTTAATAGCGACTATACAGATAAGATCGTCGCTCTTCCTTTTCAAAGCTTTTTTGCCAATGAACACGTGTACATTCCTTTAAACATTCTCAGCAATCTTTATGTCAGCAATGGACTCGCGAGTGGCAATACACCTGATGAGGCTAAAGTACAAGCTTTGAGCGAGATCTTTGAGCGTTATGCCAAAATGGAAATCATCAAAAATGGTTACGCACTTCCAAAATATCCCGAAGCGATTATCGCTACTTTTCCTAAACTTCATGCAGATTTGATTGAACTTAGAAAAGCAGGCTTCATTGTTGAAGTGCTTGATGCCTCTTTGGGTGGAAAATTTCCTGTGACAGCTATCTCGCTTATTAACCCGCGCAATGGCACACTGTTTGTCTCTTTTGGCGCACATCCTATTTTGGAAGTGAGCCTAGAGCGAACGATGAGTGAGCTGATGCAAGGCAGAGGTGTTGAAAATCTTGACGCTTTTGAGATGCCAACGTTTGACATGAGCATTGTGGGTGACACCTTCAACCTTGAAGCGCACTTCATCGATTCCAACGGGAAAATAGGCTTTGGCTTTTTAAATGCCTCCAAAATGTTTGAGTACGCCCCATGGAAGTACAAAGATGAGGGAAGTGCTGCGGAGTATGCTTTTTTATGCAACATCGTCAAATCGATGGGTAAAGAGATTTACCTTCGTGAATACACGTATTTAGACTTCTACTCATGCCATATGATTGTACCAAGTGTCTCAGAGGTTTATCCTATCGACGATATGGTGTATCAAAACCGAAACAGCGGCAAGTTTATCCGCCATGCTGTCCTTAATTTTAAAGAGGAAAATCACGAAGTCTTACTTGAAACCATCGAGCCCCTTGAAGATTCACTCAATATGGAGAAATACATCGGTGTCATTTTCGAACAAAATTTTCAGATGATTGACCTTAAAGCACAAGTCAATCTCCTTTTGGAAAATTACGAAGAGGCACACATGCTCCTTGGCTTTAGTCAAAATCCTATGAGCAAACTTCTGTGTGAAATTCTCTCGTTAAGAGGACAAAATCTTATCTGGAGTGAATATGAAAGTGCCCTATGGGACATTTTTGGTAAAGAAAACGTTGAACACGCAGTGAACATCTTAGATGGTAAAGTCTACTTCATTGATGTAAGCCTCCACCAACACTATGTAAACATCCTCGATATGTATGATAGACTCGAAATTAAGAAGGCGTCTATCGTTGCTTAAAAATCTTTACATGTAAAATCATAAAAGACGTTAATTTTTTAAATTTTTTCGTCTTAAAATGGCTCCTTTTACACTATAATGACATGCTTTAATTTAAAGATAAACATTAGATTAAAAAACTAAAAAAGGAGTCAGAATGCTCATAGTCATTTTGCTAGTAGCTATTGGTTTTATCGTGCTTTCAACCAGTAAGTGGAAGTTACACCCTTTTATCGCTTTGCTGGTTGCAGCATACGGTATCGCGTTTAGCGTCGGGATGAAATACGCCGACATCGCTAAAACTATAACGTCTGGTTTTGGAAATATTTTGGCGTACATTGGTATCGTCATTGTGCTTGGAACCATCATCGGTGTCATCTTGGAAAAAAGTGGTGCTGCGATTAAAATGGCCAATGTTGTTCTGAAAATTGTGGGTAAAGACCGCCCCATTCTAGCGATGTCTATCATCGGCTACATCGTTTCGATTCCTGTTTTTTGTGACAGTGGTTTTGTCATCTTAAACGCGCTCAAACGCTCCATGGTCAAACAGCTTAAAGTTTCGGGTGTGGCGATGAGTGTCGCCCTTGCAACAGGACTTTATGCCACCCATACGCTTGTTCCTCCAACACCAGGTCCCATCGCAGCAGCGGGTAATTTGATGGTAGGCAATCTTGGTCTTGTCATTCTTGTGGGTCTGTTTGTCGCTATCTTTACAATGCTTGCAGGTTATTTTTGGGCAATCAAACGAGGACCGTTGTACCAAAGTGGTGAAGACATGGACATCGATTTGGAAAAAGACATCGAAGTCCAAGCCAAGTATGGCACACTTCCAAGTGCGTTCAAATCGTTTGCCCCTATTTTTATTCCCGTCCTTTTAATGGCCATCGAGAGTATCGCTAAGCTTGCCTTTAAAGATTCCAGTGATACGTTTATCTATAAATTTTTTGTTTTCTTAGGTCACCCTGCCAATGCGCTTTTTGTTGGTGTACTGTTTGCCAGTCTTTTACTTCCAAAATGGAACGAAGAGACGCTTTCAGGATGGGTTGGTGAAGGTGTTAAAAATGCAGGTGAGATTCTCATTATCACAGGTGCAGGTGGAGCACTGGGAGCCGTTCTTAAAGCCAGTGGTATTGGCGACTACCTAGGACTCACACTTCAAACGCTTAGCCTTGGTATCTTTGTACCTTTCATCATCTCCGCTGCCCTTAAAACGGCGCAAGGCTCTTCAACGACAGCACTCGTAGTCACTTCGACTATTATGTATCCATTGCTTGCTAATTTAGGACTTGACAGCGAAATGGGAAAAGTCTTAACCGTTATGGCGATTGGTGCGGGCGCACTTACGGTCAGTCATGCCAACGATAGCTTTTTCTGGGTTGTTTCACGTTTCAGTCAAATGGACGTTCCAACCGCATACAAAGCCTTTACGATGGCAACCTTGGTTCAAGGTCTTGTAACTATTGGTATTGTTTTTCTGATGTCTATCGTTCTTCTCTAATAATCTTAATGGTGCAAGTTCCTAAGAGCTTGCACCCTCTTTTTGCGCTTCTCTTAATTTATCTTTTTTACTTTTGCGCTTGCCTTTGATGGGCGCACTCCCCTTCTCTTTTTGAGGTGCCTCCCCTTCGAGCTCAAACCCTTTAATCTGCTCTGTTTCAAGCTTGATTCCACAACGCTTTTCGATTAAATTAAAATGTGCCTTGTCTTCATGGTCAATAAACGAGATCGCTACACCCTCTTTGCCCGCACGTCCCGTTCGTCCGATGCGGTGGATATAATCTTCCGTTGCACGAGGCAAATCAAAGTTGATAACACAGCTCACATCGTCGATGTCAAGCCCACGCGAAGCGATGTCGGTGGCAAATAAAACACGAATTTTTCGCTCTTTAAACGACTTGAGTGTCCATGCTCTGTCTTCTTGAATGAGATCACCATGAAAGGATTCGGCTAAAAAGCCATGTTTGCGAAATTTCACGGCGATGTTATCGGCGGCACGTTTATTTGCCATAAACACCAACACCAACTCCCATTTGTTTTCGCGTAGTAACTGGCGCAGAAGTGGTGCTCGGTTCTCTTTATTGACCTCGATGGCACGTTGATGGATTCGCTCCACCGTTGGTGCTTCGGCTTCAATGCTGACTTCTACCGCACTTTGAGTGATTTTGGAAGCTATCATCTGCATCTTTTCAGGGTACGTCGCTGAAAAGAGAAGATTTTGTCGTTTTTCAGGTAAGGCTTCAAGGATGGAACTTAACTCTTGCTCAAACCCAAGATCAAGCATTTTATCCGCTTCATCGAGCACAAAAAACTCGACACGAGAAAGGTCGATCTGCTTTTTGCTCATGATGTCCAGCAGTCGCCCCGACGTTGCGACCACAATGTCGCAGCCTTGTTGGATGTCATAGAGTTGCTCGCCGATCTTCTCACCACCAATGACACTGACCACTTTTGGTTTTACATGTAAAAATTTTCCAAAGGTGACAAACGCTTCTGCCACTTGCACGGTAAGCTCTCTAGTCGGCGTTAAAACCAATGCCTTGATCTTTGCTTTTCCCTCACCTTTGCTCGCATTCCAAAGCTCTAACATCGGAAGGACAAACGAAGCACTTTTACCACTTCCCGTCTGCGCTCGCGCCAATACATCTTTGTGCTCTAACACTAAAGGTATCACTTTTTCTTGAATCGGCGTTGGCGTGACGTGTCCTACTTCGCTAAGCGCTTGGAGAATTTGTGGGCAGAGTTTGAGCGTAGAAAATGGCATGGTTTGGCATCCTTTGAGTCTTTTCGTCATTGTAGAATAGTTTCACTTTAGAGGAGGTTTTAAGGATTACATGTAAAGCAGTTTAGGGTAAGTTTTTGGTGTTATAATACGTCTGTAAAATGTCAAAGGATAAATATTGGATCACTATAAATGGTTGCTTGCGTTTCATGTTATTGCGCTCATGTCATGGATGGCGATGTTATTTTACTTGCCACGGCTTTTTGTCTATCATGTGGAACATGCTGAAAAAAAAGCGTTTGTGGAAGTTGTGAAAATTCAAGAATATAAAATCTATAAATACATCGGTTTTCCTGCCTTTTGGGCAACACTGATAAGTGGTCTTAGCATGATTCTTATTGACCCGCAACTACTCTCAAGCGGTGGATGGATTTATGCAAAGTTTACGGTACTCATTGCCCTCACCCTCTACTCTTTTTCATTGGAAAAGTACCGTTTAGAGCTTGCCAATGACACCTGCACGAAAAGTGGAAAATTTTTTAGAGCTTACAACGAAGTCCCTACGGCTTTGGCTATTTTGATTGTCGGGTATGTAGTCACGAAGAGCTTTTCATGGGCATTTACACTCATTACACTAGGCATTTTTGCCATGATTATCGACGTAATTTTGGATGGAAAAAAGAAGCCTTAATCTTTACATGTAAAGCGTTTGTTTACTCACTTGACTTGGAGCGTTGCAGAACAATTTTAAGGTACAACAATGCCGAGAGCAAAAGAAAATACCCCACGATACTATACCCCATCTCATCACGCCTGCTCATCTCTTTTTCGTAGATCGCTTTTTCTTCATTCGTTGGCGCAGTAAGCGTCTGCTCCATGACAACGGCATTCGTTTGAGGGGCATACTGTTTTGGCAACCACTCAAGCCCCACAACAAGTACAAAAACGCACACTACGATTGCCGCAAAAATTTTAAGATTTGGCATGAGACTCCTTTCGAGAAAGAAATGGCAAAATGAAAAAAAGGTGCCATTAATACGGTGGAAAAAAACAGTCCAATCCACAAAGTAAGTGTCGAACTTGGCAATTTTCCTAAAATACTCAGTGCTATGAGCGACACAACCAACGCCCAAAACCACACTAAAAAGTAAGGGCGCTGATGTGCGGGAATGCGACGAGGGTTTCTATCTAACAGTGGCATGAGTAAAAGCCCCACATTGACCACCACTAAAGATGACATGCCGATGTACGAACCTTTAATCATCCCGATGTCAAAGAAAAAACTCTTAAGCAGTTGCAACATCCATAAAAAATACCACTCAGGGTAGATGTGTGCAGGTGTATCGCTTGGATTGGCAGGGGTGAGATTGAGCGCATCAAACGCTAAATAATCATGAAAAAAGACGCAATAAAAAAAGAGTGCCAAAAAGAGCGTACATGCCAACAGTGGCTTTAAAACGGCATTGGAGAAAAACGGTTTTGGCGCTTTGGGAATACTATCGTGTTTGCTATAGCGCTCCTCTTTGCTTACATGTAAACCTTTGCGTGTCCATGAAAACTTCGTCGTTGCGTACCACTTCATAAAGTCCGAATGCACGAGTATCATCACTAAAATTGCCATAGGCATCACCACAATGTGCAAAGTGTAAAAGCGCAATAACGTGATGCCACTCACGCTAAAATCGCCTCGAACCCACAGCACGATGTCTTCTCCCGCTCCGGGGATATACTCAAGCAAACTCGTAATCACTTGCGCCGCCCAGTAACTCATCTGCCCCATCGGAAGCACATACCCCGTAAAACCGATGACCATACAGCAAAAATAGAGCACCATACCACTGTACCAATACTTCGTTTTTCCATGTTTGTAAAACCCAAAATAGAGCATGCCGAGTAAATGAATGTAGAGCAGTAAAAAGAAAAAGGTTGAGCCAAGCGCATGAATTTTCCGCCACAGCCAGCCGTAATTGACTTCCTGCATTATCGTCGTATGGACACTTTCAAAGGCTTTCTCCGCATCGGGAATATAGTGCATCGCCAGAAAAATGCCTGAACACAATAGCAAAAGGCACAAAACCACCATGATGGCGCCTGTGTAGAGTAAAATATTGAAGTTTTTAAGCTTTAAATTCATGCTTTTGATGCCTCCATCAATTGTAGGTACGCCTCACCCACTTCGCCGACAATAATCATTTCATTGTTCAGTTTAAACGGCGGAATCACCAAGGGCTTTGTGACAGGACTTGCAAGCGCGTTGCCATTGTAGTCAAACTGCCCATTATGACACGGACAAACAAAGCGTTTAAGCGTCGCATCGTACTTTGGCACACAGCCTAAATGGGTGCAAATCCCCACCATTAAGGTGTAATAATACTCGCCAATGTGAATGTCTCGCTTTGTATCAAGCATCATCGACGCATCTTTTTTGAGGATAAAAAGCGGTTTTTTCTGCCACATAAAATAGGAAATCTCATTCAGAGGTAACGTTGTAGTGTCTATAAAAGTCGCCGCATCCAGTCGCGCTTTTTTGGGTGGTTCTAAGGTTTGGAACATCGTACCGACACTAAAATACATACCCGTTCCCGCCAATGCTAAGAGCGAGTAATTCACCACCCTTCGGTTTCTATCCATTCCACTGTTCCTTTATGCCCCACTTTGTGTGTGACTATTTTACCAAAAACTTTCATCAATAGAGGTTTGAGAAGGTTTACATGTAAAGATGGATTCGGATATTATTGCACGTAAACAAAGGATTGAAAATGAAATTTGAACTAGAAGATGACTTCATCGAATTATTTAAACTGCTCAAAGTGACAGGCGTTGCGGAAAGTGGTGCGCAGGCTAAAATGCTCATCGAAGAAGAACACGTGAAACGAAACGGTGAAGTGGAGACAAGAAAACGCGCTAAAATCGTTGCTGGCGAGATTATTTCCATCAATGATGAAATCATCGAAATGGAAGCACCTCAGAAGTAAAATATGAAGCGTTTAGCTCAAAAAGTTCTCCCTCTCATTGAGTTTGTAGTATAGTACCTACTTCGTTTTAGACACTACTATGCACCCTCAAAAACCAACCGTTTTCACATAAACGTTTTTGTCGCTACTGCATCAATGAAGGATTACTAAACTATGTTAACGTTAAATATGACGAAGCGCATTGTCGTTTTTATTTTAGGGCAATTCATCATGGCGTTAGGTGTTTCATTATCGGTTAAAGCCAATTTAGGTGTTTCACCGATTTCGTGTGTGCCGTACGTGTACAGCTTAACGTTGCCGCTGAGTTTGGGTGAATTGACCATTTTGCTCAACCTCATTTTTATTGCTATGCAAATGGCGGTTCTGCGCAAAAACTACCAATGGATACAGAGCTTGTTCAACTCCCTTCCGTGATCATTTTTGGGTACTGCATTGATTTTACGATGTATCTGCTCTCCACGTTAAACCCGACGTCTTATGTGGCACAAGTTTTTTGGTGTTTAGTGGCGTGCAGTGTGCTGGCATTTGGCATCTTTTTACTCTTAAAAACACGTTTGACCTATTTGCCACTCGATGGTTTGGCGGTTGCTATTTCGCACACCTACCGCAAAGAGTTTGGTAAAGTCAAAATCAGCCTAGATAGTTCAATGGTCATCATAGGTGTCATCAGCTCTTTTACCTTTTTACAGCGTTTAGAAGGTATACGTGAAGGTAGCATTGTCGCGGCATTGCTCGTTGGGGCGTTGATTAAATTTTACAGTACCAAGTTAGTGATTGTCGAACAATGGTTGGGGACATACACCGCTGCTCAAACGCAAAGCCCGCAAGAAACGGCAAGTATCAACGCGTTGGTGATTACGATTTCACGAGAATACGGCAGTGGCGGACATGAGATCGGACAGTTTATTGCCAAAGAGCTTGGCATTCCTTTTTACGATAAAGAACTCATTGAACTCACAGCAGAAAAGACTGGGTATACGGCTGCGTATATTCAAGCCAATGAACAGCATTTAGCCAATGAATTGTTGTATGAACTCTACGAGCAAAACTACGCTTACGTGGATAACCAACTCCCGCCTGCTGATGTTTTATTTATGGTGCAAAGTAAGATTATCCGCGATATTTGTGCCAAAGGTGCGTGTGTGATTGTCGGACGTTGTGCCAATTTTATCTTAAAAGACGACCCCAATTGTTTCAATGTTTTCATTCACGCAAACAAAGAGTATCGTAAAACAAAGATCAATGAAAAATACGGAGCACTTCCACCGTGTACCGATAAAGACTTGGAAATTTCTGATAAAAATCGTGCTAATTACTGTCTTCACTACACAAAAAAAGACTGGAAGGATGCGACCAACTACCATGTTACACTTGATGCTTCTTCATACGGCTCCGAAAAAGCGGCTCAAAAAATTATTGAATTACTCAAAGATTTTACGCACTAAACTCTTTACATGTAAAGTCTTTTTTAAAAAGCGATACAATACATTCGTATACTTTACATGTAAAGACAAAGGTAAATGATGAAACTCAAAACCGAAGATTTTCTCGTACCTGAGGGCACCAAAGTTGAGCTTAAAAAATGGCCTACGCTTGTTAAAGAATTTTACACATCCAAAGAAGAGTACGAAGAGACGCTCAAAAAAAGTGTCGAAGCCTTAAGCGACCTGCAACAACTCCTCTATGCCTCCAACAAATACGCTGTCTTACTGATCTTTCAAGCAATGGACGCGGCGGGCAAAGATGGCGTTATTCGCCATGTTCTCTCAGGCATCAACCCACAAGGCTGTCAGGTTTTCAGCTTCAAACACCCAGCGGCTACAGAACTCGCGCATGATTTTCTCTGGCGTACGACGTGCGTGCTACCCGAACGCGGAAAGATCGGCGTTTTTAACCGTTCGTATTATGAAGAAGTGCTCATCGTTCGGGTTCATCCTGAGATTTTAAAAGGACAAAGACTTCCCGATAGCTTGCTGGATGAAGAGAGTATTTGGAAAGAGCGTTACGCTTCCATCACAGATTTGGAAAGCCATCTCCACCGAAACGGCACGAAAATCATCAAATTTTTCCTCCACCTCTCCAAAGACGAGCAGAAAAAACGCTTTCTGGAACGCATCGACAAACCCAATAAAAATTGGAAATTTAGCCTTGCCGATCTTGAAGAGCGAAAATACTGGAAAGAGTACATGCACGCGTACGAGTCGTGTCTTGGCGCCACCAGCACCAAACATGCCCCTTGGTACATCGTCCCAGCAGACGACAAAAAAAATGCTCGCCTCATCATCTCCAACATTCTTCTCGATGCCTTCAAAGCGCTTGATATGCACTACCCCGAAGCGGATGAAAAACGTCAAGAAGAGTTGAAGGTGATTCGTAAAAGATTGGTTGAAGATGAATAGAGATAGATAAAAAATTTAGTCTTGTCTTTTATTGATTAATTTCAATCAAGGCATTAAAATTTTTATTGTAGATTTTAAGTATAATTGACATATGCAAATCATCCATGAATATAAAGAAGTAACACATAAAGAGTTATGTAAACATATTATTGACAATAAAGCATTACATAAATATTTTACTCTTGATTGGAAAACGTTAAAAGCTGCACAGTATTGTGGGATTTTGAATTTCAACCATCAAGACTTTTATATTTTGCCCAAAATTGCCAATAAAAACGATGAGCAAAATCTAAATATCTTCATATACATGCTGATGTATGCCTATAATATAAAACTCTCAAATGAACAAATTGCTTCTTGTCAGAATCAAAAACATACTATTTTAGAAATTTTTATTCAAATGTTTGCCCAAAATCTTTTAAAAGAACTTAAAAAAGGAATTTTTAAAGAATATCTTACTCAAGAGAACAATCTAAGAGTTTTAAAAGGCAAATATCTCATCAATGAAAATCTAAAATATAACTTCACAAAAGATAAAATCTATTGCCAATATGACGAATTTTGTGAAAATAACAGTTTGAATCAATTCTTTTTGTATGCAGTTAAATTTTTTCAAAAATTTGTAGACGACAAAAAACTATTAAAACAATGTGAACTCATTTTCGATGAAGTTGAATATAAACACATCGATATAAATACATTGAATTTTCATTTCAATAGACTAACTCAAAGATTTAAAACTAGCTTTGAGATTGCACTATTACTTTTAAAACAATCCATTCCACTTTTTTCTCAAGATAAAAAGTCATTTGCTTTTTTATTTGATATGAATATTCTATTTGAGAAGTTTATTGCAAGAATTTTAAAAGAAAAATATGATGATGTAGAAATACCTAATGGTTATATATCCTTTGGTGGATTAAATTTAAAGCCAGATATTATCGTAAAAAGTAAAAATTTAAATAATAGATTGTAAATACAAGATATTAAAAGCAAATAGTATAGCAAGTAGAAATGATAGATACCAAATGTATGTGTATGCTAATAATTTTAAAGATATTGATACTACGATGCTTTTATATCCAAAACATTTAGACAAAATCTACAGTAAAGATATGCTAGGAATCAACGATAAAAAAGTAATCTTAAAATTG
Organism: Sulfurospirillum diekertiae; assembly: GCF_002162315.1. Lineage (NCBI taxonomy): Bacteria > Pseudomonadati > Campylobacterota > Epsilonproteobacteria > Campylobacterales > Sulfurospirillaceae > Sulfurospirillum > Sulfurospirillum diekertiae. Next base: position 537,318 of record NZ_CP021416.1, on the reverse strand, counting down.
AGAAGTCTTGAGTTGAATTCTGAAAAAACTATCTATAATGACTTTATCAATGAAATCAAAAAAAGAATAGAGGTAATAAATGAGTAACATTATCTTTAGGTTATCTACTAAGCTCAAAGGGTTTGAGACTTTTGAAGAAACACAAAAATTCTTCTTAAATATTTTACCGAATCGAGATAATTCCTATTTTTTTAATACAAAGAGATTCAACAAGATTAAACCTAAATGAAATTATTTATTTTTTGTACGGTAAAGAGATTATTTGCAAAAGCTAAATTTTTAGGAGAAATAAAGACTGACATTGCTCGGGATAAAGATTTTATTCAAGGTCATAAAAATTGAAATCTTAAAAATTCTAGATCAAGGTTTTAGTATTGATGCAAATAAATTAAATCAAAAAACAACTAGAAGCATTGGTTATATTGAAGATGAAGATACCAAATATTTAGAAAAAATTATTAATAAGACTTATATGGAGAACAAAAATATGAATATAAAAAATATAATGCTTTATGGTGCTCCAGGCGTTGGTAAAACTTTTAACTGTAAAAAACTTGTTGCATTAATTGAAGGTGGAGATTTTACTGAAAGTAAAATCTTTGATTTTGTCATTAATAATAAGAATGATGAAATCGAAGATGGAAGTATTGACGAGTTATATGAAACTATAAAAAATGAAAAAAGAATAGAGTTCGTAACCTTTCATCAAAATTATTCATATGAAGATTTCATTGAAGGATTTAGACCTAATGAAAATGGAGATATTGAACTTGATAAAAAAGGTGGTATTTTTAAAAGAATAGCTGACAAAGCAAAAGAAAATTTGGAAAATAGCCAAATTAATGAAGATGCAAAGCAGCTCAATTTTGATGAATTGATTCAAAAATTTACAAATCATGTTCAAGATAGTTTAGATAAAGAAGAAAAATTTTTTATCGATAAAAAAATTACTATAGAAAGTATCAATGATAGAGGAGCTTTTGTTTTAGGTGGCTCAATCAAATCAAATACACAAAGACTGACTCCAGATATTATAAAAAGAGATTATCTTGAGTTTAAAAATGGAAATATAAAATCTTATGAAGATGTAAAACCAACTTACGAATCTCAAAAGAGTACTCATGGAAATGCTAGGTATTATTTTATGATTTATAAAAAAATTGCAGAATTTGAAAAAACATTGAATGTGAATACTATTCAAAAACGAAAAGAAGCACGGAAAAATTACTACATTGTCATCGATGAAATCAACCGAGGAAATATCTCTAAAATTTTTGGAGAGCTCATTACACTTATTGAAGAAGATAAACGAGGGAAAAAAGAGTATGAAGTAACTCTGCCTTATTCAAAAACGCCTTTTTTAATCCCTGAAAATCTTTATATCATAGCGACTATGAACTCAACGGATAAATCTATTGCAACCATAGACATAGCATTAAGACGAAGGTTTACTTTTTTGAAAATGAAGCCTAATTCTTCATTAGTTACGCATTCGGAATCAAAAGCTTTGATGGATGAACTCAACCAACTTATTAAAGAAACACTTGGAGAAGATTATATGTTAGGGCATAGTTATTTTATGCAAAATATGGATTTAGATTTTGTCAAAAGCTATAAAATCAAACCACTTCTAGAAGAATATTTTTACGGAGATACTGAAAATTATCAAAAAGCGATAAATATTTTAGAGATGGAATAAAGCCAATTATTTTAACTTCATAAAAATAGAAGATCTTCCCATTTTTACATATAAAGATTTATGCAGGTTTTTTAAACAGTAATTCCCCTTACTCCTGCTTCACCCAAAGAAGCTTACTCGTATCATAATTACATTCCGCTGCTTTATTTAAAATCTGACGTTTTGTTACTTCATCGATGTTTTTTGAGCGAGAGAGTATCCATAAGTATTCGCGGCTGGGTTCACCTATGAGCGCGTAGGTGTAGTTTTCATCTAACATCAGCACCCAATAATTACCGTAAAAAGGTCTAAAGAAGCTCACTCTTAATTTTGAATTTGTTGCATCTACTGCGTAAGCTATGCCTTTGGCTTCTTTATGCGTTCCATCTTCTTTTGTGCATTGATTGAGGACATTTATGCTTCCATCGTCATTTAACGCATATGTCGCCGATACGTTCGTACAGCCTTTTTCAAATGAGTGGTCATACCGTGCTATCTCATACCATGTGCCAAGGTATCGGTTTAGATCAACTTTTTCAACCGTTGGAAGGGGTGCATAGTGTTTGGCACAGCCTAGAAAAACGAAGGAGCAGATGAAAGTGATGAACATTTTGAACATAATGACTCCCTTTTGAGTAATGTTAAAAGTATACACTCAAAAGACTATTTCTAAACTCTCATTTTGGGTTTAATTGATGCATGTAAAGACAAAGAGAAGCCTCTCTCAAGGCTTCCCCATCTTTACATGTAAACCTTACGCAGGTTTTTTAAGCAACAATTTTTCCACGTCACTTGCCGCATCATCCGTCAAATGCAAGTTAAAGTTCTCTTGCAAGAACGCGAAGATGTCGTCGTTGACAAATTGTGGTGGTTTTGGTCCTAGGTAGATATTTTTAATGCCAAGGCTAAAGAGTCCTAGAAGAATAAGAACTGCTTTTTGCTCCATCCAACTCAAGACAATCGAAACAGGGAGATCGTGAACGGTTACGCCAAGTGCGCCTGCAAGGGCTAGTGCGATGTGTACAGCGCCATTGCTGTCGTTGCATTGACCAAGGTCGAGGTAACGAGGGATGCCTGTGTCTGCAACGGTTCCAAAGTCGATGTCGTTAAATCTAAATTTACCGCAACTTGATGTCAAGATGACGCAGTCATTTGGTAAGCTCTCTGCCATTTTTCTGTAATATTCGCCACCACTTCCTGGAGCGTCACAACCCGCGATGACGAAGAACTGGCTGATTTTGCCCGCTTGTACCGCTTCAAGAATTTGAGGCGCAAGACCGAGGATGGTTTTATAGTGGTGACCTGTTACGAGCGTTTCGTCACTGTCAAAACCTGTTACATCAGGAAGTGCCAATGTTTGAGCGATAACTTCGCTAAAGTCGTTATTGTGGATTTTTTTGCCCTCTTTGATGCCGACGATGTCATAGGTGTAGAGTCTATCGACATAGGTTGCGTTTGATTTTGGAGGAACGATACAGTTGGTGTTGACAATGATAGTTCCGCCCCATTGCTCGAAGAGTTTCGTTTGATCAAACCATGATTTACCGATATTACCTTTAAGGTGAGGGTATTTTTTAAGCTCTGGGTACGCATGTGCTGGAAGCATTTCTGAATGCGTATAAATATTGATGCCTTTACCTTCGGTTTGTTTCAAAAGCTCTAAGAACATATCAAGATTGTGACCGCTGACCAAGATCGCTTTACCTTCAGCTCTGTTTTGACTGATTTGAACAGGCGTTGGAACGCCAAGGTGAGAGATGTGTGCATCACTTAAGATGTCCATCATTTTAACACCTGCAGAGCCGATTTTCATCAGTTGAGCGATGTGATCGTCAAAGTTAAAGTTGACATTGGTGAGGGTAAAGTAAAGTGTTTGTGCGATGACGTCATCGACTTCTTTGGTATTAGCACCAAATTCATTGGCATGCGTTCTGTACGCACTTAAACCCTTAAGACCGTAAATCATGATGTCTTGAAGTTTCGCCAAATTGGCATCTTTGCCACACGTTCCAACATCTTGACCTTTTGAGCCGCAGCCACCGATGGCACTCATAGAGCATTGATCACATAACATGTTTAAAGACATTTTTTATCCTCTTTGAAAAATTTCCCGTATCTTAGCAAGAGGACAAAATGATGTCATTGATTGATCTCAATCAAGACTTTTACATGTAAGAACTGGTCTTTTTCCAATCAATGATAGCATCTGGGTGCATTGGGCGTGCGATGCCGTAGCCTTGTGCTAACTCACAGCCGTGTTTTAAGAGAAGCTCTGCATGTTCTTGCGTCTCAACACCTTCGGCAACAACACTCAGATCAAACGCTTTACTTAAGCCCACAATCGCTTCAACAATGGCAAGGTCATCTCGGTCATGTAGAAGATTGCAGATAAAGCTTTGGTCGATTTTTAAAATATCGATTGGCAATTTTCTAAGATAACTGAGCGACGAATACCCCGTACCAAAATCATCTAGGGCAAAACGAACGCCTAAGGTTTTACACGCATGCATGATTTGCGAAACATGCACCATATCTTCCAGTGCGCTGGTTTCTAAAATTTCTAATATAATAAGATGCGATGGCACCTCCGGATAACGAAACAACATGGTTTGTAGATAATCCGTAAAGTTTGCATCTTGAAGTTGTCTTGCACCGACATTAATGCTCACAGCAAGAGGCAATCCTTTTTTGATCCAATCACTCATCTGTTTAAATGCTCGCTCAATGACCCACTCACCCAATTTAATGCTCAGTACATGATCTTCTACAATCGGCAAAAAAGCATGTGGAAGCAAAAAGCCTTTTTCAGGGTGTTGCCACCGTATCAACGCTTCAACACTGATCAATTCATGTGTTTTAAGGTTCACTTTGGGCTGGTAATAGAGAATAAACTCATCGTTTGCAATCGCCGATAAAATATTTCCAAGACTTGCATTTTGCTGTTGGATCGCCTTGTCATACTCTATATCAAAGAAGTGGTAACGGTTTTTCCCCGACTGTTTAGACTGATACATTGCAAGATCAGCATGCCTTAAAAGCTGTTCTGCATCCACACCATCTTTCGGGTACAGCGTCACACCGATGCTACTAGAGACTTGGATAATGTTGTCATTGATCACAATAGGGTCTGATGTTGCTTGCAAAAGACGATCTAAAATAGGTCTGCACTCTTCTAAGCTTTCAAGATCTGTCAAGACAGCGACAAACTCATCGCCACCAAGCCTTGATATCGTATCGCCCTGACGAAGAGCCTCCTCCATACGTTCTGCAATAATCACCAAAAGCTCATCGCCTATATGATGCCCGTATTGGTCATTGATCGCCTTAAAACCATCAAGATCCAAATAAACAACCGCTAACTCTTTTTTCCTTCGCTCTGTTTGTACCATCGCTTGTCTGAGTCGATCTGCAAATAAAACACGATTCGGGAGGGAAGTAAGTGCATCGTAATGGGCAATGTATTCAAGTTGCTTTTCATGTTCTTTCATCGTTGTAATATCTGTAAAAAGGGCAACATATGACTGGATAACCCTTTTTTCATCATAAACCGCACTGATGCTGGTCATTTGAATATAAACTTCACCCGATTTACGGCGGTTAGAGATTTCACCATACCAATGCCCTTTTTCAAGGAGCGACTGCCACATTTGCTTGTAAAAAGAGTCTCCTTGCCTTCCCGATTTTAACAGGCGTGGATTGTGCCCAATAACTTCTTCATGGGTATACCCTGTAATACATGTAAAGGTATCATTAACCTCAACGATCTCGCCTGAAGCATTGGTAATCATAATACCTTCCCTAGCATACGTAAACACACTTGCGGCGAGTTTGAGTTTTGCTTCTGTCTCTTTACGATCGGTAATATCATGCGATAACACAATAAAATGTGCCATTTTATGGGGTTCTTTTTTCTTAGAGACCGAAAGCTCAAACCAAAAGAGTTTATGAGTTCCCTCTAAAGCATACTGAAACCCAAAAGCACGCCCTTTTTTATTGGCTTCCTGTAATGCTTCCATAAAAACAAGGGCAACGTGACTTGGATAAATCTCATTCACATTTTTACCAATAAAATTTTCCAACATAGAAGAAAAATGAGCATGCGCTCTTCCCACACGAAAATAAACACCCTCTAAACTCATTTCAAAAAGAGCATCAGGAATGGCATCTAAGGTACTTTGCAAGCTATCTTGAGCCGAAAGTAGGTATTTTTCATTTTGACGTATTTGTTTGTTTTGCCTATACAACTGCGCGCCAATACTCATAAGAAAAACAAGGAAAACAGTTAATATCCCTGTGATGTAATTAGAATATCGTGACCAAAAATCTGCTAAGGTAAAATTAGGCGCTTCTTCAAAAGGTGGTACACGAAGCATTCGCAGCGCATCTTCTACCCCCTTGTAATCCGCAGGAACCGTAAATCCATAAATCTGAGCACGGGTAGCTGCTTCACTCTGGGATGGCAACGCTAAAAGCGCTACGGTTAGGGTACGTGCAATATGCTCATCAAACCCCGGGACAACGACCAAAGGCCATTCGGGATAAAGTTTTGTTGAGTGAATAAAAGGAAAGTTCAAATCTTTTTGTTCATTGATAATTTTAATATCAGATAATGCTAATTTCCCCTCATGAATCATATCTTCAAGGACATTCGTACGCACAAATCCCACATCGGCTTTATGGGAAAGTACCGCTTCAATAATCTTGTCGTGTGGCATTCCAGTTATGACTAAACGCGTATCATGAGGGTCAATACCGCTGTTTGCCAACTCATAGGCTTGCATCTGATACCCACCAAGAGAATTGGTATCGGTTACTGCGATCTGTTTATATTCCATATCATGTAATGTTAAAATAGGTGAATCGTGACGTGTAAACATTACTCCTGCAAATTGGGTGAGTGTAAAATTATTTTTTTGTGTGATTTGAGTAACAAGAGGTGCAGAGAGTTTGAACTTATTTTTTAAAACGATGTAATGCCCTGGATTGGTCAAGATGATGTCAACCTCATGATTGGCAACCGCTTGTGTGAATTCTGGATAATTATAGATGTGAAGGGATATAGGTTTCCCAATAGCATTTTGAAGGTAAGTTGCAAAAGGTTGCCACTGAAGTAGCGCCTGCTCTTTTGGGCGAAACGCTAAAATTCCAAGACGAAGAGCCTCTTCAGCACTTACATATTGACATAAGCAAAATAAGACAATTAAAATTATTTTTTTCATGATAACTCACTATAGTTTAACGAATTATCAAAACTTCTCACATTAGTATAGCACTATTCTGTTTATTGATATTTGTAATTCTTTCTAATTATACCATTTTTAAAATGTCATGTTTTTGTTTCTTGGCTAAACTTTGCCATATCGTCTTTCGGATGTTTTATATTCGGAAATAATGGCTTCTAATTCTCCCATTGAAAATTCAGGCCATAAGGTTTTTGTGAAGAAAAGTTCTGCGTACGCAGATTGCCACAACAAAAAGTTCGAAAGACGACAATCTCCCCCTGTTCGAAGAAGCAGATCCACAGAAGGAATACCTGCTGTATCGAGGTGAGATTCTAAGATCTCTTTGGTAATTTCACCCTTTACATGTAAAGATTTATTGATGGCACGAAGAATCTCATCTTGGGCACCATAGTTGATCGCCAAAATTTGTCTCAGTCCAGAACAATGTTTTGTTGCTTCTTTAGCATAAGCGATCTCTTTTTGCAAAGAGGATGAAAGTTTGCTCATATCGCCAATCACGTCAAAACAGATGTTGTTTTCAAGAAGTATAGGAATTTCGCTGTGCAAATACTTGGAAAGCAGTTTCATCAAAACGCTTACTTCGGCTTTGGGGCGATTCCAGTTTTCGGTGCTAAAAGCGTAGAGTGTAAGGTATTTAATACCCATCTTTGCAGCATATTTGGTAATCTCTCGTACTTTTTTAGCGCCTTCTTTATGTCCAAAAGAGCGCTCTTTTCCTTGGCGCTGCGCCCATCTGCCATTGCCATCCATAATAATTGCCAAATGCACTAAATCATTCATTCTTTACTTCTTTTGAGCTTACAATTTATGAGCGCCATTTTATCTTTTTTCTCTTTAGCCCACCTTGACAAATCTTGCCACTTTGACTAAAATTACACCATCACTACTTTTTAGAAATTCTCACAAAGTAGTCTCATAACAATCGACTCAAGCAACTCTATCTTTGGGAATCTTTCACCATATTAAGAGACTCTAGCTTCATGAACGATCAAACTAACAACAAAGAAGGCACAATGAGCGGAAACACTCCCACCTCAAACAATCAACCCTGCGCGAATACAACCCAACCCAACGGTAATACAAATGGAAACGTACAAGCAAAACCAACACACTATAACAAATCACGAACCCATATTCCCGTAGATGGCTACAAAATTGAGGGTCTAAGAACGACGCCACTTGAAAAACTTTTAGAGATTGCTGCTGAACTTGGCATTGAAAACCCCAATGAACTTAAACGTCAAGATTTAATGTTTGAGATCTTAAAATCTCAAGTCAACCAAGGTGGATTCATTCTGTTTACGGGTATTTTAGAGATTGCGGGTGAAGGGTATGGTTTCCTACGTGCTACGGATGCCAACTTCTCCGACAGCGCCAACGATGCCTACGTTAGCAGTACCCAAGTTAAAAAATTTGCGCTTCGTACCGGTGACATCGTTACAGGACAAGTGAGACCTCCCAAAGATCAAGAGCGTTACTACGCCCTTCTTAAAATTGAAGCCATCAACTATCTTCCTCTTGTAGAGAGCAAAAAACGCCCTCTTTTTGAAAACCTAACACCCCTTTACCCAACTGAAAAAATCAAACTTGAATACGATCCAATGAAAATCACCGGTCGTGTACTGGATCTTTTTACCCCAATCGGTAAAGGTCAACGTGGGTTGATCGTTGCCCCTCCAAGAAGTGGTAAAACCGAACTTATGAAAGAGCTTGCTCATGGCATCGCACGTAACCACCCAGAATCTGAACTCATTGTTCTGCTTGTCGATGAGAGACCTGAAGAGGTGACCGACATGCAACGCTGTGTTCAAGGTGAGGTCTATAGCTCTACGTTTGATATGCCAGCATCCAATCATGTTCGTGTCGCCAACCTTGTCATTGAAAAAGCTAAACGTCGCGTTGAGATGGGCAAAGATGTCATTATCCTTTTAGACTCGATCACCCGTCTTGCACGTGCTTACAATACCGTTACTCCTTCAAGTGGTAAAGTTTTAAGTGGTGGTGTCGATGCCAACGCATTGCATAAACCAAAACGTTTCTTTGGTGCTGCAAGAAATATTGAAAATGGCGGCAGTTTGACGATTATTTCAACCGCATTGATTGAGACAGGTAGTCGAATGGATGAAGTTATCTTTGAAGAGTTCAAAGGTACCGGTAACAGCGAAATTGTTCTTGATAGAAATATCTCAGATCGAAGAATCTACCCAGCGATTAACATCATGAAATCAGGAACACGTAAAGAAGAGCTTCTTCTTACTCCTGATCGTCTTCAAAAAATCTGGGCTCTTAGAAGCGCTATCAGCCAAATGGATGACATTGAAGCACTTAAATTCTTGTATGCAAAAATGCTTAAAACCAAGGACAATGAAGAACTACTCTCTATTATGAATGACTAGACTTTTTTTAAAAGTCTAGTTCAGAACGTCAGAAAAGCAAAACTTTTTTGATTGAGTTAGCCACTATGACACTAAAGATTGCCAATGATGTTGGCAGAATGAGGTTTTGGAAAAAATCTCGAAATAGTGTAAAATTGGTTATAAATTAGATAAAGGTCTTTACGTGTCACATCAAGTACTTGCTCTCAAATACCGCCCCTCTTCGTTTGATAAGTTGATCGGTCAAGAATCAATCACTCAAACGCTTAGTTTAGCACTTAACCAAGATAGGCTCTCTCATGCCTACCTCTTTTCTGGGCTACGGGGGAGTGGTAAAACATCCACTGCACGCATCTTTGCTAAGGCTCTTGTCTGTGACCAAGGTCCAACCTCTACGCCATGTGAAGTGTGTGAACATTGCATTAGTGCGAATGAAAACCGTCATATTGACATCATTGAGATGGATGCGGCATCCAATCGTGGTATTGATGATATTCGCGAACTCATCGAGAGCACCAAATACAAACCTACTAGCGCACGCTTTAAAATCTTTATCATTGATGAAGTCCATATGCTCACTACTCAAGCCTTTAACGCACTTTTAAAGACACTGGAAGAGCCTCCTAGTTATGTCAAATTCATTTTGGCAACGACCGATCCTTTAAAACTGCCTGCAACGATTTTATCAAGGGCTCAACACTTCCGTTTTAAACAGATTAAGCAAAGTGATGTCGTCAATCATCTCTGCCATATTCTTCATCTTGAAAATATTGAATATGAAAAAGAGGCATTGGAGATGCTTTCTCGTGCAGGCAACGGTTCATTGCGTGATACACTGACACTCATGGATCAAGCAATCATTTTTTCAAAGGGCTATATCACACCTGAAAATGTGGCAACAATGCTTGGTCTTTTAGATCCAAACCAACTTGAAACAATTTTTACAACGATTTTAAGTGGCAATAAAAGTGAGATGCTAAGCATTATTAAAGAGCTCGAAAGTTATGAGTGCGAGATCGTCATTGATGAATTAATCGCTTATCTTAAAAATGCCTTTTTTGCCCAAGATCGCCGTTTTTCAACGCTTTTATATGAACGTTTCTTTAAGATTCTCAGTGAAGCCAAAAGTCTTTTATACATCAATGCCAATAACGGCTTTGTGCTCTCATTGATCTTCTTTAAGATGATTGAAGCAACCAATATTAAAACGATTGAAGAGATGATCGACTCACTTGAAAATGAAAAATTTCGTCTCCCAACAACAGCCCATGCTAAAACTGATGTTTCAGAAGCACCAACAACGCCTGCAGAAGCTGAAGAAACGTCTTTACATGTAAAAGATCAAGGCGTCACTTCTGAGATGCTTTTTGCCCGTCTGTGCGATAAATTGCTCGATCGTAATGCAGAGCTGGGTGATTGTTTTAAAAAGCATATTCAGTTTGATAGTTTTTCAGAAGAACAGCTTATGCTCAGTTCAAGTGCCGAAGGAGAAGCGAGTAAAACGCTGAATACCAATTATGGCATTATCAAGCACTTTGTCCAAGAGCTTTTTGGACTGGAAACAAAAATAAAAATTACTAAAATGCATGTACTTCCACCTGAATCAAAACCTGAGCCTTCATTTGATCCTAATTATGAATTACAAATGAGCGAAGCAGAACTAAGCGCAAACGATCAAAGCTCTTCAATGATTGAAAGTGTGGAGTTTGAAGGTGCCCCTCAAAGCGACAGCTGTGCCGCAGGTGCGATCATGGCAGGTCAACGTGAAATTGATGCTAAAGAAGTCCTCAATACTCCTTTTGTTCAAAGAGCAACGGAGCTTTTTGACCCTCAAAAGATTCAAATTCACCAAAAGGTTTGACGATGGAAAAAATCCTTATTATTAACACAGGTGGCACATTTAATAAACGCTACAATCCTCTCAAAGGTGAGCTTGAAGTTCCAGAAGATGGCATCGCAGTAGAGTCCATTTTACGTTACTGTTACAATACCTCGTATGAGCTTTTAAACATCATTCATAAAGACAGTCTAGAGATGAGCGAAGATGATCGTGAATTGATTGTAAAAACCATTCAATCTTCAAAGTGTTCTAAAATTTTAATCGTTCATGGTACTGATACCATGGATGTTACCGCTACTTTTTTAGCGTTACATGTAAAAGATAAGATCATTACCCTAACAGGTGCCATGGTACCTTTCAGTATTGATACCGTTGAAGCAACAAGCAATTTCATGATGGCTTTGGGTGACTTAATGTGCCGAGAAAAAAACGGGGTCAATCTTGCCATGCATGGGGCAATTGCAAGCCATGGAAATATCTATAAAAATAGACAAAAAGGGATTTTTGAGCTCTGCTAAAGGGCTCGGAAATCCTCTGTTTTACGAAACAAAAAGTGACTCATTACAATCACATAGTAGGGATAAATCACAACACCTAAAAAAGGTATCACTGTTAGTGCAAAACAGATCAAAGAAATCCCTCTCATTTGCCCCGCGTATAATTTCTTTAACGACAAATACTCTTCTTTAGAATTAATCATTGAAGCAACATCAAGTACCAAAAGTTTATGAAACAAATAAAACACAGGCACTAAAAGCACAAAGTTAAAGAGTGGAATAAAAATCAAAGGTGAGAGCAGTAAAAACATCAACGTTGTCCACAAAAGCGTTTTAAGCACTATCCACACGTAACTAAGCAAACCAATGCCTCGAAATGCCACACTGGGATAATAGAGTGTACCTATCTCTTTGATAAAATAGCTTGCAAATAGTCCAACGATAACCGAATAGACCATCAGAAAAAGATAGTAAACGACCATAGCAGATGTAAAGAAAAAGAGGATGGCTACAATCGTTTTGGTAATGAAGAGAAGCGAAATCATACTCAAAAACCAACTCTGTTCCACACTACCTTCAAAACTCTGTAAACTCTGTGCAATCCATGCGGACAAAGCGCCAACACCTCCAAAAATAAGCCAAATAGCACCTATAAAGACGAAGAGTGTGAAAATAAAAGAGAGGAGAGAAACGAGCAAAACTCTTGGAGAAAAGGTATCTCCAAGAGCCAATGTAAAAATATTCGTTTTGGGTGTTTGCTGTATCATCACAATTTACTGAATCGTTTGACCATTAACACTAATGGCGCCATTTTTCATTGCTATTTCGTAAATGAAAAAGTCACCTTCCTCTTTTCCTAATGCAAAATCTTCAGCAGATGTCAGACCCAAGCTCTCGAGGGTTGCACGATCTTCTTTATGAACCTTGACTTTGGAAGTAATATCTAAAAGCCCAAGAAGTGCTAGAGGACTTTGTTTGTCACTATAGTTATTTTCTGCCACAACCAATGTTGTATCAATACTGACATCTTTAAGATTGATCATCTCTGTACTAAACCCTTGAAGCGCAATCCCTAAATCAAGCTTCACACCATGATTGACAAGCGCTATAAAATCATCGATAAGAACTTTATCTTCAAGCGGTACTGTTCCAAGAAGCAACATATTATAATCAGCTTGTACTTTTTTCATTGTATCCGAGTTAATGCCTCGTAAGAAAAGTTTTGCAAAGAGTTTTTTAAGTGTGATATCTGCACTACTATTATTGACGGCGATATCATCAAACGTATAGTCTGCTTTGATTTGAAGATCTTTTTTGACATCTTCTACACTACTGTTGGCTTTGAGAGAACCTAGATCAAACTTTGCGTTGGTATATTCATCATTAATTTCAAAAGCGTACTTACCAATTTTAAGGTCACCTTTGTTATTGAGATCGTCTTGATAACTAAAGTTGTAAACAAAGTCTTGAAGCTCACTTTTAAACATAAACATATCACTGTTAATGCCAAAATTTTGTTTGCCAATACCAAGAACACCTTGAACACTACCACCATGTTCTGCTAGTGTCAGCATCTGTTTTTCCGTATTAATGCTCAGAACAGTACCTTCTGCTTTGATCTCTTCTTTGATGTCTTTAAATTTCACATCTTTGAGTTTTTGATCACTGCCAAATGTCATATCAAGCGCTAAAACACCTCGCGTTAAAAGGGGTAAAATGGCATCACTTGTCACTTTATCGTTTGCAATGGATTCTTGAATCGAACGTGGTAATTGATTAAGACTCAAAGAGACTTTAACATCACTGGGTAAAAAATTTGAATTCGTTATCTCACCACTAAATTTTAAACCATCAAAAGCATCATTGATGCCCTCATCAGTTTCCGTTTTCAAGCTTTCTGCAAAAAGCTTATATTGAGCATTCTTTTCAACCAAAGTAGTGAGTAAAAAGTCGCGTGCTTTTTTAGCATCAACGACTTCAAGACTAAAGGTTCTTGTACCCGTCAGGTAACCGCTTTTGCTCAAAATCTCCAGCTTTTGGCCATTTTTTTCAAGCAGAACTCTGTTGGTCTCTATACTGCTGTCAACTTTATGTGAAACAACAAGAGGTGTTACAGCTAATGCTGCCACCACGACAGATGAGATAACCAGATATTTTGTTTTTGACATACAGGGCCTTTATTATTTATAACCTATAACATAATAGGTATTTTTGTTAGGAACTTTTTCTAAAGTAATTTTGAACTTTGTGGCCCATTTACTAATTAGCTCATTCACCTCATCAATGAGATCTGCCCCTGTAGCTTCATTTTTGATTTTAAAGTAATCTTTATTACTAGAAAGCGCCACAAATGAGTGATAAACTTTGAGTGCATCATGTAAAGCAAGAAGATGTTTTTCAATATGTTCAAAGCCTACAGTATTGTTAATAACGCGCTCAAGTTGCGCTTGTGCATTTGGAGTAACCCCATAACCTAGTTGTGTTAAGATCGCCTGTTTTTCCATACGTTTTTTCCTTTTAATATTTTTTATTCTTCAAAAAGCAAAGTCTTCTAGCGTTTTTGTGCAATCAGTACATCTTCAATCATTTTTGAAATATCACCATCCAAAATATTGCTCACTTGAGAGTATGCAATATTGCTTCGAGTATCTTTCACTTGCTGATACGGTGCTAAAACATAACTGCGAATTTGATGTCCCCAGCCATTATCACTTTTTTCAACACCATCTTTCACGGCTTGCTGTTTTTCAAGCTCATATTCATACAAACGAGACTTCAACATTTTCATAGCTGTTGCTCTATTTTTGTGCTGAGATCTGTCATTTTGACACTGTACGACAATTCCCGTTGGCATGTGTGTGATACGAATGGCACTATCTGTTTTATTGACGTGCTGACCACCTGCTCCACCTGAACGGTACGTATCGACTTTAAGATCACGGTCTTCAATGACGATATCAATATCATCATCTACTTCAGGAGAAACCATAACAGAACTAAAGGATGTATGGCGTTTGGCATTGGCATCAAACGGACTAATACGCACCAAACGATGAATACCATTTTCGACCTTGAGGTAGCCATAAGCGTTTTCCCCACTGATAATAAAACTGACATCTTTCAGCCCAGCTTCTTCACCCTCTTGGTAGTCTAGCACCTCGACCTTAAAGCCTAAGCGCTCAGCCCATCTCAGATACATTCTGTACAAAATACTCGCCCAATCTTGGCTCTCTGTTCCTCCAGCACCTGGATGAATAGAAATAATAGCATTGTTATTGTCGTTTTCACCACTGAGCATCATTGCAATTTCTAAATTGGTAATGTGATCTTCCAAATGGTGTGCATCTTTATAAAGCTCTTCCAGTGTTGTTTCATCGTTTTCACTGTTTGCCATTTCATATAAATCTACGGCATCCACAACAACCGTATTTGCTTTGGTATAACGATTGAGTAAAGAGTTGAGTGCTGTTTTTTTCTTTTTTGTAGCTCTGCTGCTTTTTTTTGCATCATTCCAAAACTCAGGGTTTTGTTCAATCGTTTCGATCTCTTTAAGCCTTGAGATCAGCTCTTCTGGCTTAATAATCTGTGCGATGTTATCCACTTTCGTGGTTAATTTTTTTGAGAAGTTCGGTGTATTCGTAACTATCCAAATGGTTTCCTTTTGCTATAATACTCGCTTCAATTTAAGAGACCTCCAACAAAAGCCGTTTCTTAGAAGTCTAGTATTATATTTTACTCAAAAGTGCCTAAAATGAAAATAGTAAAAACGATTGATGAACTTAAGCTCGCTAGAAGCGAGTTAAAAGGTACCATAGGCTTTGTTCCAACCATGGGAGCATTGCACAATGGGCACCTCTCTTTAATGCAAAATGCTGTAGCTCAAAACGATCATGCCATTGTCTCTGTATTTGTCAACCCTACCCAATTTTTAGTAGGAGAAGATCTTAGTACCTATCCTAAGCGTACCCAAGCCGATATTAAAATTTGTGAACTTGCAGGCGTGAGTATTCTCTTTATGCCAACGCCTGAGGTCATGTACTCAAGCATGGAGCCCACCATCCTTGCACCCAGTGCTAAAGCCTATATTTTAGAAGGATTAGCACGTCCAGGTCATTTTGATGGTGTTTTACGCGTGGTGTTAAAGCTGTTTAATCTGACCAAACCAACACGTGCGTATTTTGGTAAAAAAGATGCACAACAGCTCTATTTGATTCAAAATATGGTCAAAAGTCTCTTTTTAGACTTAGAAATCGTACCGTGTGAAATCGTCAGAGAAGATGATGACTTAGCCCTTTCCAGCCGCAATGTCTATCTGAATGCCAAAGAGCGAAAAGAGGCACTTTTACTGTGCGAATCCCTGAAAGTGGCAACCCATGACATTATCGCTGGAGAGCGTAATATTGCGGCTATCAAAGCTGAAATGTTGCACACCCTAGAGCCTTTACATGTAGAATACGTGGAAATTTTAAATCGGGATTTTGATACAATAGAAACCATTGAAATAGGCAACTCCATCATTCTCGTCTGCGCCAAAGTTGGCACGACCCGCCTCATTGATAATTTATGGATTTAAAGCTAAAAACCTTTCTGCCTTGCTAAAGGCAAACTTGAGTGCCCCGTGGCAAACATAGTTTTTAACACTTTGCTTAAAAGTGTAAAACACGTTCTAAAAGAACTATTTTAAGGATAACATTGAAAAAATTACATCTCGTTTCATTAGGATGCAACAAAAATCTCGTTGACAGTGAAGTCATGCTTGGCAAACTTCAAGCCTATGAAATGTGCGATGACCCAAGTCAGGCCGATGTACTGATCGTCAATACGTGTGGTTTCATTGGACCTGCGAAAGAAGAGAGTCTTAACACCATTTTTTCACTGCATGAAGCCCGTAAAAAAGGCTCGTTGCTTGTGATGGCAGGCTGCCTTACCGAACGCTATAAAGAAGATTTGACGAAAGAGCTCAAAGAGGTTGATCTGTTTACTGGCGTGGGGGATTATGATAAAATTGATGAAATCATCGCACTTCGCCAAAACCGTTTTAGCCCTGCAACATACCTTTTAAACGAAGAAGAACGTGTTATTACAGGCTCAAACGCGCATGCGTATGTCAAACTTTCCGAAGGCTGTAATCAAGCGTGTAGCTTTTGCACCATTCCTGGCTTTAAAGGCAAACTCCATTCGCGTACGCTTGAATCACTGGTCAAAGAAGTTAAAGCTCTTGTAACTAAAGGTTTTTATGACTTTAGCTTTATCTCGCAAGATAGTAGCTCCTTTCTTCGTGATGTGGGCGAAAAAGAGGGTTTGATTAAGCTCATTGAGGCCGTAGAGCAGATTGAGGGCGTGAAAAGTGCGCGCATTTTGTATCTTTACCCAACGACAACATCCAATGCTTTAATTGAACGCATTATGAGCTCTCCCCTCTTTCATAATTACTTTGATATGCCGATCCAACACATCAGCGATTCTATGCTTAAACGTATGAAACGAGGGGCTGGACGTGAGCGTATCATTGAGCAACTTAACCTTATGCGCCAAGCGCCCAATAGCTTTATTCGCACCAGCTTTATTGTGGGTCATCCCGGGGAAAGCGATGCTGAATTTCAAGAGCTTTTGGACTTTACCAAAACGTTTGATTTCGACCGTGTGAACATCTTTGCGTATTCCGATGAAGAAGACACTTCCGCTTACGAAATGGACGAGAAAATCGACACTAAAATGATCAATAAACGCATTAAACAACTTGACAAACTCGTCCAAGCCAAAACAAAAAAAAGTTTTGAAAAAGAGGTTGGCAAAGAGGTCATTATCTTGGTTGAAGGCGAAAGTAGCGAACATGAGCTTTTCATGGGAGCGCGCGAGCTTCTCTGGGCACCGAGTATTGATGGCGAAGTCTTGGTTAATGACTCCGATATTGAAAATATTGAAGTAGGTAAGTGCTACCGTGCAACGATTACGGAGTGTGCGGGAGATCAACTCATTGCAACCATTACCTCTGTTGCATAACGCAACGATTAACCTTCTTAAAACATCCAAAAATCTTTTGGCATTCTCAGGCGGTGGAGACTCTACCGCCCTCTTCTTTTTACTGCTTGAGCAGAATATTCCTTTTGATATTGCTCATGTGAATTATCAAACAAGAGAGCAAAGTGACGTCGAAGAAGCATATGCAAAAAAACTTGCCGATACTTACAATAAACAACTTTTCACCTTTACATGTAAACTTGAAAATGCCAATTTTGAACACTCTGCGAGGAAAGAGCGTTATACCTTTTTTGAAAACATCATCCAAGAACATGGCTACAATTCACTTTTAAGCGCACACCATTTAAACGATAAACTTGAATGGTTCTTAATGCAGCTAAGTCGTGGTGCTGGGCTCATTGAACTATTGGGTATGCAAGAGATAGAAGCGCGAGAGCATTACACGATGATCCGACCTCTTTTACATGTCAACAAAAAAACACTTCAAGCCTATCTTGAAAATCATAAAATTACTTACTTTACTGACGAAAGCAACACCTCTTTCAAACACGTACGCAATCAATTTCGCCATCACTATGCCAATCCATTGATCGAAAATTATGCGGAGGGTATCGCTAAAAGTTTTCGCTATATGGAAGAAGACGCTAAACGGCTTTTACCCCATCAGGCTACTCGCATTAAAGACTTATTTCTCCTTCCCAAAGATGAAGATGACCTGATCAATATTCGTCATATTGATAAAATAGTCAAACTCCTCGGTATTCTCTTATCAAAAGCGCAAAGGGATGAGATTTTAAAAACGAAGAGCTGTGTGGTGGGTGGAAAAATTGCAGTCTGTTTTGAAGAAGAAATGATTTTGATAGCACCGTATCTCAAGCAAGCTATGGAGAAAAAATTTAAAGAGAGGTGCCGTCAAGCACGCATTCCTTCAAAGATTCGCCCTTACCTCTTTACTTCGCATATTGATCTTAGCGCGTTGCGTTTAGATCATACACTTTAATCTTAAAGGTAGAGCTAATATTCTCTTTTCCAGATTCTAAATGAATAGGAAAATCTGCTTGAACAATACTGGAATAACGGTTAAGTCCCTCTAAGAAGTTATAAAAATTTGTGGGTGTTTTCAATGTTGATGTTACATTGAGCTCGTACTCAACAAACTCTTTTTTATAGTCTGATTTGGTTACTTCTGTTAAAGAAACTTGCTTAAAGAATGTTCCCGCATAACGAATAAACTCTTCTTGTGTAAAAGGATGCTTGAACGCACTCATTATATGGACATTTTCTGCTTTGAGTTTGGAAAGCTCTGCTTCTCGCTCTAAGAAAAGGTTCTCAACTCTGGTTTTATGCACCAAGACCCGTTTATACTCTGCTTGAAGAACACGATGCTCTTTTACATTAGGAATAATGAGTAAGAAAACAAAACTAAAGGTAATGATGATAAACACCATCAAAAAAATGAGCAATTTCATAATATCTATTTTTTCTAAGCTTCTATCAAGGCTATTCACGGAAACCATCCTCGCCAAGAATTTTATTGATGCTCACAAAATTATACCAACCCTCTTTGGTTAAATAAAATGTCGTATTGCTCGTGTGAAAAATGGATTTTAAAGGAGCTGCTAACAAGAAATTAAAAGTGTCTTGTGTTGGTGAGACACCGTATAAAATAAGTGAGTTTCGCTCCATTTGAACTTTATTCAGCGTAATTTGATCCGGAACTAAATCAAAAAGATTTTTCATACTCTCTTTAAGCAGGGTATTATTGGAAAAGATCTCTTCAGAAATCGCTTTTTGGCGCAAAATAAGACCGATAGATTCATCATCTTCATCAATTTTTTTCTCTAGCATTTCACGCTCTTTCGTCAAATCAACGACACCATGTTTAAAAGAGCTCATCTCGATCACGATATAAAAATTGAAAATAATCATAAAGCAGGACATCAAGCTAATAAAAACAAGCCACATCTTACTAAAGAGTGAAAAGAAAGGTTTTGCGCGTGGTGCTATGAAACTTAGTCTCATTTAAAAACCTCTTTTATGGCTATATCGCACATGCGATCACTGACGTCTACTTTATGGATTTCAACATCCATCATCAATTCATCTTCAAGTTGACGAATTAAATCAGAACTAATCTCATAGCCATCAAAAATGATAATCTCATCAATAAATTCACTCACATACAAAGGGTTATGATAATACTCTTCAAGCGATGATTTGAGATATTTGTACACTAAAAGATCGCGCCCATAAAGCTCTAGGCTCATATCTTCTTCTTTAACATCCTTCATCTCTTTATAAGGACTTATTGCTTTATCATCAATATCTGAAAAGGAGTCAGTGGAGCGCAAATCATCAATATCTTCCAATTCGCCTAATTCCCCAAATTCACTGAGTTCTTCTATACCTTCATGCTCGGTATCTTCGTGCTCTTCGGCACTGATTTCTGGCATCTCATCAGAGCTAACAATATCATCTTCTTCTTGCTCATTTTCCCAATCGTTAACATCGTTACTGCGTGTAAATGAAATATCGCTTTGTGTCTTAAAAAAGGCTCCAAAGTGAAGCTGTTTCGCTTCAAAAATGGCTAAAACAAAAAAATCTTGGCAATTTAAAATATAACAGGTTGGTTTATTTTTAAGCTTTTGAGAAACAACAAAATCACTGAGTATAATAAAAGGCGAATACACAAGATCAAGTCCTACTTCAGAAAAAAGGTTTTTTGCCCATTTAATTTCAATATATGATGCGTATGCTGACCATTGATTAAACATAGCAACATGATGAACATTTTGTAAATCAATATTATGCTTATGAAAACTTGTATTGCCTGTTCCAGAGATAGCACCTTGTCCTAAAGAGCTTAATAAAAAAGCGATATACACAAATTGATACTCTTCTTGCAAAGAAATCAGATAATTTTCAAGTGATTTATCAAGCGCGTCAAGTGGAGGAGTCAACTCAAATGTTTTGGAAAAAGTTCTAATAATGGCACCATTTTTAAGTACCTTACAACTTAATGTACATTCTGTTTCACTTAACACAATAGCCACAAAAAGGTTCTGAAATTTTTTTCTGAAGAACAGTTCTTATGCCCATATTACTGACTCTTTGTTCACATTACGACTCTTGTGTTAATTTGAATTGATACTATATATTAGACTAATATTGCTTAAGTTTTGTAAAATATCAAGCAAAAGTAATACCATATCCCCAAAGGGACTTACACCGCATGCTCTAAAAGTCGCTTTTGGATCAATGATTTTGCCTCTTCAAGTGAGAGTTCATGAACATAGAAAGGATTACCAAAATAGAATTCTATCGTACAAAATGGTTTAGGAATACAAAAGCGATCCCAACTCTTCATGCTCCAATACGAGGTTGGATTGCAATTCATGGTAATAATCGGTACTTTTTTCATCATTGCAAGCACTGCGGCACCATCGGCTACACTGTGTCTTGGCCCTCTAGGTCCATCAGGTGTGAGAGCGATATCGCGTCCTTTTTGAAGTGACTTTAATGCCTGCCTTAAAACAGAAGCCCCTCCCTTGGATGAGCTTCCACGTATCGTTCCTCCACCAAAAAGCTGCATTAGCCTTGCGGCCAATTCACCATCAAAATGACTACTGACAATGGTATCAGCCTCTACACGTTTCGTATAGTATGTGTAAGCTGCGGCTGCCATAAGTATCTCTCCATGCCACAAAACATAGATACTCGGAGTAGCAGAACCATTCTGCGGACGATAAAATTTCTTTTTACATGTAAAGAATAAAAGTTTAATCAATGCATAAATAAGAGGTGGAACAATCCACACTAAGAGTTTACGTTTAAACTCTTTAGAGAACAATTTCGCCATAGAGGGAGAGACGTTTTGGGTTGGTAATTTTGATATTTACGGTTTGTCCCAATAAACTCTCATCACCTTTAATCTGAACCAGTGCATTATTGTCACTTCGTCCTGCCAAAAAACCACTATTACGCAGTTCATCAATATAAACAGGATAAATTTTATTGAGGTTTTTCGCGGCAATCTCATCTAAAATTTCATCTTGTAAAAGTTGTAATCGCTCTAAGCGCTTTGACCCTACTTCCGAATCGATTTGATTGGTAAACTCTGCCGCTTTGGTTAGAGGTCTTGGCGAGTATTTAAAGGCGAAAATCTGTTCAAATTTCACGTGTCGCATGACATCCAGTGTATCTTCAAAATCGGCATCACTTTCGCCTGGAAAAGCTACAATAATATCGGTACTAATAGAGACATCAGGAATCATTTCGCGAAGTTTTAACGCTCGATTTAAAAACCACTCTTTGCTGTATCCACGTTTCATCTGCTCTAAAATATGGGTTGAACCACTTTGCAATGGCATGTGCATTGATTTGCACACTTTTGGATTAGTCGCAAATGTCTCTAAAAATTTATCATCCATATGCAGTGGATGGGGAGAGGTAAAACGAATACGCTCCACTTCGGGGATTTCACTGATAAGATTTAAAAGGTCTGAAAAGTCCATTGTGTTCTGGACATTGCCACTAAAACGTCTGCCATAATTGTTCACATTTTGACCGAGCAAGAAAATCTCTTTAGCCCCATTTTGAGCAGCTTTACGCGCTTCGTTAACAATCAATTCTGCAGGGATGGAGATCTCATCGCCTCTGGTTTGAGGGACGATACAGTAGGTACATTTTTTATCACACCCAATGGAAATATTAACATACGCTTTATACAGACTATTACGGTACTCCCCAAAGGCGTATGTACTCTCGTCATAGTCAGTGTCGACACTTAAAAATTTTTCGGTATTAACGGCAGTGGAGATTTTGGAGACATTGCGTGCACCAATGACAAAACTCACATAGGGCGCCCGTCTAAAAATCTCTTTCCCCAAATGGCTTGCGGTACATCCGCATACACCAATTTTTGCACCCTCTTTTTTTTGAAGGTTGTACTTACCAATCTCTGAAAACAGTTTACTCACAGGCTTTTCGCGTACACTACATGTGTTGACCAAAATAAGATCTGCCTCTTGTAAACTATTGGTCAAGACATAATTTTCTTTATCACCTAGTTCGGCGATAATGTGCTCAGAATCTCGCACATTCATCGCGCAACCAAGTGTTTCTATATAAAGTTTCTTTTCCTCTAAAATACCCAAAATATAGCCTTAAAGGATATGTACTTCGTACATGTAATCGCTCTCACCCAAACCGTAGCGAATATCTCGTAAATAGACACTAAACCCTTGAGCCTCAAAGTGCTCCACTAAGCTTACGAGGTCTTTATGAGAGTTTTCTTTATCAAAATAGAAGATCTTTTGTCCCTCTTTTTCGATAATCTCAGTCACTTTTTCCAATGTAATTGTCTTTGGTTTTCCATTAATTTCATTTCGTGCTAATTTGATTTCCATTGTAAACCTCTTTTCTATCGCAAAAATTATCGTATGTGTACAACACGCACAAAGATATATCGCGAAGTATACTTTAATTTCAATAAATTCCTCATTAAAAGCAAACAACCCCCTTCTCATAAAGAAAAATAAAAGAAGATTTTAGTTATAATCCTTACTCTTCACCGCAATCGTTTAAATTTCCATTTTTGATTTTTCATCATTGCGATTACACCATGATATAAAAATACGTATCTTTATTAAGGAAACCTATGGAAAAAATTATAGACATTATAGAATCTATTGCCCATGAAAAAGGGTTGGATATTAACGAAGTTAAAAATACCGTTACACTTGCTCTTGTCAAAACAGCCAAAAGAATTTATGGTGCAGAATACGAATATGGCGCTGAAATTGATCCAGCAACTAAAACACTTAAACTCTATCAAAAAGTCATTGTCGTTGAACCTGATGATACAAGACTTTTAGAAGGTAATGAAAATTTTATTGCTATTAAAGACGCTAAAGAGGTTGACCCAGACATCGAAATTGGTGATGAACTCACGTATGAATTACCTCTTGATAACCTAGGTAGAACAGCCGCTGCAACGCTTCAAAAAGAACTTGAATACCACATTCAACGCTTACTTGAAAACAATATTTTTGAAAAATATCAAAAACTTGTAGGCAAAACTGTTTTCGGATCTGTTGTAAGAGTTGATAACGACGAAAATACGTATATTGAAATAGAAGAAATCCGAGCGGTATTGCCACGCAAAAACCGTATCAAGGGTGAAAAATTCAAAGTCGGAAACGTGGTTAAAAGTGTTATTCGAAAAGTTTTAATTGATAAATCACAAGGGATGTATGTCGAACTTTCTCGTACCAGCCCAAAATTTTTAGAATCTCTTTTAGAACTTGAAGTACCTGAGATTAAAGATGAACTTATTAAAATTATTGGCAGTGCTAGAATTCCAGGAGAACGTGCAAAAGTAGCTCTCAGTTCATTGCACCCTAATATTGACGCTGTTGGAGCAACTGTCGGTACAAAAGGTGTGAGAATTAATGCGGTCAGTAAAGAGTTACATAATGAAAATATTGACTGTATCGAATACTCCAATATCCCAGAAATCTTTATCGCACGTGCGCTTTCTCCTGCGATTATTTCTAATGTCAAAATTCAAAATGGTAAAGCCATTGTAACACTTCCGAGCGATCAAAAATCAAAAGCAATTGGTAAGAATGGTATCAATATTCGTCTTACATCAATGCTCACGGGATTTGAAATTGAATTGGTCGAGTCTGCTTCATCAACCCAAACAGCAGGTGAATCTTCCAATGATGACCAACTTGATCGTGATCCAAACGCCCTTAAAAATCTTTTTGGCGGACTTTAAGAACTTCTTTACATGTAAAGCTTTTTTGCTTTACATGTAAACCTTTTTTGTAAACCTACTCTGTCTTTTCTTTCACGTATTCAGCACCATGATTGACCTTCTCTTTGGTCCATTGGGCGCCATCTTTAGCATCTTTTTTTAATACCACCCCATGTCGCACAGCCACTCATTAATAAAACAGTTACTAGCACTAAAAGAATATTTTTCATTGTTGGCTCCTTTTAAAATTATTTATCCTCGTCGTTTAAAATGAGGATTGAGTTTTGTTAAAATCAAATCGGCAATCATATTGCCAAATAAAGTCAAGAAAGATGAAATAATCAGTATTCCCATAATCACAGGGTAATCCCTACTTAATGCACTTTGATAAAATAAGAGTCCCATACCGTTAATCGCAAAAATAGACTCTAAAATGACACTTCCACCAATCAACCCAGGAAGCGAAAGCCCTAGAATCGTAACAATCGGAGGAGAGAGATTGGGGAGAATAAAATGTGTTAAAAGTGCTCTTCCTTCAATGCCTCTACTTTTTGCAAAAAAGATATAATCACTCTTCAAAATATTGAGTGTCAAACTTCGCACATACAAAATCAAGCTACCAAGCCCACCAAAGACCATTACAAAGATAGGTAAAACAAGATGCCATGCCATATCAAGTATATAAATCATGCTATTACCATTGATACCTTGCGAATGTAGTCCTGAAATGGGGAAGAATTTCCATTGAACGGAAAATACAATCACCAAAAGAAGGGAGAGGTAAAAAGAAGGCATGGCATAGCTAATGAGCGCAAACTGTTTGATGCTTTTATCATACAAGCTTGATTGCTTCATAGCAGATTTTATACCCCAATACAAAGCCAGTATAAAGACAAAAATCAAACTCACAACATTCATCAAAAGGGTAATAGGAAGTCTCTCTAGAATCTCATCGCGCACAGCCTTACCACTAGCAAACGAGATACCAAAGTCGAGTTGGAGCATCGCTTTAAACCATGCAAAAAATTGTGCTGGTAAAGATTGATCGAGCCCATAAACATGTTTGAGTTGCTCTAATGCTTCAGGTGTGATGTTAGGATTGAGCTCACCACTGGCAAAGAAAGAGTTTGGAGCAAGATGAATTGCTCCAAAAGAGATCAACGAGATAATGCAGAGCATTAGTACTACATATCCAAGTTTTTGCAGCACTAATTTCATGCGTTTACCTTATTTTTGATTATCCCATGCTAGTACGGTATGACCTTCTGCATCAGTTTCATCCATACCCATACCCATGATGCTATACCCTGCATCGACATAGTGAACTTCACCGGTCACACAGCTTGAGAGATCACTTAAAAGATACATACCACTGTTACCCACTTCATCGGTCGTTACATTTTTACGAAGAGGTGCATTAATTTCATTCCAATTAAGGATCATTCTAAAATCACCAATACCACTGGCTGCCAATGTTTTGATAGGACCTGCACTAATCGCATTCACACGAATTCCTCGACGTCCAAGATCAACGGCAAGGTAACGTACGCACGATTCTAATGCCGCTTTTGCAACGCCCATTACATTGTAGTGAGGGACATAACGAGGTCCACCCAAGTATGTTAAAGTCAAAATAGAACCATTATCGTTCATCACTGGTAAACACGCACGTGAGAGTGAAACCAATGAATAGGCTGATGTACCAAGAGCAATATCAAAGGCTTCTTTAGTAGTATCGACAAATCTACCCGTCAAGGCCTCTTTAGGAGCATACGCAACAGAGTGAACCACAAAATCGATCTTTCCAAAATCTTTTTCCAACGAAGTTGTTAAAGCTTCCAAATGAGCTGGGTTATTGATGTCAAGCTCATACACTTTGTCACAACCAAACTCCTCAGCGATAGGACGTACTCTTTTTTCTAATTGCTCGTTTAAATACGTAAATGCTAACTCTGCACCTTGTTCTTTACATGCTTTTGCAATCCCATATGCAATCGATTTATTATTGGCAATACCTACGATAAGACCTTTTTTGCCTTTCATGATCATTCTCTAACTCCTCTTATTTTGTTACGTTATCTGCGATACGAATCATCTCGCAAAATGCTTTTTCATTCCAACTAGCTGTTCCTACTAAAACACCATCACATGCCTTTACATGTAAAATAGCGTCTATATTATCAACTTTTACACTACCCCCATACAACAGAGGTGTGCAGAGTTTTTCACGAAGTCGTGTTAAAACTTCTTCAATGTCTTCTAAACTAGCAGTGAGTCCTGTACCAATCGCCCAAACAGGCTCGTACGCAATGATGAGTTTGTCATAGTTAATTTCAATACCTTCAAATTGTTCCCAAAGATAACTCATGACAGCATCAATGCCTTGCACACGAATCTCAGCAGGCTCACCAATGCAGTAGATAATTTCTACTTCTCTTGCCTTCGCAAAATCATATTTTGTAGCGATAAAATTTTGTGATTCTTTAAGAATATGACGTCTCTCACTGTGCCCAATAAGCACCGTATCAATACCAAATTCTTCAAGCTGCTCAAAGCCAATTTCACCCGTATAAGAACCACTCTGTACCGGATAAAAGTTTTGTGCACCAACTTTGAGATTTGATACTTCATCAAAATGATCAAGCGCAGTAAAGGGTGCAAAGATACGTACCTGTTGTTCACTGTTTGTTTGCGAAATAAAGGATTGAATCTCTTTGATAAAAGCCTTTGCAGCGCCTCTGGTGTAGTTTGTTTTGAAATTTGAAGCAATAATCATGCTTACTCAGTCTCATCTTTACTTAAAACTTTAACACCTGGAAGCTCTTTACCTTCGATAAGCTCTAAACTTGCGCCACCCCCTGTAGAGATGAAGGTCATCTCATCAGCATCGCCTGCACGGGCAACCACATCGGCAGTATCGCCACCACCCACAACGGTTGTTGCGTGAGCTTCTGCAATCACATGGGACATTTTAAAACTACCTTTGGAAAATTTTTCAAGCTCAAAAACACCCATTGGCCCATTCCAGAGAATCGTTTGCGCATCCGCGAGTGCCTCTCTAAAAAGTCGAGATGTTGCAGGCCCAATATCTAAGCCCATCCAACCTTTTGGAATTTCTTGAACCGTCACAAACTTGATCGTAGCATCTTGAGAGCACGTTTGTGCGGCAACAACATCCACGGGAAGGTAAATTTTGACCCCTAAACGTTTAGCCTCTTCCATAACGCGGTTTGCTTCATCAAGTAATTCGTCTTCAACGATTGAATTACCAATATCCAGCCCTTGCGCTTTTAAGAAGGTAAACGCCATACCGCCACCAATAACAAGTTTATCAACACGAGGGAGTAAGTTGACCAGAGCTTGAAGTTTACCACTGACTTTACTACCACCGACAACGGCTACAAATGGGCGTGTTGGACGGCGAAGAAGGTTTTTAGAAAATTCAACCTCTTTTTGAAGGAGAAATCCTGCTGCAGAACTTTTTTCATTAAAATAGTGTGTAATTGCTTCAACGGAAGCATGTGCACGGTGGCATACACCAAATGCATCGTTGATGTACACTTCTGCCATATCAGCCAGCGCTTTTGCAAACTCTTCGTCATTAGCAGTTTCACCTTTACTGAAACGAAGATTTTCTAACAGTAAAATTTCACCCGGTTGTAAAGCCGCTGCTTTTTCCGTTGCATCTTTACCAATCACATCGGTCGCCAAAACGACCTCTTTGTCTAAAAGACGTTTTAGCCTCATCTGGACGGGAGCAAGTGAATATTTCTCATCCACAGCACCTTTTGGACGTCCCAAGTGACTTGCCAAAATGATAGAGCACCCATGATCTAAACAGTAACGAATGGTAGGAATCGCTGAACGTACACGTCTATCGTCCGTAATATTGGTGAACTCATCTAAAGGCACATTGAAATCACAACGAATAAAAACTTTTTTACCTTCAATATCCAAATCTCTAATGGAGCGAATCATTCCCTATCCTTTTATTTACTTACGTGGACTGCCATATCGATCAAACGTGTCGAATAGCCCCACTCATTGTCATACCATGCCATCACTTTGACCATATTGCCGCAAATAACTTGTGTCAAATCGACTGCAACAATGGAACTCCATGAAGTAGTCACGAAATCTTGAGAAACCCGTTGTTCAACATCGACTTCGAGAATACCCTTTAGTTTACCATTAGCATTTTCAGTAAAGAGCGCATTGATTTCTTCTTTGGTTGTCTCTTTCTTAAGGATAACATTAAGGTCAACCATTGAGACATTAGGCGTTGGAACACGTACGCTTTGTCCGTGTAAACGTCCTTTAAGGTGCGGAAGAACCAGGCCGATCGCTTTGGCAGCACCCGTACTCGTTGGGATCATATTCACAGCCGCTGCGCGTGCACGACGTAAATCATTTTTACGATGCTTCACATCTAAAATATTTTGATCATTGGTGTAAGAGTGAACCGTTGTCATCAAACCTTTGTCAATACCAAACGCATCATCGAGTACTTTTGCTACAGGTCCTAAACAGTTAGTTGTACAGCTAGCATTGGAGACGATGGCTTGCCCTGCATAGGTATGTTCATTGACACCTAAAACGAAGGTTGGTGTATCATCTTTTGCAGGGGCAGAAAGAACAACTTTTTTGACACCATTGTCAATAAACACCTGCATATCTTTTTGCGTTAAAAGCGCCCCCGTACATTCAAGCACGACATCCACGCCATAATCTGCGAAATTGAGCTCTTTGGCATCACGGGTTGAAAACATTTTAACGTTTGATTTTCCTATTTGCATATAATCATTTTCAAGCAATTCAACGTGACCTTGGAAAACACCATGGACACTATCGTATTTAAGTAGTTGTTTTGTGGTAGCACGTTCAGCTGTGTCATTCACACATACAAGCTCAACGTCATCGCGTGAATCAATAATTCTAGCAACACATCTTCCGATGCGACCAAATCCATTTATAGCAATTTTGAGTGCCATAGGTATTCCTTTTGATATAATAGTCGTTTTAATCCATACTCGCTTTTAGAAAAGCGAATTATTTTAGCAAAAATGATGTATAAAAAAGTTTAAAGTACATGGAGTCTTACAGTTGAATATAGCTATTTTTGGAGGTTCTTTCGATCCTCCTCACTCTGGGCACGAACTCATTGTTAAAAAAGCCCTTGAAATTCTTGATATTGACAAGCTTTTAGTCGTGACTACTTACCTCAGCCCTTTTAAAGAGAGCTTTTGCGCCCCCGCATCAATGCGCCAGAAATGGCTGGCTAAGATGTTTGAAGGTATGGAGAAGGTCGAAATTTTTTCCTATGAATGTGATCAAAAAAGGCAAGTTCCTACCATTGAAACTGTTTTACATGTAAAGAGTTTGTATCCAGAAGCAAAACTCTTTTTACTCGTTGGAAGTGATAGTTTTTCCTCTCTTCCTAAATGGAACCGCTATGATGAGCTTTGTAAGCTTGTTGAATTTGTAGTAGCACCCAGAGGAGAGTTTACTCCCCCAAAAGACTTGAAAATTTTACCAATTAATGTTAATATCAGTTCTTCAAAGCTCCGCTCATTTTTGGACCCAAGATTTATTCCAAAAGCCATCAAAAATGAAGTGATAGCGTTTTATACAAGGAATCCAATGGATAATAGAATTGAAAGAATCGTAACTGCTCTGAGCGATAAAAAAGCAGAAGATATACAAGTATTTGATATGAGTGGCAAAGATTATTTTGTTAACACCGTTGTTATTGCAACCACAATGGGTGAGCGACACGGGCTTTCACTTTTAGATCATCTCAAAACAGAGCTCAAAGGCGCAGGTGAAAGCTTTTTAAATGTTGATGCCGATGATAACTGGACGGTGATTGATATGGGGGATGTACTCATTCATCTTATGACACCACAGTATCGTCTCAAATATAACTTAGAACTCTTTCTCAAAGAAAGAGAAGAAGAGATGAAAAAAGTAAGAAGCGTAGAATAGTCTACGCCTTCTCTTTACATGTAATTTAAATCTATTCGATTTTCACAGCCTCTCAAACGATAAGAATAAACAATCCTCCGCCTTGTAATCTTTTTGTGATATAAAAATATAGTATTAAGCTCTTCTTCTCTATACTAATATTTCCCATATGCATATAGTATCAAATATAAGGAATCACTGAATAAACAGATGAAAATTATTTTATTGATTGCATTAAGTGTCGGTCTACTCTTAGCTGACACACTCGACTCTTTACTTCAAGAATATAAAACAACTTCTGATAATTCATTGCAAACCGTCAATGAAAAAATTGGGCATGTCGTTATTTATTCGCAAAAAGAAATTCGATTGATGCAGTACACTAAACTCAACGATATTTTAAAAGAACTCCCTCTTCTTAACGTTAATACCAACCAATTTGGATTGACCAATTACTCTCTTATCGGTTCCAAAACAACAACCAGCGGCTTCTTTAGATTTTTCATTAATGACCATGAGATCAGTTCAGGTTACGATCAATCCACTTCACTCTCTTGGAGCGATTTACCTTTAGATTTTGTTGATCACGTTGAGATTTACTATGGTGAGAGCTCCTTTTCCTTTGGGAATGAAACAGGTATCTATTTTGTACGTATTTACACCAAATCAGCGCTGAAAGAGAATGGCTCTGAACTCAATGGATTGATCACAACAAAAGGTTCTCATTCAGAAAGTTTTACCAACTCTTCAAGTTTGGAAAATGGTTGGTCTTATTTAATGTTTCTCAACCATGAACAGATTAAATATACAACACTTTACGATGGTCATAAACTTAATACCAATGGCGATAAGAAATATCTTTATGCCGACGTTAGCAATGAAACGACAAAAATCAACATGGGCTATACGGATGTTTCTAAAAATAATTATGCGGGACTCGCCCTTGATGCTACACCTGATAGTGGACAAAATCTCTCCAAAGATTTTTTCATTAACTATACACACTATTTTCTAGACGACAAGTCGCTTAAAGCCAACCTCTCTGTCGATGTGAATGATCGAAGTTATGATGAAGCAAATGCGCAAGGTATAGGACTGATCCCTGTTTTAAATTTCTCCAATCTTGGGGCAACCATTCCTAAAAATTTTAACGAAGATCTATGATTTTTCAAAACCAATGCCTATCTTTCTAAATCATTTGATGTTGAAGACAATTCATTCATCGCAGCACTCAATGTTAAAAACAAAACCTATGATGTGCAAAACCGTGAAACCACCAATTTCATGAATCAAACACGCAATGTAGGAAACTATAACGCTTTTGATGAAGAGACCACTTCATCGATACTCTTTCAAGACAATTATAAACTAAACGATACACTTATTTTAGTGGCTAATGCAAAACTTGATTCCTATGATCGTAATGCCTACCTACAAGACAGTACAGAGACGCTTTTAAGAGTTGGCGCTATCTATACCCCAACCGAAAATTGGGGATTTAAAAGTTTTTATACCCAAACAGCCCTTCCTCCATCTTTTTACAATGTCGATTATGCCGATAGAACTAAACCCAATCTCAAATCTCAGCAGTATTATATCTATACCCTCGAGGCGGTTTATACCGAAGGAGATTCCAAATTTGGCATTAACTACAATCATGTTGATATGGATAATTTTCTCTATCTTACTCCTGTTGGATTTATCAATATTGACCGTACTATCACCACAAATGGGCTCATCTTTGACTACGAGTATAGCTTTTCCAATAGGGACAAAATCAAACTCAATTACTATACTTCCAATTTGAGTGAGACCGTCAATAACTCAACCAAAGGCGGTTTTATCAAATTTATGGGTGGGTATCAAAAGTTTGATTACTTCACTTCAGTGATCTATCGAAATGGCTATGAATACCTTAATCTTGATATTCCCAATAGCTTTGATATGAGCCTTGGTGCGACCTATCATGTCACAAAAGATTTGAGTTATAGTATTAAAGCAAGCAACATTTTAGATAAATCGACAAAGTCACTGTATTTAGAAAATTTTGGAAAAACCAATTTTGCATTAGATGACAATGATCGAAGTGTCACTCTCTCCTTTAGGTGGGTTTTCTAATGAAAAGACTCATCCTTCTTTTAACTTTTTTTGGCCTTTTATCGGCAGAAAACTATACTTTTTTGGTTCAACCTTACAGCAAAGAGATAGAACTTGAGGCGAAAATCATCTCTGAAATTGCAACATCCTCTCTTCATGAAGAGATCAAACTTTTTATTCCAAATATGTCAGAGATGGAGAAGAAAGTCTATTCTCAATATTTTACGCTCACTCAAAAATGTGAAACATCAAACTTTGTTTTTGTCAATAAAACGGTTGATCGTGAGACGTTATGCGACAATACTAAAAGACTCTTTTTTACAAATAACTATCGTAAATTATTATCAGATGACAAATACTATGGAGCACTTTTTTGGAACAAGAGTAGGCCTAATATTGTTTTTATTAAAAATAGACTTGACAAGAAGGCTATTGTCTTGCCTTCCACCTTCAATCAATTTATAGAAGGAATCTAATATGGATAGCGACAAGCTCTTTTTTAAATATCCATTCTATTTCATTTTTCCAACGTTTATTATTGCGACCATTTTAGGACTCGTGCTTTTTTCAACAGCCAATCTGGAACAAAGCATTGAAAAAAAGCTATTTGAAATTTCAATTTCTGACGTATTTTCGATTACCAATAACAGTGCTTCATCAATCCAATCTCTCTTAAAAGAGAGTACCGATTATACTTCTGATATCAAACTTAATAGTGCGCTTCAACATAAAATTGAGGAGAGCTTAAAAACCTTAATCACCCCCAATATAAAATATGCCTATCTTTTGTACAGAGACAGCCGAGGTGTATTTAGATTTCTAGGAGATGCTTCTAAGCATGAGGATAAGGCATTTATCGACCAAAAATTTGATGCTGATAGCCCCGAATGGCTTGATATTTATGCCCAGAAAAAAGCTTTGATTATACGGCATTCAATGCTCCAACAACTCTCAATGAGCTACCTTGTTCCCATTATGTATCAAAACAATGTCGAACTTATTTTAGCCATTGATTTTTCCATCCAAAAAGTTGAAGAAATTAACCAAATCATTCATATGATACAAAATGGTATTTTCGTAGTTATGGCAGTTATATTTATTATCTTGTTCTTTGTCATTATTCAAGCAGTACGATTTCGAGCCGTTAAAAAAACTGCTTTTATTGATAAACTCACCAATGTATACAACCGAAATTATCTTCAAAAATATGAAGATTTCATTAATCTCAATGACTATATTTTAGCAACCTTGGATATTGACTACTTTAAAAAAGTCAATGATACTTACGGGCATGATGCCGGTGATAAAGTTTTAAAACAAGTTGCCGACACAATCTTACTCGCTATTCGCCATAAAGATGATATCGTCATACGTTATGGGGGCGAAGAATTTTTAATTTTGGCCAAAACGCGTAGAGATGATCACTTAGGCGCACTGAATGTTATTGAAAGGATTTCTCATACAATTCAAGAAACGAGATTTCATATTTCTTCCAATGAATCGATCAAAGTCACTGTCTCTATTGGGGTTAATTTAGTACCATACAAATCAAGAACCTTCTCTGAAGCCTTTAAGCTAGCCGATATAGCACTCTACAATGCTAAAAATAAAGGTAGAAATACGATCGATATTTACGATGAAAATGAATATACCCAAAATCTATGCCTATCACTCAATGAAATAAAAGCAGCCATTGAAGAAAATAGAATCCTTTGCTACTATCAAGCCATTGTTGACACACAAACACAAAAGTTATCGCACTATGAAGCTTTACTTCGCATTATTGATAAAAATGGCTCCATTATCTTACCTGAAAAAATTCTCCCAACGATCAGAGGAACTTTTGTTCTACGAAACATTACGAAAGAAGTATTACGAATTTGTTATGAACAGTTAGTCGAAAAACCATCTATTGCTATTAATATCAATCTAAATCCTCATGATATTATTGATGAAGCAATCCTTACTCTTTTAAAGAGTTATGCAAAGCAAAAAAATATCGCTCACAGAATGGGATTAGAAATCATAGAGAGCGAAGAGATAACCCATCGAGATGATGCAAAAAACAATCTTTTGATGCTCAAAAAATTGGGATATCGAATTTTGATTGATGATTTTGGCAGTGGCTACTCCAATTTTATCTATCTTACAGAAATTAAAACTGACTTCATTAAAATTGATGGCACTATCATTCAAAAGATTTTGGATGATAAAATCTCATTTTTACTGGTTAAAAACATTGTCTCTTTTGCCAAAGAAGCGCATATAAAAGTTATTGCGGAGTATGTTAGCAATGAGATGATTTATGACAAAATAAAATCTTTAGGAATTGAGTATTCACAAGGTCTCTTTTTCGCTGAACCAACCCCTTCAATAGCCTCCTAATATCTTTACATGTAAAGATTAAAACCAGCTACTTTGATCAATCTTTTTTTCCAATACATTTTCGATTTTATCATCCAACTCATATAAAAAATCGAATCCACTACGGCGTTCCACTTCATCAATACTCACCAAATACTTTTCCAAACGATCATTTCCCTTTGCATTTTGAGGAATGATAAACGAAAGTGTTTTGATCTCTCCACTTTGTTCTATCCCCACATAGATTTTATAAAAGGCATCGGGGATTTCAATAAAACGAGAACTTTTTAAGTGTGTGGTTTTAAAATCAAAAAGAGGACCCGTATAAACCCAAAGCTCTTTAAATTTTGGAGCAAAGGATTCTAACTCTATCGCTTCAAGATGTTGCCAGAGTTTTTGATTTAGCATTGGTTTTTGAGGTGTAATATTCGTCATCAAAAAGGTCTCTTCTTGCGCTTCTTTGCCATATAAAAGAGCAATTGCATGATTCGGAGCCATATGACCTCTATCATAACCACTATTGACATAATCGCTTGATGTAATCAATCCCATATTACGCCAATCCGCATTAAAACTATCCGGTCGTTTGAGAGGTGATACA
Organism: Sulfurospirillum diekertiae; assembly: GCF_002162315.1. Classification (NCBI taxonomy): domain Bacteria; kingdom Pseudomonadati; phylum Campylobacterota; class Epsilonproteobacteria; order Campylobacterales; family Sulfurospirillaceae; genus Sulfurospirillum; species Sulfurospirillum diekertiae. Next base: position 501,914 of record NZ_CP021416.1, on the reverse strand, counting down.
TTTTGAAAAGGAGGTGTGAGCTTGTAAACGACCCATAAGGGATTTCCTCTTAGGTCAGAATAGCCTACCATATAAGCTCGATTACGAAAGATTCGCGTGTATGTTTCTAAAGAGCTTTCTATTGCTTTTGGTACGCCTTGAAAGACCATTGTATCACGTGCAATAAAAAACTCATACGAGTATGATAGCCCTCCTAAAAGAAGTGCTAAAAGAAAAGCTTTGGGATTTTTAATTAAAAAAGAGATAATAGAAGCAATAAAGTGTGATCTATTCACGATCACACTTTACATTTTATCTTTCGCATTAATACCTATAAGTTTGAGCCCAACACGCAGTGATAGTCCTACAACAGCAAAGAGTTTGAGAAATTTTTCTTCATCTTCACTACCTACAACACGATTTTCATTGTAAAATTTATGTAAAGCAGCAGCAAGCGACTTAAGATATTCTGTCAGCTTTTGTACTTGGCGAGAACTAAAGGTATCTTCAAGAACTTCTGGCAATAACAGTGCACTAAAGAGAAGGTTTTGAGCCTCTTCACTTAAATTTTCAAGCTTAACATTTTGCACGTCGGCAAGTGTTTTACCAGCTTTTGCAAAAATCTGATTAATCCTCGCATGCGCATAATTGATGTAAAAAATTGGGTTATTGCTGTCCTCTTGTTTAAAGACGTCCACATCAAATTCAAGATGAGTATCTGACTTTTTGCTGAGGAATACAAAACGTAAAGCATCACTTCCCACTTCACTCACAACATCGCTCATCAAGATAAAATTACCTGCACGTTTGCTCATTTTATACGGTTCACCGCCTTTTAAAAGCGAAACCATTTGTGCTAAAATTACTTCAAGTTTTTGCTCATCATAGCCTAAAAAATGAATAGCAGCTTTCACGCGGGTAATATACCCATGGTGATCAGCACCCCAGATATTGATATAGCTATCATACCCTCGTTGAAACTTATTGTCATGGTAAATAATGTCACCCGCTAAATAGGTTGGTCTGCCATCTTCTCTGACAACTACACGATCTTTTTCATCTCCAAGTTCAGTAGAGCGAATCCAAACTTTACCACCTTCAGTATAGGTTTTATCACTTTTTTGAAGTTTTGCAAAGCTTTCGTCCCACTTGTTATAAAGCGACTTTTCACTGACGAATTGTTCAAATTCAATACCAACATCGGCAAGATTGGACTTGATAAGTTCTAGCATCTTATCTTTACCCCAAATAGAAAGCAATGGAATATTGGACTCATCTTCAAAAATAGCATTCCCCAATTCCGCAGAAGCAACGTGGGCGAGGTCAATAATATATTCACCTCGATAAAACTCTTCTGGCCACTCTACTGGAAAACCTAGAATATGCTCGCGTCCGGAGAGATAAAGAGAAAGACCTAAAAGATCAACCTGATTACCTGCATCATTGACATAGTATTCTGTGGTAATTTTATACCCTAAGTGCTTTCCAATACGAGCCAGTGCATCACCAATAACAGCACCTCTTGCATGACCAATATGTAAAGGTCCCGTAGGATTTGCACTCACATATTCTAATAAAATAGATTCATTTTGCTCATCAGATCCAAAAAGTGCCTCATTTTGAATGGCCCATGTCGCATATTGGTCTAAGAAACTCTCACTGAGTTTAAAATTGATATAACCTTTAATCGGAGTAACTTCTTGAAAAATTTCTCCAATGGTAAACTTTTTACAAATCTCTTCAGCAATAGCAATAGGCGATTTTTTTAACTCTTTAGCAAGAGAAAAAGCGATGGGAGTTGCATAATGACCAAAAGAAAGATTGGTAGGTTTTTCTAAAACAAACTCTCTTTGCAATGTCTCTTTAATAGCACGAATAACCGATTTTTTCAATAGATAACCTTATACAGACTTTTTTTTCATCTGCTGGTGCGGCTGTTGTTGTAGCCGTTGGAGTAGCACCAGCTTCTGGTTTTACTTCCACTTTATCAACGGTCGTTTTAGCTTCTTCATCTTCTTTAATGGCTTTCTTAAAATCCTTGATACCTTGACCTACACCTTTAGCTAGCTCTGGTATTTTCTTAGCACCAAATAATAAAACAACGACTGCCAAAATCACTAACCAATGTGAAATACTAAATGAACCCATACTCTCTCCTTTGTCCTTATAAACTTTATATTTATTGTATCATTTTTTTATAAACAAAAAATGAAGCACTCTTTTTAATCGATATTTGCCCATGAGCTAATAAACTCACCTAAATCCATCAATTCCATTTTTTTACGTGAAGCATAAGCAATTGCCAACATGTCATGTAACGCTATTTTAAAATCGTCATTAATTAAAACATAATCATACTCTCGGATACGCGTCATTTCTGAAACTGCATTCGCTAAACGTTTTTCAATAATCTCTTGGCTATCTGTTCCACGATAAATCAATCGCTCTTTTAGGCTTTTTTGATCTGGCGTTGTGATAAAAACAGAAGTGATTAAATTACCAAATTTTTCCCGCGCAATTTTATGTCCTTGCACGTCAATATCGCAAATTACTAACTTCCCTTCATGAAGCTCTTTTAAAATAGGTTTGAGTGACGTACCATAATAATTATCGTGTACTTTTGCCCATTCTAAAAAAAAGCCAGCATCAATGTCTTTTTCAAAATCTTCTTTTGAAATAAAATGGTAATTAATTCCATCAATTTCTCCTTCTCGAATAGCCCGTGTTGTACTTGAGATTGAGAAATAAGAATCTGATATTTCATTGATGACTTCTTTCATCAATGAGCTTTTTCCAGAACCACTTGGACCGGAAATGACTAAAAGATTACCTTTTACCATTATTCTTTCTCATCAAATGTAATAGAAATATTAATACGCATCCCTTTAAGTGCTTCTCGTAGAATATCACTTTGTGCTAATCCTGAGATACTTCTTGCGATACTACTTTCAATTTCGCCTCGAATCACTTCAATTTTTTCACCCTTTTCCTCAGGGACGCTTATTGGTGCAGATTCTTCTTCATTTACCTCTTCACCAAACGCTTTTTTAAGTAAATTTTCATTGAGATCATCAAGAGAGTCAATGTCACCACTTTGTGCTAAAGCATCAAAGGCAACATCAACCTGTGGAATCAATATATCTTCTTCAAGTGCAAGCTCTTTTTCTTCTTCAATTTTTTCTTCAATATCTTCAGCAAAATCGTCAATAATTTCTTCTTGCTCTTCAGGTATTTTTACGCTCTGATCTTCTTCCTCTTCTTCTCCAACAGGAGTTGCTTCTTCAAAATCTAAAGAAGAGACATCGTCTAATTCGAGATTTAATGAGTTTTCCGTATCATCTTTTTCTAAGGATTCATCTTCCTTTTCAATATCATCAAAAAAGAATTTTCCTGCTTCTTCGTTCTCTTTATCCAAATCAAACGCATCAAGAGATAATTCAGAAATTTCTTCTTCCTCAGCCTCTTCTTCGCTTTCATCCAGTAGTTGTTTTACTTCATTGATATCATCTCTATCAAGAATAGATGGATTTGCAAATTCTTCTTCACGCTCATCTTCTGCTTCAGTTGGAGTTAGGGAAGTGGTATTTCCCTCATCAAAATCAAAATCTTCCAATGATGATACTTCTTCTTTTTCTAAAGAATCTAACTCATCAAATGAAAATTCATCATCAATTTTCAACTCTTTATCTTCATCATTTTTATCTACTATATCATCTAAGGAAAGTTCTTGCTCTAACCCCAAATCTTCTGCTTCAATCTCATCAAAAGTAAGTTCTTTTTCATCCTCTTCTTTTTCAAGATCATCAGGCTCTTCTAAAAGATTGATAGGCAAAGTATTGTCTTCATCCTCATCTTCTAAAGTATCTATCTGGTCAATATCAAAAGCAGCGGACTTTTTTTCACTCTCGTCTAAGGATTGCAATACTTTAGTTGCTTCTTCTGTAGCTTCAGCCTTATGACTAATAATAACATTTTTGACTTTTTCTAAAAGCACTAAAAAATCTGTAGGTAAAAATGGTTTTTCTAAAGCAACATGGGCAATATCGGGTTTTTTTGCACCTCGCTGACAAATATAAATAATATAGTCGCAGCCTGTGTTTTCACATGCTCCTACAATCGAAGCTTCATCATAAAGTTCATTATCGACTAAAATGACATCATAAGTTGTTAGTGGCACCAAGCCATAGTCTTCAAACTCATCTAACTCATACCCTGCTTTTTCGGCACTAAGTTTGATCAATCTTGAAACAGCTGGATTATTATTGAGTAGTAACAGGCGCATGCTCACTCCTGAATGAGAATTAATTAACTCTCATTGTAGTATAAAAAAATTTATGATTGCTTTAACGGACAAAAAGAATGGTTAAATGATTGAGAGCTTCCAAAAACTCTTTTTTAAATATTAACATCATAGAGGTAAGTGTTGCAATCAACACAACAAACGAAACAGCAATTTTAATAGGAAAGCCGATAACAAGAAGGTTGAATTGTGGCATTGTTTTCATCAACATTCCAAAGACAGCATCTAAGAGCATAGAAAAAGCGACAACAGGGAAAGAGAGTGTGAACCCGTAGATAAACATGCCTGTTACAGCCTTAGCAAGATATGCGAGCATATTCGTCTGAGGATAGAAACTTCCAAGCGGTAAAAGATTGAGCGAATCAGCAATAAATAAAAGCATTTGGTGGTGACCATTAAACGCTAAAATGACCATTAACCCTATAAAAGAGAGTAATTGCGATAAAAGAGGAATCGATGTACTTGTTTGAGGATCAACGACACTTGCCATTGTAAATCCCATAATAAAAGAGATTTGCATACCAACCATTTGCAAAATTGAAAGCGTTATGGATAAAAAAAGTCCTGCTACAAAACCTATGAGTAGCTCGCCCACAATGGCCAGTGAAAGATTGAGCAACGTTGGCGTTACATGTAAAGGCGTTAAGAGTGGATATAAAAAAATAACCATAAAAAAAGTCATAGAAGTTTTAATCGTAAGAGGGATATTGGCATGGGAAAAAAAAGGGAAAAAAGCAAAAAGACCACTCAAACGAGCAAAGAGAAGAAAACAAAGAATCACTTGATTTTCACCAAACAGTTTGACAAGCGATTCCATAGCTTATGCGTCCTCTTTTAATCCATCCAGATGGAGATGTTTCATATATGTACATTGTTTTGCTAGCTGCTGATTATGCGTCACTAGAAGCAATGCAGCATTTTCTTTTTCAATGTACTCAAACAAAACATTCATAACTTCTTGAGCTGTCTTGTCATCCAAGTTTCCTGTTGGCTCATCAGCAAAAATAATTCTTGGTTTTTTAGCCAATACACGTGCGATTGAAACACGCTGTTGCTGACCACCCGAGAGATCCCCGACACGATAATGCATAAAATCGGCAATCCCTAAACGCTCCAAAATGCCATTATCAATTTTTTTGTCACTGATAAAGGATGCTAATTCAATGTTTTCATTCGCAAAAAAGCCTTTAAATAAATAATGCGATTGAAATATGATACCCACATCATAACGTCTTAGTTTTAATCTTGCGTCATCATTATCGTTGTAAATGTTATGATCACATAAAAGCACTTCACCGTGATTGGGCTGAAGCAGTGTAGAACAAATATGAAGTAACGTTGACTTTCCACTACCGCTAACGCCTAAAATCGCCATTGATTCTTTGGGTGCTAGTGTGAAATTAACATTTTCAAATAAAAGATAATCAAAAGCATGAGAGATATTTTGTACCTGTAGTAAAGACATCAATGTCCTTCAAGAAAGAGGGTGAAGAGCTTCCTCTTCACCACAAATAATTTAATACTTATTTAAGTTGCTCTGCAACTTCGCTAGCGAAGTCACACGCTTTTTTCTCTAAGCCTTCTCCAAGTTCAAAACGAACATAGCCAACAAGCTCAATTTTACCACCGAGCTCTTTAGCTTTTTCTTCAACAACTTGTGCAATGGTTTTTTTATCATCCATGACATAGAATTGGCTTAAAAGTGTGTATTGTTGATCAAGCTGAGTATTGTCAGCAATAAAACGTTCAAGTTGTCCAGGAATAATTTTATCCCAGATTTTTTCAGGTTTACCCTGTGCTTTAAGTTCAGCTTCCATCTCTTTTTTAGCATTTTCCAAAACAGCATCATTTAACTGTACACGAGAGACAAACAATGGCATACGTTTAAGAGGCTTTTTAAGACGACTTAACTCTTCATTCTCTTTTTCAATGTCGGCTTTAATACCAATCGTTTCTTTTTCTACAAACTCAGGATCAAGTTCTGTATAGCTTAGGAAAGATGGTTTCATTGCTGCTGCATGCATACAAAGGTTACGGATGAATTCACCCGCAGCGGCTGCTGTTTTTTCGCTATCACAATTTGCTGCGATTAAAACACCAACACGACCATTAGAGTGAACATATCCATTGACAACACCGTTGGTACCTGCTTTAAGCGTTGCAAAACGTCTTACAACAAGATTTTCACCGATGGTTGCAACTTTCGTTGCAAAATACTCTTCAAACACAGTACCATTAATCGTTGTTTTCATCAACTCTTCAGTTGTTTCAACATTGGTTGCTTGAATATGTGCCGTAGTATCTTTTGTTAAGTTAATAAAACCTTCATTTTTGGCAACGAAGTCAGTTTCAGCATTAATTTCACTGACAGTTGCAATTTTAAGACTTGGATCGACAAAAACATTGACCAAACCTTCACTTGCAAGTCTGTCAGCTTTTTTAGCTGCTTTACCAAGACCTTTTTCTCTTAAAAGGTCTTTTGCTGCTTCAAAATCACCGTCAGTATCGACAAGTGCTTTTTTGCAATCCATCATACCAGCCCCTGTGGACTCACGTAACTCTTTGACTAAAGCAGCAGTAATCTCAGCCATTATTCACCTGCCTCTACTGCAAATTCTTCTTCGCTGACCACTTCTTCGATCAACTCTTTTTTCTCATCTTCACTAATGTCAGCCACTTCTTCAGCTGCTGGAGCATCTTTTGAACGGATTTCATACCCCTCCGTCATCGCTTCACACATCTCTTTACAGAAAAGTTGGATTGAACGAATCGCATCATCATTTCCTGGGATTGGAAGATCAACAACATCTGGATCACAGTTAGTATCAAGAGGAGCTACAACGGTAATTCCAAGTCTTCTTGCTTCTTGAACTGCAATTTTCTCTTTGACTGTATCAATAACAAAGATCATATCTGGTAAGTTTTTCATGTTTCTGATACCACCAAGGTAATCAAGAAGTTTCTCTTTTTTTCTTCTAAGCATTAACGCTTCTTTTTTAGTAAGAAGGTCAATTTGTCCATCTTCTTCCATTTTCTCGATAATATCAAGTTTACGGATTGATTGTCTGATGGTTTGGTAGTTTGTCAGCATTCCGCCTAACCATCTGTGGTTAACGTATGGCATACCGCATTTTTCTGCGTACTCTTTGATCGCTTGGCTTGCTTGTTTTTTTGTACCAACAAAAAGCATTGTTTTGCCTTCTGCTGCTGCATCTTTAACAACATTGTACGTGTATCTAAAATAACGTAATGTTTTTTGCAAATCTACGATGTAGATATTTTTTCGTTCACCGAAGATGAATTTTTTCATCTTTGGATTCCAACGTCTTGTTTGGTGTCCAAAGTGTACACCACACTCTAATAAGTCTTTCATGGTTACCATGAAGTGCTCCTTTGTTTTGTTTTTGGTTTAGCCTCCACACCCATCAACAGTAATAAACTGCAACCGTAAAGGATTGGTGTGTGTGAGATTTGGACGGTGATTATAGTCAAAATAAGATTAATTTTTGCTTGTTTTAATCATTTTATAAGCAAAATCACTTACTTTAATTTACTTTAAATCAAAAAAATCCTATACTTGCGCAATTTTAAAAGAAAGAGGTACTATTTTGCGTTTTATTTTAGCCTGTTTATTAAGCTTTTCGTTACTCTCTGCTTCAGAGTATCTTGGTGCAAATTCGCAAAGCAACGAAGATTTTGAGGCTGAATTTAACACACAAAATGATAATAACCTTTTTGATCCGCTGAGTGGATACAATGAACTCATGACAAATTTTAATGATAAATTTTACGAGTATATTCTTCGTCCAACAGCACAAGGCTATGCGTATGTTGTTCCAGAAATGGCTCGTCATGGTGTCTCAAACTTTTTTGAAAATCTTTTCTTTCCTATCCGTTTTGTTAACAATCTTTTACAATTTAAATTTTACAATACCTTAGAAGAGACAGAGCGCTTTGTTCTTAATTCAACCATGGTATTTTAGGCTTTCGTGACGTTGCAGGTGAAGAACTCGGCATTAAAGCGCATGATGAAGATTTAGGGCAAACGCTTGGGTATTATGGTGTTGGTAGTGGTTTTCACGTTGTTCTTCCATTATTTGGACCATCCAATGTTCGCGATATTGTTGGTCTTGTGGGTGATGCATGGCTTAATCCTCTTAATTACATCGAAGATCGTAATGCGAATTTGTTGGACAGTACAGAAGAGTCTATTGCCGCTACTGCATTCTATACTGTTAACAGAACCTCTTTACATGTAAAAGAGTATGACAACTTTAAAAAGGATGCTATCGAACTTTACCCCTTCTTGCGTAATTTCTATGAATCAAGAAGAAATAAACTCATAAGCGAATAATGACATGAAACGAATTTTTGCCTTATTAATGCTATCACTTTTATGCACCTATCCTGCTATGGCACTTGAAGAGCAAGATATTTCTTCTTTTATGCAAACTAACATTGACTTAGCAACTACTATTTTGCGCGACAAAAAACTTCAAAAGTCTGAAAAATCAGAAAAACTGTTTGTTATTTTTGATTCAATTTTTGACTATAATTTAATGGCCCAACTTGCCATTGGGGGGAAACAATGGTCATCACTTTTACCCGCAAAGCAAATGGAGTTTTCCAAGCTTTTTGAAATGAAGCTTAAAAATTCATATATGGAAAAACTTGATCTCTATACAGATGAAAAAATTGTTATTAAAAATCTAGAAAAAATCAAAGATACCCGCATCCATTTAACAACGCATTTGATGAAAAACAGTGAAGTGTATGAAATTATTTATAAATTTTATAAAAATAAAAATGGTAGTTGGATGATTTACGATGTTGATATTTTAGGTGTGAGTATTATTCAAACATATCGTACACAGTTTGCAGATATTCTGGCGAAAGAGTCTTTTGAGAATTTACTGGAAAGGCTTAAAAAACCTGATGAACTGACGCCAAAGAAACAGTAATTTTTGGCAACACCACTGTTTCTTTGATATTATGCGTTAATTTTTTCTTTAATTATTTTTGCTTTTTGAGCAATCATCGCAATTTTTTCTGAACCACTTAGACCGTCATTAAGCAGCACTTCCACAAAAGCACTTCCAACAATAACTCCATCAACACCACGAGCCCGTTCTTTTGCCGTCTTTTCATTCACACCAAAACCCACAAACAGAGGTGTACTACTCTGTTCTTTAATCATTTGAATGGTTTTGGTAAGATCTTCACTTGCGTGAGCTCCAGTGATACCCGCATAAGCTACGAGATAAATAAACCCTTTCGCATTTTTGACCACTTTAGCAATCCGTTCTTTACTGTCCGTTGGTGCTACAAAACTAATCAATGAAAGCTTATATTGCTCCATTAGAGAGACATAAGGCAACGCTTCTTCATGGGGGAGATCAGGAATAATAAATCCTTTCACACCAAACTCAGCCGCTTTTTGAGCAAACACTTCAACACCTTTATGATAAAAAGGGTTAAAGTATCCCATCCAATAAGTCTCAATGTTGGGAGCAACCACAGAAGAAACCTCAAAAAGTGTCTCCATTTTAAAACCATTTTGCAAGGCATGTAAATTTGCAACTTCGATGATAGGACCATCCGCTACAGGATCAGAAAAAGGAATTCCTAACTCTAATTTATCTACACCTGCTTCTTTTAGGGCAGAAACTAAATCTAATGAAAAATTTTTATCGGGAAACCCCGCAGTAATATAGGCAACTAATTGCTTCACTCTCTCTCCAACGTATGAGGTACTTTTATAATTAAAGGATTTAAAACCGTAAAAAATGCAGCATCATTTTCCACATCTTTGCGATATCGTTCAAACTGATCACTTACAAGAAGTAACCAATCAATAAATTCTTCACTTGCAGGGCCTTGCAATGTACGTGCTTCTTCTGCAATATCTTCGCACAATACTGCCAATTTAACAATGGGATCTAGTTTTAAAAAGCCTGCAGCTGATTTCATATTGTGGAAAATACGAAAAAGATCCCCAATATTGTCAACATAACGCTCTTTTTTGCTAAGCCCAATAATCAGAGGCTCCATATTTTCACACATAATGGCATAGTGAGAGATAAAATCTCCTACAATTTCGATGTCAAAATCAACTTCCAATTGTGCCAAAAGACCCATGTTTTTACCCTCCGAAGTAGCTCATTGTATCATGTTTTTTATAAATTTTTCTTGTCCTAAAATAGGGTATAATTCCCACATGAAAACAATTACATCTATTAAACAACATAAAGGGCAAACTCCCCTTACTGTGATTACGGCGTATGATGCACTCTTTGCATCACTGTTCGATCAAAAGGTCGACATGATTCTTGTTGGCGATAGCCTCAATATGAGTTTCAATGCCAAACAAGATACACTCTCTGCTAGCATGGAAGTGATGTTGTACCACACCAAAGCAGTATGTGCTGGAGCTAAAGAGACTTTTATTATTTGTGATATGCCTTTTGGTACGTATACGGATGAAAAAATGGCACTGCATAACGCTTCACTCGTCTATAGTCAAACCAATGCACATGCCGTTAAAATTGAAGGCGGTATCAGTCGCGCGCCTATTATCAAAGCACTCACCCAAAACTCTATTGCCGTTATGGCTCATATTGGTTTAATGCCTCAGTATGTACGCAGTGAAGGCGGCTATAAAGTACGCGGACGCAGTGAAGAAGATATACTCACACTGATCGAAGATGCCAAAGCGGTTGAAGAAGCCGGTGCCTTTAGCGTGGTCATCGAAGGGGTTGTCGAAGAAGCCGCACGTCGTATTTCTGAAACGATCTCTATTCCTACGATTGGCATAGGAGCGGGTAAATATACCGATGGTCAAGTCTTAGTCTGGAGCGATATGTTAGGTTTCTTTCAAGCGTTTCAACCCAAATTTGTGAAACGCTATTTAGAAGGCGCTACACTGGTGCAAAACGCTGTTGATGCATATGTTAAAGAGGTGCAAGAACGCAGTTTCCCCCAACCGCCTTACACCTATACAAAGTGAGTTAGATGGAACGCATCGTCGAAATCGAAAAAATCTCCTTTGAGAATGACTACGAAAAAAGTTTACGCCCCTCTTCGTTTGAAGATTACATCGGGCAAGAAAAGATCAAAAAAAATCTGCAAGTTTTTATTCAAGCGGCACAAAAACGCTCCGAATGTTTAGACCATATTCTCTTTTTTGGCCCTCCTGGTCTTGGAAAAACCACGCTTGCACATATTATCTCCAATGAAATGCGTGCCAATATGAAAATAACGGCAGCGCCGATGATCGAAAAAAGTGGTGATTTAGCCGCTATTTTGACCAATCTTCAAGAGGGCGATATTCTCTTTATCGACGAAATTCACAGGCTTTCTCCTGCTATTGAAGAGATCCTCTACCCCGCAATGGAAGATTTTCGTCTTGATATCATCATCGGTTCTGGCCCTGCGGCACAAACGATCAAAATTGATCTTCCTCGTTTTACACTGATTGGTGCAACCACAAGGGCTGGTATGATTAGCTCACCTTTGCGCGATCGCTTTGGGATGCACTTTCGTTTGCAATTTTACACCAAAGATGAGCTTTCACTCATCATTACCAAAGCATCACATAAACTTGAAAAAATCTGTCAACACGATGCAGCAAGTGAGATGGCAAGACGCTCACGTGGTACTCCGAGGATTGCCTTACGCCTTTTAAAACGTATCCGTGATTATGCCGACGTGGTGGATGAAGAGACAATTAGCATTGAACGAGCACAATATGGACTCAATGAGTTAGGGGTCAATGATCTTGGGTTTGATGAACTGGATATTAAATACCTTGAACTCTTACTACAAAGTAAAGGTCGCCCTTTAGGACTCAGCACGATGGCAGCGGCTTTGAGTGAAGATGAGGGAACTATCGAAGATGTAATTGAACCTTATCTGCTCGCAAACAGCTATATTGAGCGAACAGCACGTGGAAGAATTGCAACGGCCAAAACCTATGAACTTTTTAGACTAACACCGCCTATTTTACAAAACGGATTATTTGAGGACACGGTATGAACGAACATCGCTTTTTTTTAACGGCTATTTTCTTAGCCGTTTTATTTTCTATTATCAAACTGTATGAACCTTTTTTGATGATTATTACCATTGCTTCACTGCTCGCTATGGCAACGTATACGATTAACCTACAGCTATATAAATTGACAAAGAGCAAACATCTGTCTGCTCTTTTGTCAACAGCTTTTTTATCTATTTTACTGTTTGGACCTATTGTGTATACCATTACTTCGATTGGTGGGATTGTCAATAATTTTGATTTTACCATGATTGAAAGAGTACAAACGTACCTACGGACACTTGATTATCACCTTCCTGCGCCACTGGCTTTTATGCAATCAACTTTGGATGATTTTATTAGCAATCTTAATATCGCTCAAATATCTACTACTGCCCTTTCCTATCTTGGGTCAATTGGTAAGAACAGTGCTGGTTTTTTAAAAGACATGCTCCTCATCGTTGTCTTTTTCTTCTTTGCACTACTCAATGGTAAAGACCTCATTGACTATTTTAAAAGTGTCATGCCTATTGATGCGAAAGAAGTTAATTTTGTCTTTTCTGAGGTTACCAATGTCATGAGCGTTGTTTTCTATTCTATTTTGTTTAGTGCTATCTTCCAAGGGGCACTTTTTTCACTCGTTGGTATGTATTTTGGATATGATGGATTATTGTTAGGAATTTTTTATGGATTTGCATCCCTTATTCCCATTGTGGGTGGAGCACTCATGTGGATTCCACTGTGTGCCATTGAAGTGGCACATGGCAATACCACAACCGCGATTATCATTGCAACGTATTCTATCGTCGTCATCTCTATTATCGCCGATACATTTATTAAACCACTTATCATCAAATACATCAATGATAAAATGGTTAAAACGCCTACTGCCGTTAATGAACTTTTGATTTTCTTTGCTATTTTTGCAGGACTCACAACCTTTGGTTTTTGGGGAATGATACTTGGACCTGCGATTACGACACTCTTTTTATCACTTTTAAAACTCTACAAACTGCTCAAAGAAAAACATTACATGTAAAAAGAATCAGGGCTAAAAGTTAAAAGTTTAGCCCTAACCTCTTTTTTTTCGGAATGTAACATTATTCTATTGAACTATTCCGTTTTTTTCTCTATGTATTTAGCGCCATCATTGACCTTGTCCTTGCTCCATTCAGCACCGTTTGCGGTATCTTTTTTGACACCATGCCATGTTTCACAACCACTTGCCATCATAACTACGAACAGAAGCATAAGAAATGTTAAACTCTTTTTCATTGGATATCCTTTCGATTTCACTGATGCTCTCAAGAATTTTTTGCATCTTCAACCCTTTTGTTTAAAAGAGATGAAATGTTGTAGCATTACAGATAGCTACACTATACATCAATATTTCTTTTTTAGAATCTTCTTCCTTTAGCGGTTCAATGCACAGAATATGAAATGAAGAGTTAGAATTCAATATTTTACTTTTTGCAGGAGATCAAAACGATAGGCTACTTTTATTTTTCATCTCATATTTTACCTTTACATGTAAAGATAAAAATAACAAGAGTGTGAAAGAGATAGGCTTATACTATCTCTTTCACCAATGCTTCTATGTGCGCTATAATCTTATGGTGGCGGGCTTTTCGCTCTTCCAAAAAGGCTACTTTCTCTTCTTTAATCGCCGTAAATTGACTGATCAAGCGGTCGTAATCTTTGTTCAGGAACGTGTTTCGTGTATTCATCATATTTTCTAGCTCGTAGAGATGAAACGACGTTCTAAGACGCTCTTTGATTTCATCCAGTTTGGGCATATAAAGTGAAAACTTCGTTGGGTTTTCTTCATAGAGTTTGGCTGACTTTTCAATCTTGTTTTCCAAAAATGCCACACATACTTCGGTAGCATTTTGGTAATTGAAACTGACCGCACTGGAAAGATGATTGAACTCAGAACTGATCTTCGCGTACGAGTCTGCTATCTCATCGTTAAACGGCTTTAAGATGCTCTCGTACGCCTTAGAAGCAAAACGGCGCATATTGGCAAACTCGATATCAGAGTGGAGCTCTTCACTTTTACGAATCACCTCGTAGGGTGCTTGCCATTTTAAAATGCCCTGCTCCAAGGAGCGATACACCAAACGATTTTTATCGTTGACTTCATTTTGGATGGCGCCTAAATTTTTCACATACTGTTTGAACATTTTACCAATCAAATTCTCTTCGTAAAAAAGACTTTTATAGATAAGATCGGAGTTGATTTTAGGAGCTTGATACTCAAAAGGTATGTAGGTTGCCTGCTTACTAAAAAGTCCTGTTTTTTGCGCTTCGTAGCGTATTTGTGTTACCGTAGTGATTTGATTGTAAATGGCGTCTGCGATGGTTTCGATGATCTGTTCAATGCGCATAAACGCACTTTTGAGATCGTGCGAAAACTTATCTTTAAGCTCCGTAAACAAACCTTTTGCTTCAGCTTCAAAACGGACAATCTCACCCAAAAGCTCATCGTAAATGGAGAGAAAAAGCTGATGCTGTGCGATCAATTTGGCTGTAATATCCTTGATCTCTTTGGTAATGGCAAACTCTTTGGACTGCGTTGATTTGGGCTGAATCTCATTGCGAATAAAATCTAAGACTTTATCAATGTTGGACTCTTCCAAAAGTTTAAGATTGGCACCCAAATCACTTTGTAAGATCGAATCAAGTGTACTTTGATACGCTTTAAAATCATGTTCTATTTGCGTAAAGTCAAGCTTCTCACCACCATTTTCGAGCTTTACATGTAAATCGTGCATAAATGATTCTAATGTCTCTTCCATCATCACTTTTTTGTCGTGACTGCGAGATTCCAACGCTTGACGTGCCGAGATAGGAATGACGTCGCTAAAAAACTCTTTAAAGGCTGTCTTCACGTAGTTCGTTGTCTCTTCGATCTGTTGTGGTGTGAATTTATCTTTTTGATTTAAAACACAGAGTGATTTGTTTTGGTATTTGCCAAGGTACTCTTCCAAAACTTGAAGCTCACTCATTTTCCCTGCATTGTCAATGAGAGTTAACCAAATAATACCGTCGACCTCTTTCAGCACTTTTTCGGTCGTTTGCGTGTCGGTTGCAGCTTGGGAGTTAAGACCAGGAGTGTCGACAAAGACAACATCTTTGAGAATATTTAGCGGCGCATAAAGCACAAGATACGCAATATCTTCAACATGCTCCCTCTGATCAGTAAAATGGGCAATTGTGTTGATGTCATGGTACTCATCTCTACCATCTTTGTAGCGTACACGGATTTTAAACTCTTCACCATAACGAATGTAATTGACTTTAGACGTCACGGGGGTGATGCCAGTTGGTAAAATACTCTTGGCTAAAAGAGCGTTGAGAAATGTTGATTTTCCACTGGAAAACTGCCCTGTTATCGCAACTTTCATCGGCTCTTCAGAGCGCATTTGAAGGCGATCTAACGCTTTTTTTAATTGGATGGAGGGAAGTTGTTGCTCTTCGAGAAGTACATATTGCACTTTTTTGAGGGCTCCCAAAAGAGTGGCATCAAAGGTTGGAACAACTTTTAAAAAGTGCTCTTTATAAGAAGTGACAAAACTTTCTATCAGGCTCATTTTGACTCCTTTTGCGCGTTTAAATCATTTAACACGATGCCCATCACGCGCTCTTTTTCTTTAATTTCCATGCTTCTGGCTTCACGGTTCAGGGTTTGGTCTTTCATCTGATGCATCGCACGTGCAATCAATGCACCTTCTGCACCAAAACGCTCTTCAATACTGCGTGCGGGTGCTTCACATAGACTTACAAATGAGCTTAAAAGTTCATGATTGATTTTGTGGAGTTTTTCTTCAAGCATCTCTTTGATATGAGAAAATTCCGTTGCAAAAATCGTCTCAAGGTTCATTGAAAGCGCACTCAAATCATTTTTGCCATACTTTTTGATTGCATCATTGGCTGCTGCTATTACAACGGTGCTGTTTTTGAAAATCAAAAGTGAGCCTAAATGCTCTTCACAAAACGCTTTGGCATCAAACATTGGCGCCGTGCTCTCTGTTTTAAATTCCCCGTATTTGGCATCCATATACTCTAGGGAACTTTGCATTTTTTTTTGAAATTCATAGCGATAATCTCGCACCAAATCGACCATGCCATCTTTGATCGCCGTCTCGATCATCGAGCCAATGCGTTCCTCTTTGGGCGCTTTTTTATTTTTACTAAACTCATAACTTACGTCGTCTGTAATACGGCGTTTGACAACATTTTGAAGTTTATCGAGTTGGTTACTTGCAAATTTTTGAAGTGTGCCAAAGTAGTGTTCCATCTCCTCTTTGCTCTGCGCCACACTGGTTTTAATCTGCTCCAAAAAGTTCGCCATCACCGCTTTTTCTTCTTGATGTTTGGCGTAGGCTTGCTCGATCTCTTCTGTGGAAATACTTAAATAATGCAGCTCTTGCTCAAAAGCGCTCATCGATTCTGTGATGATTGATTCGATCTCTTTGCGATTGGCGGAGATAATCAGGTTGGCTTTTTGACTATTCGCTCCAAAAAGAACCTCTTCAAGATAGGACTCAACCAATGGCAAACCCGTACGGTTCATATCGTATCCAAGGGCGAGAGCTTCTTTTTCTTGCCCTAATTTATGCATCAGAGCCAATTTTCCAGCAATCGGAATAAAGACGATTTTAGCGATCACTTCATCTAATTTTGCACCTTTGTTTTGCTCGTTCAGCCTTGCTTCGATGCTGCGTTTGGTATATGCGATCACCTCTTGCAGCTCTTTTTCAGCAATCGTATCAATCCGCGTAATGACAATGAGCAACTGTGCCACATTGCGGTATAAGAGCGCGTCAATAATAAAGTCAACATCTTTTTGCGTCGCTGCTTGTGCCGCGTTCATAAGATGGATCATCAAATCACATTCGCTAAGGTATTCCAGCGTAATCTCTTCACGTTGCACCACAGGGTCATCCAGACCGGGGGTATCGACGATTTGAACGCCATCTTGGACAAATTTTAGATCGGTGTAGAGTTCAACGCTTTTGACCAAATTGCATTTTTTTTCAGAGTGTTTTGCTGAGGTATAGAGGGCTAAATCGTTAACTGCAATGGTTTCACTTTCCCCTTGTGGTGTGACAAGCGTATGAAAAGTTTCGCCAAAATGCGCTTTGCTCTCTTTGACAAACGCTTCTAAACTTTTAAGACTTTTAGCACCCTCTTCGATCTTGCTCCACTCTTTGGCATTCCAAAAATTCACCACCGCGTAAGGGTTTTTGGCGTATTTAATTAGCGTTAGATTGGCCGTTTCAGGAACAACCGAAGTGCCTAAAACTTCTTGCCCTAACAGTGCGTTGAGCATTGTTGATTTGCCCGCGTTCATAACACCGGTGATACCAATGGAAAAGCGTTGATTTTCAAGGCGTTCAGGGATTACATGTAAACGCTCTTGTAAACGAGGTGTTTCAACCGCCTGATTCAAATTTTCAATGGCAGTGAGAAGAAGATTGAGTTCAGTTTTATAGTAGTTTTCTTGGGTTGTTGCACTCTTTACATGTAAAGAGGTAACTTCGATTTTTTTCTCTTCGATAAGAGAGATGATACTACCTAAAGAACGTACCGCATCATAAGAGATAATCCCCTCTTTTTTTAAAAGCTCTAAGCGCTTTGTGATAGCATGGTTGACTTGCAAATTACCCAGAACGATGAAATAACCCAGCAGTTGAGATTGTGCATATTGAATATTTTCTTTGTTAAATATTACGTGTTGAAAAAATGTATTTAAAACTGTTTTGGGTTCTTCTAAGATTGCCATATTGGCAAAATTCTGAGGACTTATGATTAATAAGATAGCGACACTGTCGCAAAAATTATCGAAAGAAGTTAATCTGTATTGATCGAACTCTGTGGTATGTTTTTCATCGAAAACAACTTCTTGGTTTAACCTCTCACCCCAGATGAGTAAGAAAAAATCATTGATGATATGCATGAGATACTATCTTTAAAGTTTTTTTGATTATATCAGTATTTCTTATAAGAGAAACAAAATTGTGAGACTAAATGTCAAGATTAAGGCAAGGGATAAGACAAAGTATCTTATCCCTTCAAAGAAGGCAATTTTTTATTTGAGAGCGACGAGTTTTCGTCTCATATAAGCAATTTTTGATTGAAGTGGTAAGTGTTTTGGACAATTGTCTTCGCACGCAACGAGACTCATACATCCAAAGATTCCATCATCATCACCAACAAGCTCATAGAAGTCTTCATCGGTTCTCTCATCGTGTGGATCCATTGCAAAACGAGCAACGCGGTTCAAACCAACAGCACCAATAAAGTTTGGTCTCATCAATTTTGTACCACATGCTGCAACACAAATACCACACTCAATACAACGATCAAGCTCAAATGTCTCATCTGCGAGTTTTGGCTCCATAGGTGCTTCAAGTTTAGAAATGTCTGGTTTATGGTTCGTGTGAATCCAACTCTCAACACGTTTACTCATACCATTCATCCAGTTACCTGTATCAACAGAAAGATCTTTCAATAACTTAAATGCTGGCATTGGCATCAATTGAATGACGCCGCCTGGGAAATTTTTTGTTAATGTACGACATGCAAGGGCAGGTTTACCATTAACCATCATACCGCAACTTCCACAGATACCTGCACGGCATACAAAGTCAAAAGAAAGGTCTGCATCCATTGTTTCGCGAATTTTCGTAAGCGCAATAAACAGTGTCATACCATCGGTTTCTTCAAGTTTGTACTCTGCAAAGTGCGCTTTTGAAAGTTTTGATTGTGGGTTATATTTCATAGCCCTTATGGTAATAGTTCTACTCATTTTGCATCTCCAAATCTCTCATTTTTAGCTTTATAGTATGGTTGAAGCTCAAATGGCATAAGCGCATCTTGAATCACATATCTGTCTTTGCCTGCAGCTTCCATCTCTTCACGAAGTTTATCCACTTCCTCTTGGCGTTTAAGGCTGAGTTCATTTTCAATAATCATACCTTTTGCACCATACCCTCTAAACGCTGGTGGAATTTCCATTTTCATAATGTCTAAATCTTCATACGTAACGGTTGGAAGGGTTGCGCCCTCTTTCCATGAAGTTAAGGTACGTTTCAACCAATTCGCATCATCACGTTTCAAGAAGTCTTCACGGTAATGTGCACCACGGCTCTCGGTTCTCTCACGAGCACCCATAGCCACACACAATGCCAATTTAAGCATCATAGGAACACGGTATGCTTCTTCAAGCTCTGGGTTAGCAGAGGTTGTTTTAGATTTAATCGTAACATCGTGAGATTTTTTGAGAAGTTCTTCAAGCTCGTTAACCGCTTCAGCAAGACCTTTGCCATCACGGAAAATCGCAACTTTTTCCCACATAATATCTCTCATTCTGTTTTTAATTTCAAAAATATTAAATTTACCTTTGTTTGTCAACAGATGGTCAATGAAATCTTTTTGTTTTTTAATTGCTTTTTCAATCGTTGCTGTATTGACATTAACTTCATTTGATAAACAATAGTCAGCAAAATAATCACCAACAATCATACCTGCAACAACCGTTTCACTGACTGAGTTACCACCAAGACGGTTAAATCCGTGCATATCCCAACAAGCAGCTTCACCCGCAGAGAAAAGACCTGAAAGGGTTGGAGACTCACCGGTTGGTTTTGTTCTAATACCACCCATTGAGTAGTGTTGCATTGGAAGAACGGGTGCCCAACCTTTTGGACCTTCATCCGCAGGATCGATACCGTTAAAGATTTGACAAATTTCTTGTACATCTCTTAGGTTTCTCTCAATGTGTGCACGACCAAGGATAGAAATATCTAGCCATAAGTGCTCGCCATAAGGAGATTTAACACCTTTACCTTTACGGATGTGTTCCATCATACGACGACTTACAACATCACGACTTGCAAGTTCTTTTTTCTCTGGCTCATAGTCTGGCATAAATCTATGACCATCAACGTCACGAAGTAGTCCACCATCACCTCTACAGCCTTCAGTTAAAAGAATACCTGATGGAACGATTGGGGTTGGGTGGAATTGTACTGCTTCCATATTACCAAGTGTCGCAACACCCGTTTCAAGAGCAATAGCAGCACCAATACCATCACAAATAACCGCATTGGTTGTTTGTTTGTAAAGTCTACCGTAACCTCCCGTTGCGATCAAAGTACCTTTAGCAACGTAAGCCCAAAGCTCACCCGTTACGAGGTCTCTTACAATCGCACCGTAACAACGGTTGTTTTCATGAATAAGCGCAATCGCTTCTTTTCTATCTTCAATATTGACATTATGTTTAAGAGCTTCATTCGCAACACCAAAAAGCATGGTATGACCTGTAGCATCCGCTGTATAACAGGTTCTCCATTTTTTAGTACCACCAAAGTCACGAGAATGGATATAACCATGGACTTCTTCATCTTCCACAATCGTTGTTCTCTCAGCATTGATGATAGCTTCTCTACCACCTTTAGCAATTCTCGTCCAAGGCACGCCCCAGCCCGCTAATTCACGGATTGCTTTAGGAGCAACGGTAACGAACATACGTGCAACTTCTTGGTCACAACCCCAGTCACTACCTTTTACAGTATCGGCAAAGTGAACATCTTCATTGTCACCGCGACTCATTTTTGAGTTACCAAGACTTGCTTGCATACCACCTTGTGCCGCAGCAGAGTGAGATCTCTTAACTGGACAAAGACTTAAAACTGTTGTACTAAGACCTTTAGATTGCGTTGCAATCGCCGCTCTAAGACCTGCTAAACCACCACCGATAACCAGTGCATCACAATATTTTACGTTCATTTTTACGCCCTAACCTTCACATCATATCTTACTTCGAGTTGTGCCGTTGGTTTGTATTTCTCACCTACGTTATTTCTGTGTTCATAACCGATTTTCACGTATGCTGCAAGTGTTAAAAGACCAAGTGCTAAGAAAAATGTTGTAATAGCCCATTTAGCTTTTTTGAGATTTTTACGAGAAATTTTTGCATCAGCACCTTCAAACCAACCCCATTTAACACAGAGACGATAAAGACCAATACCACCGTGGAACTCAACGGCAAGAAGAAGAAGAAGATAAAATGGCCACATAAATTCGCTGTACATTCTATCTGATGAACCAAATGGTCCAATTTTATCTGCTTGGGTTGCCATGGTAAAGAGGTGCGCAGAACCTAAGAAGAACATTGCAAAACCGGTGAATGCTTGTGTAAACCACATCGTTGTATCATCGTGTTTCATCATACCCATATGTGTTTTATATGCTTGATATTGTCTAAAATTGATAGGCAATTTTCTCATACCGAGCATCGCATGTACAATAAAGACTGCAAATACAAACAAGACAATCCCAGAAACGATTATAGGCTGTGGTTCGCTTAGGAACATACTGCCTTCAAACATTTTGGTTATGGTGTACATAAAGTCTTTGCTGATCAAAATCGTTGATACAAAGAACATATGTCCCCACATAAACAAACCTAAGAATAGACCAGTCGCACTTTGAATATAATCAAGTTTGGCTGGAACTCTACTCTTTTTTCCCTCAACGCTCGTACCTAAAAACCCTTCAAGTAGGTCACTCACATCTCATCCTTTTTGTGAAGTTTGATAAACGCTCATAAATGTGCAAGACAACACACTTATGAATGTCAATCTCTTACAAAATACCCTATTTAGGGAAATTGCAATAAGTTTGAACAATCAATGATTATGTCATTTTGTACATACTAGTTGAAATTATAATACACGAAAGGGGATTTAAAAGGGATTTTTTTATCCCCTTTTTCCTCGTTTGATTATTACACCATATAATAATAAAGAGGCAATTATCATCAAAATTGAAAGGGCTTGTCCCTTACTCATCCAGTCGCCATAGACAAAACCAATTTGGAAATCTGGCTCTCTCCAAAACTCTGCGACAAATCGTCCAAGTGAGTACAAAAATCCATAAAGAGCAATGAGCTCACCATCGTATTTTTTGAAATTTCGATACAAGTAGAGTATCACAAAAACCATGAAGCCCTCAAGAAACGCTTCATAAAGTTGAGAAGGGTGACGAAGAACGCCATCAACATAAATGCCCCATGGAACATCCGTAGGACGACCAAAGAGCTCTTGGTTGAGAAAATTACCAATACGTCCAAAAATATACCCTACTGGAACACTCAAGGCTACTACATCCAAAAGCCTCCATACATTGATTTTATGTTTGAGGTAAAAGAACCAAGTGCCAATAAAAAATCCAACGATAGCTCCATGATAACTCATGCCTCTAATTCCAACAAATGTACCATCAATGAAAGGATTGAACATTTGCCATGGATGCGCAAGATAATAATCCACATGCGGATCATAAAAGAGAATATAACCAATACGCGCACCTAAAATAATGCCAATCTCAATCCAAATAAAATAGCTCTCTAACGTTTGGTTGCTGAAGCCTAAATTATCTTTTTTGACAAACCATTTAGCGGCATAAAGGGCACCCAAAAGAGCACATATATACATAATGCCATACCAATGCACGGCAATGGGTCCTAGCTTGAAAGCGACAGGGTCAAACTGGCTGTAAATGTTGTTCCAAAATTGCATTTAAATCCTTACATGTAAAAAAACATTTTACTGTGTTTACATTAAGAGAGAGTTTAGGAAGTAGTGAGAGAATACAACTCTAAGTCAACACGGTTACGACCTTTTTCTTTTGCTCTATAAAGTGCCTCATCCGCACGCGCAACCATACTGGTTTCATCATCATTTGCATGATAGGTTGCTACGCCAAAGCTAGCTGTACGATTTCCAGCATACTCAAAATTTTCAGCTTCAACTAACCTACGCAACTTTTCTGCCAAGAGACACGCCGCATCACTCTTTGTTTCAGGGAGAAGAATTAAAAATTCTTCCCCACCCCATCTTCCTACGGCATCTTCCTCACGAATATTTCTTTTGAGAAGTGTTGCTATCGCTTGCAATAAGCTATCGCCTACTTGATGCCCATAGGTATCATTAACCAATTTAAATTTGTCAATATCAAGCAGAATAATTGAAAAAGATGTTTGGTGTCGTTTGACAATACTTAAATGATATGCAAAAAGTTCATCAAGCTTAAGACGATTATACAGTCCTGTCAACCGATCGGTAATGGAGAGCTCTTCAACTCTTTTTTTATCGGTAATATCATGATGAACTGCTGTATATCCTATCAATTGATATTCTTCATTATAGCGTGGGGCAATAATGGCTTCAATCCAATAATCAACCCCTTTTTTAGATCTATTTTTGATCTCGCCATACCATGGAATTCCCTTTTTTAATGAAGTCCACATCTCTTCGTACAGTGTTGAAGGCATATCGGGATGTCTTACAAGATGATGACTTTTCCCAATCAGTTCTTCTTTAGAATATCCCGAAATTTGACAAAATTTTTCACTCACTTCTGTTATAATCCCATCGGTATCGGTACTGGATATAATCACATGAGTGTCGATAATTTGGAGATATTTTTCAAGTTCACGTTTAGACTTACGATACGCAGTAATGTCACTAAAGGTTATTAAGACTGAACGAATCTTGTCAAAATTATCTGAAAAAATTGGCTGGGCATTGGTTTGAACCCATATTAGAGACCCATCTTTGCGTCGAATTCCTAATATGACATTATTCTGAGGTAAGCTACTATTGATAGCCATTAGCGAAGGATAATCTTCTTTATTAAAGACCGAGCCATCTTCATAAATAGCACTCCATTTGGAGTTATAACTAAAATTGCCAACAATGTCACTTTTGGAAAGCTGTAACATCTCTTGAGCTGCTAAATTACACTCTAAGATCACACCTTTATCGTCTAAGACCATAACGCCTTCTTGCATCGATTGGAAGATAGAGCGAATTTCCGCTTCGGATTGAGAAAGTTGCTTTGTTTTTTCATTCGCTATTGCGTAAGCTTTTTTTCGTGTTCGTTGAAGCACATAAATTAACCCTGCAAACACGCTAAAGAAAATCAGACTAAAGAGCATTTGTATCCACGGATAATAACGACTATCACTCATTTCAAATACTTCTTTAGCTTTAAAATGAAGTGTCCATATCTTTCCGTATAGTTCTAAAGAAGTGTAGCCACTTAACCTTGAATCAATCAAATTGGGGTTGGAATTATAGAGAAGATTTTGCTCCAAAGGCGCTGAGCCATCATAGATTTCAAAATCTACTAAACTATAGTGGCTTTTCAAGAGTTGTTCAAACATTTTCTTAGCATCAATGGCTATAAAAAGAACACCTTTTGCACTTGCTAGACGTTCTTCTGTAGAAGTTGGAATATCTTTGGTTTGATATAAAGGGAAAAAGATCGAAAAACCTACTTGGTTATCGGTAATGTATTTTTGAGTCAAATTGATTTTCGAAGATACGGTTGCATCTGCACGGATAAACGATTGATGCAATGCTTCTCTCCGTGTGATTTCTGAAGCCAAATCAAAACCGAAGGCTTTTTCATTCATCTCAGACATTGGTTCTAAATACATTATCGGAAACAGTGCAGTGTTGGACGAGACATTCTTTTGAGAAATTGCATAATCTGCAAATCCTTCTTCATGACGAACAGCTTGTTCATATTTTAAACGCTCTTGAGGATGCACTAAAGGAGCATATCCTAAAGCTCTCAATCCTAAAAATTGTTCATTAATATGGTTCTTAATCGCAAATTGTTTCCACTTTTCACGCGATATATTTTCTGGAGAGACGCACATAAAGGCCGCCACACTGCGAATAAGTTGTATATGGGCATTCAGTTCTTTATAAATTAAATTAGTGATAGTATTTGAAGCAGTTTGAAAACGAATTTGCTCTTTCTCGTCAATCCAAAGAGCACATTTCCATGCGATCAAGCATGAGAATAAGAGACCTAAAAGTAAGAATACCCATGGTAAGAACTTAGATTCCCAAATACGTCGCAAAAAATTTCTCCATCATGAAATGTCACAGGAGATTGTAGCGTATTTGGGAATAGGAATCTATACGCTGTGTTGAGGCAAGAGTTTTTGTCTTGCCTCAAAGCCTTATTTAACACATACTTTTTTAACTTCTGCTTTCTCGACTTTTAGTTTTGGAAGAAGAACTTCTAATACGCCATTTTCACTGCTTGCCTCAATGTTTTCAATATCGACATTTTCTGGTAAGGCAAAGCTTCGCTGAAACTTACCATAACTACTTTCAACTTTATAGTAGTCTTTTTCTTGACGTTCTTCTTTAAAACTTCGTTCACCTGAGATGACGATTTGATTGTCTTTTATATCAATATTAATGTCCTCTTTTTTAACACCAGGAAGATCCACTTCAACATGGTAAGCGAACTCACCTTCACGCGTACTTACGGTAGGTTTAAACGCAATAATACTACTCTCATCACTTTCAGCAGGATAGGAGTTAAACAACCGACTCTCCAACTCTTTAAGCTCTTTATACGGATTAAATCTAGTAACTAACATGGTAAACTCCTCTATATTTTTGAAAGAAGTTTAATACATGTCCAATGATTTGTCTGCCACTTAAGTGGCACAAAAAGCATTTATTCTTCAGGAAGGTGTTCGAGTAGATTTTGAGAGTCTTTGATAAAAATCTCTTTGCGTTTGATATCAATAAGCCCTTGTTTTTTAAGCGACTGAAGATTGCGATTGAGCACTTTTCGCACCGTACCGACAAGACTTGCAAGCTCTTCATGAGAGAGGTTATTAATAAGTTTCAGCGTTTGTTTATCCCCTTGGGTTTCAATATTTTTAGCAATCAATTTTATCAAACGTGTTGTAGTATCGTAGAGTGAGAGATCACTTGCTAACGTTTCAACCTCTCGAAGTTGTTTAGCCACATAAGGTAAAAAAAGCTTATTGAAAGAAGGTTTTGTTTCAATCCACTCGCGAAAAAGCTCAATGGGAAAGACCAAGAGTTTCACATTATCCAGCGCCATTGCTACATTTTCATGTACTTTGGCATCTAAAAGCGTAATGATGTCATACATATCGCCGTTGGAAAGGAGATAAAGAATTTGCTCTTTTCCTGTTTCAAAGTTGATTTGCGAAATTTTGACACGCCCCTCCAAGATGACAAAAAAGTGCTCCATGCACTCTTCAGGGCGCATCAGGATTTCACCTTTGTTAACATAAACAACACGCCCAAAACGTGCAATATCTTCTTTAAGTTCTTGCTGTATCACGTCCAATGTGTACATTATTCGCCCTTTACTTCTCCATCAACATACATCCACGCCTTACCATAGCGTTTAAAACGTGAATGTTCACCATGTAAACCTTCATGCCCATCTTGCACATACGAAGCTCGAAAAGAGACTTTGCCCACTTTGTCATTTTCACCGCCTTGCCATGTCTCCAAAACTTCGAGTTTTGTCCACGCCAAACCTTTACATGTAAAGGTAATTTCTTCTTTCAATTTCTTTGTACGATGGCTTGGATGCGTCGTTTCATAGAGGTAATCAATCAATCCAAAGACAAATGCGCTGTAGCGTGAACGCATCAGTGTTTCACACGTAGGAGCATTATAGTTTTTGTGGTATAGCTCGCAACACTGTGCATACATTTTACCACTACCGCATGGACAGAGATTTGCTTCTTTCATTCTTCCTCTTTGAATCATATTGAGTCAATTATTATACACGTATTTCATTAAATCTCCTCTTCCACAACAGGTGAATTCAACTGCTTCTATTACTTCTTTAGTTACAATAATCGCCTAATTATCATAAGGCTTTTTGTAATGTATTCTTCGATTTTCTTGTCGTGGAAACCCTGGTTTCCTGTAGTTGGATTAACCATTTCTGCGTTTATTTTTAACACCACCGAATTTGCGCCTATTAGCCTACTGACTGATATTGCAAACGATTTTAACATTAGTGAAGCACATGCAGGACTCATGATGACCGTTTATGCATGGGTGGTTGCAAGCCTCTCCTTGCCATTGATGCTCCTCACCAAAGATATGGAGCGACGTCGCTTGCTTTTGCTGTTATTTGCTCTGTTTATTGCGAGCCATCTTCTCTCCGCTATCGCATGGAGCTTTTGGATTTTAATGATCTCACGCATTGGCATTGCTTTCTCACACGCCGTCTTTTGGTCGATTACTGCCTCACTGACCTACCGTTTAGCCCCTGAAGGTAAAAAGACACGCGCCCTTGGTATCCTAGCGACAGGCACATCGCTTGCCATCGTTTTGGGCTTGCCACTGGGTCGTATCATAGGGCAAAGTTTAGGGTGGAGAGCCACCTTTGGCTGCATCGCCATTTTAGCATTTTTAATGCTTTTTGTCTTGATGAAAGTCTTACCACTGCTTCCAAGCGTCAATGCAGGCTCACTCAAAAGCTTACCCCTTTTAGTGAAACGCCCTGCCCTTATGGGGGTTTATCTTTTAACCGCTTTAGCGATTACGGCACATTTTACAGCCTACTCTTACATTGAACCTTTTGTGCAACAAATCGCACATTTAAGTGCTAATTTTGCGACAGTCATTCTCTTCATCTTTGGTATTGCCGGATTTTTGGGAAGTGCTATTTTTGCCTATTTTAAACACAAATATCCTTTTACAATCATTGTGTGTGCACTAGGATTGCTCATTGTATCGCTGCTTTTAATGCGCCCTCTTGCGCCTTATCAAATTGTATTAAGTCTTGTATGTCTGGGTTGGGGCATTGCAATTTGTCTCATTAGCCTCATTCTTCAGGTGACAGTTTTAGAGCTCACTCCTGATGCAACTGATGTTGCGATGTCACTTTACTCCGGTATTTATAATATTGGTATCGGTGGAGGTGCTTTTGTCGGTAGTCTTGTTATCTTGCATAGTTCAATGGCCTATGTCGGAATCGTAGGTGCATTGTTCGGGTGTACGGCACTTTTTATTAGCTATTTGGATTTGGAAAACCTATCTTTTAAAACGTTCCTAGCACTTTACATGTAAAGATTAGACGACTCGGTTACGCCCATGTTCTTTGGCTTCGTAAAGTGCTTTATCTGCTTTGTCAAAAATTTTGATAATACTGTCGTACTTTTCAAATTGTGCTGTTCCAAAACTAGCGGTTACCGAGATAATTTCAGGAAATTCATATGCCCCAATAGCTGCTCTTATTTTTTCAGCTAAATGTCTCGCACCTTTAATGTTGGTATCACGGCAGATAAGCAAAAACTCTTCGCCACCCCATCGCCCAAATATATCCGTTTCGCGTTTAACGTTTGTCACAATTTTGGCAACACTTTTGAGAACCTCATCGCCTCGTTTGTGTCCATAGTTATCATTCACATTTTTAAAATAATCCAAATCAAACATAATAATCGAAAGAGGCAACTGATCTCGATCAAATATCTTTTTTTCATACTCTAAAATATCATCCAGTTTTAAACGGTTATGAATGCCTGTTAATTTATCCGTATTGGAGAGAATTTCAAGCTGGGCATTATACTTTTTGAGTTGATACTGTCGTATCAAAACAATTAAAATAATCACACCCGTGATCACGGCTAACAAATAGATGTAGGTGTAATTCATACGCTCTTCATAATTAACCGATATCCATTTGTTTAAGATCGCTTGATTTTTGGTCGGATCAATTGAATCAATCGCTTTTTCGAAAATAGAGAGCAAAAGAGGTTCGTCATTGCGCGTTGCAACACCAAGCTCCCATTTATCATCAAATTTACCCACAATTTTTAGTGATCCATAGTAATCTTTTTGAATTTGATATGCCACTGTAGCCAGCGTTCCGATATAGCCAAAAAGCTTTTTCTGCTCCACTTGTTTTAGACCATCTGCATCACTCGCAACTTCCACAAAGTGCATATTGGGGTATCGTACTTTTAAAATTTCACCATACGCATAGCCTTTTGCAATGCCAATGGATTTTCCAGTCAGCATACCAATGTCCGTGTAAAAAACTTTATCAATATTGGAAATAAGTACGATGGGTATTTTCAAATAGGGATGGGTAAAATTCATATACATTCTGCGTTCGGGTGTTGGCATTGCAAGAGAGAAAATATCGCATTTGCGTTCTTTCGCATATTCTAAAGATTCTAACCATGTTTGAGTATTGACAAGCTCAATAGGCAAACCAATAAATTGCTCCATCTCATGCATATAATCTGCAGCCATTCCTACATGCTTACCCTTTTGGTTCATCTCTAAAGGCATCCAATCAGGGTCAATACACATCGTAATACGCTTTTTTTGTGCCAAATAAATTTGCTCATCCAGTGAAAAAGCAAGTCTCGTCTCTTTAGGAAGAATACTTTTAGACCATTTAGATTTAAGAGTGGTAAGCTCCTCTTGCGTAACGTTATTGAGAGCTTTATTGATGATACTTTGTAAGGGTTCATCTTCTGGGTGCATCATAATATAAAGATTTTTATCTCTTAAATTTTGTAAGTCAAGTTTGGAAGCAATATGAAGGTTAGAAAGCATCTCTTTACTGATGACGTATTGTGCCGAGAAAGCATCCTCCACCCCTGCGTCAATCAATCCAAAAGCAACCGCTTCTAACATCTCTTTAGTTGTCTCATACTCTACTACTGTAAGCTCAGGATACTCCTCTTTGAGATACTTTGTTGTGGGCCACGCTCTCCCTGCACCAACAGTTTTACCTTTTAAATCATCAATAGTGTTAATATCGTGACGCTTTATTTGGCTAATGAGTGCTAAATCCATGGTAATAAATTTGGTGCTATACAGAAATTTCTGATGTCGCTCTGCTGAGGGAATGAGTGGTTGCGCTACGCTAATCTCTCTGTTTTTAAATTTTTCATACACATTAGACCATGTTCCACTGATAAAATTTAAACGTACACCAATTTTATCGGCTAAAAGTCTCATATAATCAACAGAATACCCTTTGGCTTCCCCATCTTCATTAAAATCATACGGATACCAACTAAGCTCATTAGTCACGCTAATAACAGGGTGCTTTTGAAGATACGCTTTTTCACTCTCAGTTAATTCAATTTCGGGAAGAATGGGAGAAGGTCGTTCAGATGTTGCAAAAGGTAAATATTTTCGTTTGATCTTTACATGTAAATCCGTAGGCATAGAATCGAGCATTTTATTAAATAAAGAGATGAATTCTGGCCAATCCTTTGCAGTCGCAACCGATTGCTCCTCTGTCGCATAACGTGTAATATTAGAAATTTGAACATTCTCTAGATGATACGCCTTAACAAACATACTCATAATAGCAATATCACCGATAAATCCATCTGCTATATGTTCATTGACTGCCCTCATTGCTTCGAGTGAATTCGGATACGTAATGTAAAGAAAATGTGGATAATCCTCTTTCAAGTTCTCGTTAATCACATAACTTGGTACTATGGCTATTTTTTTAGGTTTCGCATCAAAAAAGTTTTCTGATTGAAGTGTATTTGGTGTGAGGAGTGCAAACGGAAAAGTACAATAAGCTTTACTAAAAAGCATCGTTTGTTTTAGCTCTGAATTAGGAGTAACTCTTAAAATAACATCGATACCATCATGTATTTTAACACGCCTTAGCGCTTCAGCCCAGCTACCATCGGTAACATATTCAATTTTGAGATTAAACATAGCTGCAAAAAATTTGATATATTCAACACTGATACCGGCATATTCGCCATCTTGGATAAATTGGTACGGAGGAAGATCTTTGGTGATGCGCACTCTAAGTGTTTTGGTTTTATCCAACCACGCTTGCTCACTTGGCGTAATATCTATACTAGATGCCTGTAAACAACTTATGAAGGATACCAATGTAAAAAGAAGAGAAATTACCGCTTTCATGATGTACCTCATCTAAAGAAAGTGTTCTGCAACTTAGTATACTCAAATTATTCTGTAATTAGGAAAATGCATCTTTGTTTAGTTTTTACATGTAAAGATGATTCACGCTTTGAAGGTATATGATTCTTGATTGATAAGGGCCAACACAGAGATAAACTCCTCTTCAATGGCATAAATGATTGTATACCCTTTGTAAATAAGATCACGTATATTTTTATCATCATGATAGAGGGATTGTCTATATTTATAGGGCATTTCAAGCAATGCTTCACAACTTTCAAGAATGCCTTTTTGAAAGGCTTTTGCCGATGCTAGGCTATCTAACGCTATAAACTGGATCTTTCTTTGAAGAGAAAGAACAAACTCTTTTTCAAACCTAAGCTTCATTGCTTAAAAGCTTCTCTACTTCTTCACGTGAATAAAAGATCGCTTCGTTATTTTTGAGTTTTTGAACCTGAGAGGCTACAAACTTTTTATCTTCTTCAAATTTCAGTCGTGCGATTTCTTGTTGCACAAGCTCATCTATCTCGTCATTACGCATAATTACAAAATCAAGCTTGTTGTTTTTTAACACACCAATTTTCGCCACTTCATGACTCGCCAATTTCGCAAGCACACTACCAAAATTCTTCGCAACATCGGTACTGCTCATCAGCTCATTAGGTTTATAGGTTAGCATTTTATTCCTCGCTATTATACGGATAATCTTGTGGATAATTATAGTTTAATGAAGAATTGGTGTCAAGTAGAAGGAAGTTATCTAGCCAAAATGGCTAGATAACATTTTATGTGTGTCTAACGAAAACAGTCGTTATTTTTTTAACAATAGGTAAAATAAGTAACAGCGTTGGAAAAGCAATCAACCATGAAATCGCCCAAGAGCTCATCCAAAGATTGATAAACTGGTATGTCAAACCCGAAACTCTTATCGTGCTAATGAACGAAACGAGCATCGACATTAAGACAGAGAGGAAAAACGGCATAACGATTCCGCTGTATTTAGCGGGAAGCTTTGGTATACCGAAAACGATGGTGGGAGGTGTATGAGAAGATTGACTCATAAAGCATCCTTTTCAAATAACCGGCTATCAAGGCGCTCTTCATGTTATGACACATAACATAAAGTTCATCCCCGGACGAACCGGTAGAAGTTAGCGCATTGGTTAACGTTAAATGCTTACGGCATACTTTATATAAAATTTGCACGGGTATTATAACAAAAAATCTGTAGGTGAGGATAGAGCAAGCGATGAATGTTTGCAAAGGAGTTTTGCAAATAATAGCGTTACACGTAAAAAATCAAACTTTACTTTTAATCTTTTTGTTCTAAACCTTTAATAATTTTTTCTTGAACAATATATTTTTGTAAACCTCCTAATAAAAAGCCACTTAACTGACCTTTTTGCTTCTCAATTTCTTCAGATAAAAGGACATTAAATCTTTGCCAAAAAGACAACTCTTCTTGTAAGCCTCTCCTATTGCCAGCAAATTTATAGCGATTTTCTATGCGAGAAAGCAAATGAGACATTGCATCAAATTTTAATTCGATAAACGCATCAAAGAATTGATTTACATCCATTTTGGAGAAAAGAGGTTGAGATGCCATTTCTTCAAAGATACCGATAATGCCATTTATGTTTTTTTCTTTGACCCTCTTTAATAATTCATCTGCAACATGAATAAGCCCTTCTAAACATGCTTTTTGATTGACTTCTTCCATGTAGGTTTTAATCTGTTGGAATTCTTCACTATCTTCTTCACAATAACCTAATCCATAGTGTTCTGCATCAATATCATATTGTTGTTTTACTTCCCATATATCCATGCACGCATCAATCGCTTTTTTTAGCTTGTTCTACTACTTTATCTTTTGAGTAAGTATACAAACCTGCTTCGCTAAAGCGCAAGAGTAATCCAGTAACATGCTGTAAAACTTCATGTTCTTGATATTCAAAACGATTGAATTTTCCTACCATTGTCTCTAAAAGTTGTTTGAATTCAGTGTTTTCAAGTTCTCGATAATGCCACAATCGAATCCATTCTGCTTGAATTTCTTTCATAAAGTATCGACTGTTTTGGAGTGCATTGTCTGTTTCATCTTGAGGCAATGTTCCATAAGAAAAAAGCTTACCCCATTGCTCATACTCTAATAGAATATTGGACGAATTCAAATAATATTTCATAATAGGTGTTTTTTCTTGGATATCGTCTTTATAGTGATAATAGCCTTTTTTTTCTAATCTGTTTGCATCCATATTCCCTTGTTTTATCTCAATCGAAAATGCAAAAAATACTTTTATAAGATTTTGCATTAATTCGAGATGCTCTCGAAATTTTGTATCAATATTTTTATAAAACCAATCAAAATCCAAAATTGATTGCCTGATATGACGTAAATTATAATAATTCCCTGCAATATAAACATCTTTAATTGTTTCTTTGTTGGTTTCTAAAACTTCTTTTGTATCAGAAACTAAATTAACAAAAGAGTAAAATGCACTATCAAAATCCTGCGTTATTTGAAATGTTTTACCGATAACTTTTTCTTTGAAATTTTTGTATTCTTTCTCATTAATTCTTGTTTCATCTGCTAAGATAATTACTTTGATACCATCTTTTTCTACCAATGTATTGATAGAGCCTAAAACCTCTGAAATATGAATTTTTGTACGCTCTAAATCATCAAAAACAAAGATATATTCATGTTTTCTTGCGTTATCATCGGGAGAATATAAATCAAATTGATTTATATTAATTGAAACATCGTCTTTTTTGTCACCGTTCAAATCAATCGAAGTACCTAATTTAACGGCACCTTTGAGTAATTTACCTGCTATACTCATATATTTATGAGATAAAACGGGATGAAGTTGTTGAAAAATTTGCTCATTAATTTCTTCTAGTTTCGTCAATCCAAAAAGACTAATATTGATAATTTTTTTATCATCTTTTTTTGATTCTAAAAAATTTTTAATGAAAAAAGTCTTACCACTTCCCCATTCCCCTGTCAGTAAAACGGCATATTCTGGAGCAATAGCTAAATCGATGTAATGATTTAAAAAACTTTCTATATGTTCATTCATGAGGACTCCTTCAAAGAGTATTTTGAAAGCAGCTAGTATTTTTACATGTAAAGCTTCTCAGCCTTACATGTAAACGTTTAATTTATTCTTCTCGGAGCGCCTTAGCAATCAATTCTATCGGGTTTTTAAACACAACATCTACTTTTTGTCCATGCATGGCATCGCCTAATTGCATACGACAGGCACTACACTCAGCACTCACATAATCAGCGCCCGTCTCCTTGATCATCGCGGCTTTTGGAAGTCCTGCAGCTTTGGCAAAGCGGTAGTTTCCTGTTTGCATGGTCACCCCGCCAAAACCACAACAACGGTTCGGATCGCTCATCTCTTTCATCACATAATTTTGAGAAAGCAAGTTTCGTGGCTCTTTCCAAACGCCTTGCATTTTGCGTGCATGGCAGGGGTCGTGGTAGGTGATCGTTTCAGATCTTCGAGATTTGCTGGCCAAAATTTCAGCCAAGTTCGTCTTTTTCTCTAAGTATTCCGTTGCCATGAAGATGTGTGGAGCAATAGCTTTAGCCCTTACTTGCCACTCAGGTTGGTCATGGAAAAAATGTACGTAGTCTGCTTTAATCATCGCACTGCACGTCGCTTCAGGAATGATGATGGCATCAAGTTCGTTTACAAAACCTTCGATATACTCGACATTAAATTTTGCGAGATAATCCACGCTATCAAAATCACCTGTAAAGTATTGCGGTGCGCCACAACATTTTTGTTGTTTAATGAGGTACGCATCGATCTGCAACTCTTTTAAAATTTCTAAAAGTGATTTGCCAATGTCGGTGTACATGTAATTGGCTAAACAGCCGATAAAAATGCCCACTTTGCCTTTGCCACCGTTATGAATGACATCGGGATGGGAGTTCAAGAAAGTCTTTTTGGCGAGACTTGGGAAAAGTCTGTCCATCTTGATAATGGGAAAGTTTCGCAAGTACATCGAGCTTTTTTTCTCCACTATTTTGAAACCACAGGTTTGAAACATAAAACCAAAGCGCGCAAGAACATCCATAATGTTACGATTACGAAGTAAGAAAAACGCAAGTTTTTTGTACCAAGCGAGACCAAATTTTTTGCGAATGTCATTACGTGCTTGCTCTATGAGCATATCGACTGGCAAATCATTGGGACAGACATCGACACAATTGGTACATAAGAAACAGCTCTCAAAAATACTTTTAGCGTTTTTGTCCAGTTCGAGTTCACCTCGTTGGTATGCCCCAAGAAGGTCAAGAAAGCCTCTTGGACTGGTAACTTCATCACGATTGACTTCGTGAATTGTACAAACAGGTATACACTTACCACACTTGACACAGGCATCGCTTGTTACATCAAATTTAAACATCTGTTACACCGTTTTACTGAAGCGTCGTTTATCTTCAGGGATTTTTTGGAGGTACGCATCAAAAGGCATCACAATATTGCGAATAAGCAATGTGCCTGTCGTGTTGACTAAAATCTTTTTAGCAACTCTATCAACGATCACTAACTCTTCTTGCTCAAACGGTGCAAGGGCAGCTACAGCATCGGCAAAATAATCAAAAAAGTCGATGCCAAACTGGGCTTCAATGCCAGCGATATTAAGTTTGAAGTTGCTCATCATCTCCATAATGACTGCTTTTCTAAGCACATCATCCTCATTGAGTGTCAGACCGCGATGCACAGGCAGAACACCCGCATCAATCGCCTTTTCGTACGCATCCATCTCTTTAAAGTTTTGCACATAGTGCTTCAAGCCTTCGCCGATGCTCGTCAAACCAATACCGATTAAGTCCGCGCCACCTTTGGTCGTGTATCCTTGAAAATTGCGATGCAATTCGCCTTTTTCAATCGCCAAGAAAAGCTCGTCATCAGGCTTAGCAAAGTGATCCATCCCGATCATTTTATAACCATTGGACTCTAAATAATCAATCGTATAGCGCATAATAGCAAGCTTGACGCTTGGATGAGGCAGTGTGGTCTCATCAATTTTACGCATCGATTTTTTCATCCACGGCACGTGCGCGTAGTTAAACACCGCCAAACGGCTCGGATCAAGTGAAACCGCCAAACGCAAGGTCTCTTGAAATGTCTCAAAGGTTTGATACGGAAGCCCATAAATTAAGTCCATGTTGATCGACTTAATGCCTGAACTTTTTGCCATTTTCACAACATTGTTTGTCACCTCGTAAGGCTGAATGCGGTGGATTGCTTTTTGAACCTCATCGTTAAAGTCTTGTACACCGTAACTCACACGGTTAAATCCATTGCAGATAAGCACATCTAACTGCTCTTTGGTTAAGTAACGTGGATCAATTTCACAGCTGATCTCAGCATCTTTGGCAAAGTTTTTGAAGTGGCTTCTGATAGCACCAATAATGCGCTTCAATTGATGTGCGCTGAAAAACGTTGGTGTCCCCCCGCCAAAGTGCATCTGAATCACTTCACGCGAGGTATCAAGGTGTTGAGAGAGCAGTTCAAGCTCTCGCTCAAGGTAACTGATATAACGCTCTTTCTTATCTTCCTTGCTCGTGTAGACAACGTTACATCCACAGAAGTAACACGCACTTCGGCAAAATGGAAGATGAAAATAGAGCGAGAGTTTACGACTTTTATCTTGCGTAGCTAAAATGCTCTCATAACTTTGGTGCGTAAATCCTTCATGAAACTCAGGTGCTGTTGGGTAACTAGTATACCTTGGCCCTGGTTTGGAATATTTGGCAAATTTATCAAAATCAATCATACTTCATCCTAACGCGTTGTCGCGTTGATAATACTCGCCCCTTCAGGCAAATAGAGATCTTTTAGGTCTAAAAAGAGATTGGGGTGATCTTTCTTGATCTTTTTGACCAATTTATCAAAATCAATTTCACTTTTTTTACTCTTTTTGATCTCTTCGGTTGCTACCGCCCAAACGTCTTGAAAATCCAGTGGCAATTGTTGCAAAATACTTTTTTCCAATTTGAGAAAAAGAGCTTCTTGCTCCGCTTTTTTAAAATGCTCTATCATTTTACTGAGTGTATCAATCGAAAGCAGTGCATGAAGTTTTTGATTTTCATCATACACCAACCATGGTTCTTTCGCATTGTCCCACGAACCATTTTTAAGGCGTAAAAGCTTTGTCTCTTCTGCCTCACTTGGCACTATCTCTAAAACTGTCTGTTCTTTTTGTTTGCTGACGCTCAAACCTTTAGAAATTTTTTCTATCATCTTGAACTCTTTTTTTCGTTTAAATTCCATTAGCTGTTTCTGTGCCTATCAAGCCATACCATAACGGCTTTTTGGGCATGAAGTCTGTTTTCCGCCTCATCAAAAATCTCATCAGCATGCGCTTCAAAGACACTCTCACTCACTTCATAATCACGGTACGCTGGCAAGCAGTGTAAAAACATCGCATCTTCTTCTGCCAAGCTCATCATCGCATCGTCCACCATGTAGCCTTGAAATGCCGCGACACGTGCTGCTTTTTCGCTCTCTTGGCCCATCGAAACCCATGTGTCCGTTGTCACAACGGTAGCACCTTTGATCGCCTCTTTAGGATCATTGCTTATAGTAATCACGGCCCCACTCTCTTTAGCAAAAGCAAGCGCATCTTCTAAAATTTTAGCATCGACTTCATATCCCTTAGGGGTAGCGATGCGAAGCTCAAAGCCCAGTTTGGAAGCAAGCATCAAC
The DNA here is from genome assembly GCF_002162315.1 of Sulfurospirillum diekertiae. Lineage (NCBI taxonomy): Bacteria > Pseudomonadati > Campylobacterota > Epsilonproteobacteria > Campylobacterales > Sulfurospirillaceae > Sulfurospirillum > Sulfurospirillum diekertiae. Next base: position 464,075 of record NZ_CP021416.1, on the reverse strand, counting down.
CATGAATGGGTCATATTGTTGCCATCGCCAACGTACGCGACGATAGGGTTTTGATCTTTTTTATACTCTACCATCGTGAGGTAATCTGCCATCAGTTGAACCGGATGGTACGAATCACTCAACCCACTAATGACAGGCACACGTGAATACGCCGCAAACTCTTCTAAGGTACTTTGCGCAAAGGTTCTTATCATCACCATATCGACCATACGGCTAATAACACGCGCTGTGTCTTTCATCGGCTCACCACGTCCTAGTTGCAAGTCATTGGAAGAGAGGAACAGACCCACACCACCCAATTGATGAATACCCACTTCAAAACTGACACGCGTTCTGGTACTGCTTTTTTCAAAAATCATCCCTAAGGTTTGATTTTCAAGGTAAGGCTTATATTTGCCCTTTTTTCGCTTGTTTTTTAATTTTAATCGCCAAGTCAATGATCTCTAAAATCTCTGCCTTGCTATAATCTTTTAGTGTTAAAAAAATGTCTCATATTTGATACCTCCTTTTATTTGGGCAAAGCCCACATAAAATTCCCCGCACTAAAGCTTACGCCTTGCGTAGAATTTACTTTCTTCTTAAAATCTCAGCTACTTCTTTCGCGTGGTAACTGATGATAATATCAGCTCCAGCACGTTTAAATGCAATCATCGTCTCCATCATCACACGATCATAATCAATCACACCTGCACGTCCTGCTGCTTTTAGAAGCGCATACTCACCACTGACATTATAAACACATAATGGCAAAGAGGTTGCATTACGTACATCACGAACAATGTCAAGGTAAGCAAGGGCTGGTTTGACCATCAAGATGTCCGCACCTTGCATCTCATCTTCAACCGATTCGGCGATCGCTTCTCTTCTGTTGGCGGGGTCCATTTGGTAGGTTTTACGATCGCCAAAAGAGGGAGCAGACTCAGCCACATCACGGAATGGTCCATAATAGGCACTCGCAAATTTGGTTGAATAGCTCATAATGGGAAGATTAATAAACCCTTCACTATCAAGAGCCTCACGTAACGCTTCGATCATACCATCCATCATACCACTAGGTGCTATCATATCCGCACCAGCGTGCGCATGTACAAGGGCTTGTTTGGCTAAAATCTCTAAAGTTGCATCGTTGTCAACACTCTCGTGTTCCATATCTAATATACCACAATGTCCGTGATCGGTAAATTCGCAAAAACAGAGATCGGTTACGACAAACATCTTCGGATACGCTTTTTTAACCGCTTTAATTGCACTGGCAATAATGCCATGTTCACACAACGCATCACTTCCTACGCTGTCTTTTACCTCAGGAATACCAAATAAAATAATCGAGTTAATGCCAAGCTCTTGCAAAACACCACACTCTTTGACAATCTCATCAATGCTCATCTGATACACGCCGGGCATTGAGCTAATCTCTTTTTTAAACCCTTCGCCATTTTTGGCGAACAATGGATAAATAAAATCGTCCATACTAAGTGTTGTTTCGCGCACGAGTGAGCGAAGTGTTGCATTCATTCTAAGTCTTCTAAATCTTTTAAACATTTTTTTTGCCTTATCTTGGTTAAAATTAGACCTCGTTATAAAAAAGTAGTGATTTTAGCATAACTGGATATAAAAAGAAAATGAAAATAGAAATTTCCGAGATTGCGAACCTTCCTTCACGTTTTGGGACATTCAAAATCCAATCATTTAAAGAGGGCATTAAAGAGCATTTAGTCATTTTTAAAGAGCCTTTGGGTGAGATTCCGTTGGTGCGCGTTCACAGTGAATGTTTAACCGGGGACAGCATAGGAAGTCTTAAATGCGACTGTCGTGATCAGCTTGAATTCGCCCTTAAAACCGTCGAACAAAACGGTGGAATGGTCATTTATTTACGTCAAGAAGGCAGAAACATTGGGCTACTCAACAAAGTCAATGCCTATGCGCTTCAAGATAAAGGCTTTAATACCATCGAAGCCAATCATCAACTTGGTTTTTTAGATGATGAGCGCACTTATGAGATGGTGGAATTTATTTTGGACTATTTTAAGATCACAAAAATTAAGCTTTTAACCAACAATCCTAAAAAGATAGAGAGCTTAAAACATATCGACATTGTTGAGCGCATTCCTGTGATTATTCCTTCCAATAAATTTAATGCAGGTTATTTAAAAACCAAAAAAGAGCAGATGGGGCATCTTCTTTAGGAGAGACTATGATACGTAATGCTACGGTTAAAGATAGTGACAGTATTGTCGAACTGCTTACCCAACTTGGCTATGCCAATACCCACCCTTTTATTAAAGTGCGCATCGAGGAGCTCTTAGAAAACCCTGATGCCATGTTACTTTGCTACGAAGTTGAAGGCAAAGTCAGTGCCCTTCTGTCTTTACATGTCATTCCTCAAATCGCCCTTTTAGGCTCTTTTTTACGTATCAGTTATTTTATCGTGGATGAAACCATGCGCTCTCATCACATTGGAGCTGAACTTGAAGCCTATGCCTCACACATTGCCAAAGAGAGAGGATGCGATCGTATCGAAGTGCATTGCAATGAAAGACGCACAGAGGCGCACCGTTTTTACACACGTCAAGGCTACGTTGAATCCCCCAAATATTTTATCAAACAGATCACCCTTTAAAGGAGCTTTCATGTTAAAAGAGTTTCGTGATTTTTTGCTCAAAGGCAATGTCGTCGATATGGCGGTTGGTTTTATCTTTGGTGCCGCTTTTGCGACCATTGTCAAATCACTGGTTGCCAATGTGATTATGCCTCCCATTGGTCTACTCTTAGGCAATGTTGATTTCTCTTCCCTTTTCATTGCGCTGGATGGTAAAACCTATGCCTCATTAGCAGATTTGGAAAAAGCAGGGGCACCTGCCATGAAACTAGGTGTCTTTTTCAATGACTTAACCTCCTTTGTTATTTTAGGATTTGTCATGTTTATGATGATCAAGGGGTATGGAAAAATCGCGCCTAAAAAAGTACCTGATGCAATCACAAAAGCGTGCCCAGAGTGCGCGATGGCTATTCCTGTTGCGGCTAAAAAATGTCCTTATTGCGGAACGATACAAGCGTAAAAATATGTTTACATGTAAAGATTTTTAACTTAAAAAAAAATACTCTTGACTCTAAAGTAGATTTAATATAGAATGAGTACAAGCCTTAAGAATAGCTTAGATATCTCTTAAGGCTAAAGCTTATTTGAAAGGATTTAGTATGGCAATTGTATTACCCAATCTTCCTTATGCTAATGAGGCACTTGAACCTTATATTGGTGCAAAAACATTAGAAATCCATCATGGCAAACATCATCAAACCTATGTAACCAACCTCCTGAAATTGATTGAAGGAACCGACTTAGCCAATGAACCTCTTGAGGGTCTCATTTTAAAATCAGTTAACAATCCTGATCGTGTCGGTATCTTTAACAATGCCGCGCAAGTGTGGAATCATACCTTTTACTGGAACTCTATGAAACCCAAAGGAGGCGGAGTACCCAGTGGTGAAATTGCTGCTAAAATTAATGCTGCCTTTGGAAGTTACGACGCTTTTATTCAGGCGTTTAAAAATGCAGGACTTACACAATTTGGTAGTGGCTGGGCATGGCTCGTGGTTAAAAATGGTACTTTAGAGATCATGAAAACTGCCAATGCAGATACGCCCATTGCGCATGGCATTAAGCCAATTCTGACCGTTGATGTGTGGGAACATGCCTACTATCTGGATTATCAAAACAAACGTGCCGATTATTTAGATATTTTCTTTAATCATCTGATTAATTGGGATTTTGCAAACGCAAATTTGAAGTAATTTCCAACACCAAACTTAATTTAAAAGGAGTTCTATATGTTACGAAGAGATGCCCTTAAACTAGCCGCCATAGCAGCACTTGCAACCACGTATGCTTCGGCTTATGATGAAAAATTGATTGTCAACAAAAAGAAAATGGAAATCAAAGACCCTGCGAACATGACAGAGCTTGAACTCAAACATTCTCCTGAAATTAAAGTAGGTGCGGCAGACGCACAAGGATTTTCGTTGGTTGAAGTCAACATCGGACAAAAAGGGGTCATTCACCCAAGCGTTGATAACCATTGGATTTATGAAATCGAACTTTTAGCCGATGGTAAAAAAGTGGCAGATGTCTCACTTGAGCCAACAACATCAAGAGGTTTTCTTGCAGCACGTGTCAATACCAAAGATGTCAAAATACTCTCTGCCATATCTCGCTGTAATCTTCATGGCGAATATAGCGCTTCAATCAAACTTTAAGAAGAGCGAGCCCCAAAGGCTCACTCCTTTTCTATACTTTAAACTGCTTGAGTGTCTTTTCTAATTCATTCGCTCCATTAGAGAGAGATACAGAAACTTCTCCTACCTCATGACTTAATGTTTTATTGAGTGTTGTACCGTTTACAATACTGGCCATCAAACCGACCAGATTTTTAGTACGAGTGGCAACGTATGTTGTTTTATTGCGAACATCTGTTGACTTGATATACGTACTGGAAAGTTTTTCTTTCGTTCCTTCTACATGTAAAATAAGCTCTTTGGCTAATTGTGATGACCCAAGCATCTCTTCGGTCGTTTGTTTTGTGTCTTCTGCTATATCGTTCACACTTTGAGTAATGACATTCACATTCGCACTGATTTCCAAAAGACTCTTTTGTGTACGTTCGGCTAGTTTTCTCACTTCATCGGCGACGACGGCAAAACCACGTCCATGTTCACCCGCACGTGCTGCTTCTATGGCAGCGTTGAGGGCAAGAAGATTGGTTTGATCTGCAATATCACCAATAATGCTCAAAATTTCGCGAATACTGCGTGCCTGCTCGCTTAGTGTATGGACTTTTTGTGCTAAGTCATTTTGGCGTTCTGAACCATTTTCGATACTTTGCACAGACTGATTCAAACTTTGAATAAACTCGTCCAATGTATTGGCCGTAATGTGCAAATCATCCGTCGTTGCAATAGAAGCTTTTTCAATTCCATCTAATTCTATCCCAACATCTGAGACCAAAAGATTCATATCGACAATATTTTTTTCCTGCTGTTCAATGCTTTCACCTAAAGAGACAATGACATGGTCAAGCTTTTGACTTTGTGTATTGGTTACATCTAACGTTTGAAGCGTATGGGTTAAAGTTGTAGCAAAAGACGTCACCATGTTATTAATATCATCCGATATTTGAGCCAGCTCATCCGTTGTGTTTTTAAGAACGATATGCTTTGTCAAATCTTTCTCTTTCGCCATAGTGCTTATTTGAACATGGCTACTATACACACTTTCAATAATACCCTTTTGTGTAAAGAAAAGAATAGCAAGCAATACGATTCCAAATACTCCACTAATAAGAACCGATATGATCATCTCATTCGTAGCGTCATGATCAAGTTTTTGAATCAATTCACTACTACTTTTAGAAATACCATCATCAATTGTTTTCAAGATTTCTATCTTCTGTGTTATGGTATTAAACCACACTTGTGGATCTACACCAAAGTTGCCTTCATTCACTTTTGCTAAGGCAATAGAGCGAAATTTTTCGACTTCATGGATGGAATTATCGTTCATTTTTTGGGCAAAAAGTTGTTTAATATCATCCGTAGCAAAGGCTAAAAAAGCTTCTGTGTAGGCTATTTGTGATGACATCAGCCCATTCCATTTAGCAAAAGTGCCAGGCGCAAACGCATTGCTCGCAAACGTTCCACTCATAACCGCACGCTCAATACCCACAAGCTCTTTGAGTTTCAAAAAATGAGAATACGAAGAAAGCACTTTTACAAGCTCTGCCACCTCAGAAACTTTTGCCACACTGTCGGTTACATGTAAAATTTTTGTGTTCATCTTGGTATAAAAGGCAACGCTATCTTGCATACTGATTTTAAGACCATCCACTTGCGCTCGTATGGAAGAGATTTTACTAGCATCTTCTTGAAGCGAGGAGAGCTCTTTTTGCAACTCTTCTGGAAATTTCGAAAGATCTATTTGCACTACGTATTCTTTGAGTTTTACCAGACTCTCATCTGTTAGGACTCTCTGTTTTGGTAAAACATCACCAAATTTTTTACCCCCAGATCCTAGAAAACCTGCACTCATGCCCCTTTCTTTCTGGGTTTCATGAATAAAAAGACTCAGTTTTGTGGAAAGCGTATTGAGCGTCGCCGCCTCAGACAATTTCTTTTTTTGATGAAATGATTCATTCATAACTTGAAAAACATTCAAGAAAAGATAAGCCATCACTATCGCTAAAACAAAAAGAAGTTTTTTCTTAATACTCATAATTCCCCCTCTTTTGATTGTATTTACTCTACAAAAGTGTATCTATATTTCTTTATTAATAGGCTCTTAATGACATATACTGTATTATATTAAGAAACTATAACGTTACACCTTGACTAAAGTCATGACAAAAAGGTTACTTTATTATGATGAATACCCATTATGATCTTCCTCAATCTTTTTGGAGCAACGTTGAGATACTCATCGAACTTCTTTTAAAATACAACCTAACGCATAATATATCGGGTGCTAAAACAAAAGAAGCTGTTCTTAAAAATATTGACGATAGTATCTATCCATTACAATTTTTACATCTAAACGAGTTAAAGCATGCGATTGATATTGGGACAGGAGCTGGTTTTCCAGGATTATTACTTGCCCTTGCGCTACCACAGGTGCATTTTACACTTTTTGAGCCAATCGCGAAAAAAAGTGCTTTTTTGCATTTAGCCAAAACAACGCTTGAACTCAAAAATGTCGATATAGTTACACACAGAGTTGAAAAGGTTTCCCCTTTCAAAGTTGAGCTTATTAGTTCTCGCGCCGTAACTAACACTAAAATGTTAATCAAACTGTGCAAAGATTTTATTACTCCTGATACCACATTGCTTTTTTATAAAGGCGAATTGGTTGAAGAGGAGATCAAAGGGTTGCAAAATTGTCAGGTTTATCAACGTGACAAACGCTACTACTTAGTGATGAAGGATGTTGATGTTGCTTAAAATTGCTTTGTTTATTGCTGTTATTTTTTTAATCTATCTCTTTTTCTTTAAAAATAGCCGTAAAGAAGATATTCAAAAAAAATCTTCTAAAAAAGTTTTAGAAGGAGAAACGATGGTCGAATGCCAAGCGTGTTCAACTTTTATTAGCCACAAAGAGGCAATCATTAAAGATGGCCTTTTCTACTGCTCAAAAGAGTGTGCGAGGTTACCCTAATGTTACTCATTGGACATGAACTTATCCCGAGTACGCCTTTTTATCGTGTTGACTCGGTGGATCAGATTGCTAAAACACCTTCCAATGCAACCATACTGTTCAATTTTGATCCTACATTAATTGCATATTGCTCCACACAAAAGCTCTCGTTCGCTTTACATGTAAAGCAGATTAAAGAGCTTGTTTTAGCCAATGCATTAGGCGCTTCTTACTTTGTTGTCGATAAAACATTGGCACTTCATGCACAAAAAGTTGCAGATGACTACCTCTTTGAAGGCAAAGTGCTCCTGCTTAGTAACGATGACAATGATATTGAATTTGCGGCATCTCATACGATTGATGGAATTCTTTTCGAATCGGCTATTACGTCTTCATTGAGTTAATCACGATGCAAAAAAAACATTTTATTTTCTTAGCCTTTACCATTACGATACTTTACTGGGTTCTTGATTCTTATACCAATGCCTCATTGTACAACTCAGCATTGAGTGATGAGCTGTTCCTTATGACGTCCCATGGCCTTATTTTTGTTAAGCTTCTTACCGCAGGACTTTTGTTTATTTTAAGCCTCACACCTCTCTTTTTTAAATCAAATGCTTTTCAAAAAACCCAAAAAGAAGCTATCAATGAATTTGGTGAACTCCAACGTGTCGCTGATATTCTTTTTTCTTCGCTTTCTACCAAAATAAATGTGATCAAATCACTTGAAATTCTACAAGAGATTTTACACCTTGAATCAAGCCTACTTTTTATTTACAACAAAGAGTCTCTTACTCTTTACAACGAAAATGAGTTTATTAAAGCAACTTTCCGCTCAAAAGAGATTCTCCCTTTTCGTACGAATGCTTCAAGAAGTGCTGTTGAAGAGGTTGCTATTAGTTGCTTTATAGAAAAACGGGGCTTTTCACAGGACTCTGTTAAAGTTGATACGAAATCATTTACGCTCTTTAGTTTTATGCTCAAAGAAGATCGCAGTGAATTTCCTTTGGGCAATTTGATGCTTGCCTCTGATGACGCTCATTTTATTGAACATGCGATTCCAATGATTCAAAAATATGTACAAATGCTCACTTTTGCACTCTCTTTAGCAGCAAAAAAAGAGCTTTTACAAAGTATCAATACTCAATATTCGAGTGATACGATAAGCCATTTTGACAAAGTATTGAATATTATTAATTTTACAAAAGTACAAGAATATATTGAACATGAGTTTAAACGTCACAAACGTTACCATACCGAATTTACACTGGTTTTAATCGACATCACAATGCTTAAAAATCTCACTAAAATTTTCCCAGCCGAGGTTATTACAGCATTCAAAAAAGATTTTATTCAATTAGTCAAAAAAAATACCCGTGAAGTTGATATTTTGGGAAAATGGACAAACGATCAATTTGCACTACTGCTACCCGATGTTGACTTTCGAGCAGGTCAAAAAGTAGCCCAAAAACTTCAAGCCATTTTTGAAGAGACAAAGTTTGCTCGTGTTGGGAAAATAAGTTGCAGTTATGGTATTACATCCCTTGCACCTAAAGATACCATGGGTAGCTTTAAGGCAAGAGTAGAAGGGGCACTTGTAGCAGCCTCGCTCAAAGAGGGAAATGCCATTGAAGTCAAACTTCAAATGACACCAGATATTTAAATAATCACATGCTTTAATGCAGGATAGAGCTTTGTTATAATCTCATAACTAATCGTATTAAACTGTTCCGCCAAAGGATTTGCATCATCAAACATACAGACCTTTTGTGCGTCACCGCCTAAACAAAAACTGTCCATAGACATGCGACCTTTTGTAAAACTTCCATCGGCCATTTTTACTGGCTTAAAGCCATCAAAACGGAAAAAACCATCCCCATAGCCAATATCATACGTTGAAATAATTTCATCTTCGTGTGCTTCATAAACACTACCATATCCAACACGCTCGCCTTTTTTAAGCACACGGGTACTGAGTTTTTCAGCCCAAAGAGAAAGAACCGGTTTCAGATCGTAGGTTGCTATTAAAGGATTGAGCGTTGTATAACCATACATCGCAATACCTGGACGTGCATAGTCATCATCGCCTAAAGAGTATGTACGAAGTAGCCCTGCAGAGTTACAGCAATGAAAAGCAATATGTGGCAAACTATAATGAGCCTCTAAAGCTTTAATACGTTTTTTACCTCGCTCAAAATTAGCTCGTTGCCAGAAAAATTCACTACTGAATTCATCTGCGCCTCTAAAATGTGTAAAAACACCTTTTAGTTGCAATTTTTTGGCATGAATAAGCGCCAATGCCTCTTCAATTTGTTCTTCTTTAATACCATTACGGTGCATGCCTGTATCAAGGCTTAAATGAATCGAAGTTCCCGTAGGAAGCGCTTGAAGCGCTTCCAAAGAGTGTGCTGCAAGCGAAATAGAAGGAGAGAGTTTACGAGAGGTAGGATGATCGACTAATACCAAAACTTCTTCAAAAAGATCAGCAATAGACTCCGCCTCTTCAATATTTTTTACGGCAGCGCGAAGAAGACCATACTCAGAAGCCAGTTCTGCCATAAGCCTTAAATCATGCCCATAGGCGTTATCTTTCAAAACCGCCATGAGCTTTGTTTTGCCCCCAGCCCTTGCACTTAAAAGATCAAGATTATGAAAAAAGTGCGCTTTGTTAATTGTAATAAATGCCATTTTAGTTACGCTTTCACCTCAAAATTACGGATGACAAACCCACGAATTTTGCGGGCTTGATAATCCAGTTTATAAAAATGCTCATATACTGCTTTTGCATCCAAGGTTGGATGGTTGGAAAAATCAAAGGCAATTCCTTTGCTGTCTTTGGGGACATTTGCATCGATATATGCCATAAAGGCATCCCTTGCTTCGATAAGTTTAGCAAGTTCTTTCGTAATGTCTATTTCATTTTCATTCACGTTCTATCCTTATTTTTCAGCCAGAACCTGCATTTTATCGCCAACAAGTTCTATGTAAAGCTCTTTATCACCCTTAGAGGCAAATGAAGGGCTTTTGTAGGTTTGCAAAAATGAAATTTTATAAAGCTTCCGATCATCAATGGTTGGATAAGGTACAACACTCATATTTTCAAAGAGAATCATTTTGTTCTCTTTGCGTGAGAAAATCTGTTTTTTCATATTTGAAAATTGTACTTTTCCTGATCCATCTGATTTTTTGAAATCATTGGAGTAAAAATTTAAATACGCATTAATATCATTGACTTTCCAAGCACGTTGCCATTTGTAGACTTCACTTAAAATCGTTGCAATTTGTTCACGTGTCATTTTAGGAACTTTAGATTCCCCGATAATGACAACGGCACTTTGTGCATTAATTTCAGTGTCAAGGTTTAAAATGGCGTTATTTTCCATTACCACACACCCTTTACTTAAATCATCTCTGTCTTTACCATCGATTGGCATACCATGTATCCAGATACCATCGCCACTTTTATTTCTTAAGACATCAAAAAGGTTTGGGTATGAAAGTGCAAACGCAAGTGGTCCGTAAAATTGATTGGTTGGTTTAAAGCGTTTCGTGATTTCATACACACCCACAGGTGTTTTAAGATCGCCTCGTTTAACTTTATCGCCACTTTTACCCATAATAACATCATCATGACCACGAACAAGTTTTAAACCATCCTCTTCGATATGGAAAATCTCACAACGTTTTTTCTCTTTTTCACAGACAATAAGCGATTCAACATCTTCATAGTAACCGTAACTTACATCCATATTTTTGAGATGTCTTAACCAATAATCACGAGAAACTGACTCTTTTTCAGTCGGTGTTTTAGGTTTGGCAAGAAGTCTTTGTCCCAATTTAACCGTTGGTTCTTTAATAACCTCTCTATCTTTAACAAGCTCTTTCTCTTTTTTAGCCTCTTTTACCGGTACTTCTTTAACCTCTTTGGATTCAAACTCTTTTTTAAGAAAATCCTCAACAGCGTTAATGCCTTTAGTTTTGTAAATTTTATAAATATCTTCAGCCGTTGCCGCATACAAAGCAAGTGCAAAAAGAGATAAAAAGACCAGATAGCGCATACATCCCCTCTTAAATAGACTTTAACCCCAAACGAGTATTAGCCTAATACAATTTTTGGAGGCTATTCTATAAAAAAATGACTTAAGAGCTCCTCTTTTGACGAATATAAATTGATTTTCTTTTTTTACGTAAGTTTTAAAAATCTTTGGCTATCATGAATTTATCTAACTTCAACGAAAGATGCGCCCATGTCATTAGAACTTATTTTAGCTTCTTCACTCGTCGCTCTACTGGTCATTCTTCTTCCCACACTTTTTTTACTCAGCCAAAAGCTGGGACCCATCAATACAGGCAATAAAGCCAAAAACAGTCTGTATGAAAGTGGCATCAGTTCACCTATTGGAACAAGTGAAAGCCGCTTTAGCGCTAAGTTTTATTTGGTCGCTATTTTGTTTGTTCTTTTTGATGTCGAAATTATCTTTATGTTTCCATGGGCAGTCAATGTACGAGAACTCAGCCTTTTTGGACTTTTTGAGATGTTTACCTTTATAGGGCTTCTTCTTTTTGGACTTATTTACATTTATCGTATCAAGGCACTTTCATGGCAGTAGGCGCAGAAGCAATCTTTGGCGAAAGCCTCATTACCACTAAACTGGATAGTGCCATTTCTTGGGCGAGAGAATCCTCTATGTGGCCTTATATTTTTGGAACAGCGTGTTGTGCTATTGAATTTATGAGTGTTGCCAGTAGTAAATACGACATCTCTCGTTTTGGGGCAGAAGTTGTTCGATTTTCCCCTCGTCAAGCGGATCTACTCATTATTGCAGGAACCGTCAGTTACAAACAAGCACCGATTTTAAAAAAGATTTACGATCAAATGAGCGAGCCAAAATGGGTCATCAGTGCGGGAGCTTGTGCCTGCAGTGGCGGTTTTTACGACAATTACACGACCCTTCAAGGTATCGACAGCATCATTCCTGTAGATGTCTATGTCGCAGGTTGCCCTCCTCGTCCAGAGGCTTTTTTAGATGCCCTTTTGGAAATTCAAAAAATACAGGCCTCTCAAAGCTTGCTAGAAGATCGTGCCAAACGCGTCTTTAAAGGAGCACTGGATGCCTAAATTTTTTAAAGAAACATTGGCAGATTCTTATACGATTGATGCTTATGGAGCGTTTATCCTTGATAAAGCGCTTATTGTACAAGCATTACACATTCTTAAAGAGAAAGATCATTATACTTTTTTAGTCGATATGACCGCCATAGATTATTTACATGTAAAGAATCAACCAGAGCGTTTCGCCATTGTCTATCTTTTACGTGATCAAAATTTTAAAAACCTCATCACCCTTAAAACCTACATCGATAGTTCACTTGCAACACAAAGTATTACCTCTTTGTTTAAAAGTGCAAACTGGGCAGAACGTGAAATCTGGGATCAATATGGCATTCATTTTAAAAACCACCCTAACCTCAAGCGCATTTTAAATCACAAAGAATTCAAAGGGCATCCTTTACGGAAAGACTACCCTATTACACAAGGACAATTGTGTCATCAAAGTGATGATTTGATGGATGAAATGACGCCCTGTTTGAAAACTAAAGGCTTCACGCCACAAGATGAACTGATGTTTTTAAACTTAGGTCCTGCACACCCCGCAAGTCATGGAACGATTCGCACCTTTGTAGCACTCGATGGTGAAAATATCACCTGTGCTGTGAGTGAGATTGGTTACTTACACCGTGGTTTTGAAAAATCATGTGAAAATCATACGTATAACCAAATCATTCCCTATACCGACAGACTTAATTACTGCTCCGCTATTTTAAATAACATCGCTTACGCTCATGCGGTTGAAGGTATTTTAGGTGTTGATCTGCCAGAACGTGCTAAGTTTATTCGTGTTATCGTCGGTGAACTTTCACGCATCATCGACCACTTAGTCTGCTTAGCCGCAATTTTAGTTGATATGGGAGCCCTTACCAACTACTGGTATCTCTACAATCCACGTGAAAAAGTGTATGACCTTCTCTCCAAGCTGACAGGAGCACGTCTTACGAACTCTTACATGCGCATTGGTGGAATGAGCCACGACTTGTATGACGGTTTTGAAAATGACCTGAATGTTTGTCTTAAAGAGATCGAACAAGGGGTTACAGAAGCACTGAAACTCATTGAACACAACCGTATTTTTCATGATCGCACTCAAAATGTTGGTATTATCACTAAAGAAGATGCAATCAATCGAGGACTCACTGGTCCCAATCTCAGAGCCAGTGGTGTTGCCTACGACCTTCGTGTCACAGCTCCTTATTATCACTATGAGACCTTTGATTTTGACATCGCTCTTGGCAGTGTTGGAGACGTGTATGACCGCATGATGGTACGTTTTGAAGAGATCAAGCAAAGTACGCGCATTATCAACCAAGCCATGCAACGACTTCCTAAAGGTGCTATTTGTGTGCCAGATCATGCTATCTCTTTGCCTCCGAAAAAAGAAGTCTATAACAATATTGAAGGCTTAATGAACCAGTTTAAGCTCATTTATGAAGGCGTTAAAGTACCTGCTTCTGAGTATTACCGAGCGATCGAAGGAGCCAATGGAGAACTCGGTTTTTTCATTGTCAGCGATGGCAGTGGCACACCCTATAAAATCAAAGTCCGACCTCCCTGCTTTTATGCAATGGCAGCGTATCCACGCATCATTGAAGGGAGCATGATTGCAGATGCCGTTTTAACCTTAGGAAGTCTTAATATCATTGCAGGGGAGCTAGATCGATGAATACGTTTGCATTCAATCACGCAAATGAGGAAAAATTTAGTGCCCTCTTAGAGCGTTATCCCGATAAAAGCTCCTTGATGCTCCCCTCTTTATGGATGGTTCAGTACCAAGAAGGGTGGATCAGTTTAGATGCGATGCAATACGTTGCTAAAAAACTTGAATGTTCCGCAATGGAGGTCTACTCTGTTGCCTCTTTTTATACCATGTTCAACCTCCAACCTATTGGAACATACCATTTACAACTGTGCAAAACCCTCTCCTGTATGCTTGCAGGTTCTAAAACGTTGCAAGAACATTTGCAAGAACGCCTTGGCATACGAGCTGGTGAAACAAGTAAGGATGGCAAATTTACCCTCTCTTTAGTCGAGTGTTTAGGCTCATGTGGTACAAGCCCATGTATGCGTCTTAACGATGACTACATCGAAAATCTTACCGTTGAGAAACTCGATGCACTCTTGGAGGAACTCTCAAAATGATGATTAAATTAGTCAGTAAAAATTTTGATATTCCCGAAGCATACACCCTGAATGTCGCTAGAGAAAATGGCAGATACGCCTCTTTAGAGAGACTCTTTAAAATGAGCCCCGATGAAGTCATGACAGAAGTCGAAAAAAGTGGACTTCGTGGCAAAGGTGGTGGGGGAGCGCATACCGGTGAGAAATGGAGACTGATCCCAAAAAACAGTGACAAACCTATTTACTTGGTCATAAATGCCGATGAGGGAGAACCCGGAACCTTTAAAGACCGCCAGATTTTAGAGTTTGACCCGCATCTACTTATTGAAGGCATCATTTGCTCAAGTTATGCCATTGGTGCGCATCATGCGTATGTTTATATTCGTGGTGAGTACGTCTTTTGGATGAACCGTTTGCAAGAAGCCATTGATGAAGCATATGAGGCAGGCATTTTGGGAGAGAACATTCTAGGGCATAATTATGCTTTACATGTAACGATTCATAAAGGGGCTGGGGCGTACATCTGTGGTGAGAAAACCGCTCTTTTAGAGTCTTTGGAAGGCAAGCGCGGTCACCCTAGACTTAAGCCCAAAGGTAAAGAGCCTGAGTGGTTTTTTGGTAATCCTACGGTGGTGAACAATGTTGAAACCATCGCAAGCGTTCCCTACATCATCAACGAAGGCTATGGCGCGTACCAGATGTATGGCACCAAAGAATCTCCTGGCACAATGCTCTTTGGCATCAGTGGTCACGTAGAGCGCCCAGGGGTCTATGAATTGCCGTATGGGACTTCAATGAAAGAGGTCATTTACGATCTGTGTGGCGGTCTTAAAAATGGCAAGAAACTCAAAGCTGTTATTCCCGGTGGATCCTCAGTACAAATTTTAAAAGCCGATGAGATTGAAGATATAACGCTCGATTACGAAAGCCTCAAAGCCCATGGCTCAGCTTTAGGCACGGGCGGAATAATCGTGATGGATGAAGATGTCAGCATCCCAGAAGTGATGAAAAATCTTTTTGAGTTTTACCACCACGAATCCTGCGGACAATGCACACCTTGTCGTGAAGGTACTGGCTGGGTCGATCGTATTTTAGCCAAAATTTTGGCTGGAAAAGGAAGCAAAGAAGACTTCAACACTATTCTTGATGCGTGCGATATGCTCAATGGTAAAACCATCTGTGTTTTTGCACCATCGGTAGCCTTTATTGCGCAGAGTTATCTTAAAAAATTTCGTGAAGAGTTTGAGGCGCTACTCCATTAAAATACCCCTTGCTTTTGATAATATTAAGCTAATTATTGTTACGCTTGTATTCATGTAACATGGTTCATTCATTTGTAAAAGATGAATCTGAGCCTCTTGGATAGGGGACATACGGATGCTTTTTAAACGCATAACAATAATTTTATTTTGTTTCAGTTCCTTCTTCTTAGTCGCTGCAGAAAACGCTCCTTACACGTTTGGGGTTCTGGCTCAGCGAAATGCGCTCTTAACAGCACAATATTGGAACCCTATTTTAACCTACGTCTCATCTAAAAGTGGTGTTCCTCTGATTTTAAAAGTTGCGCGTACGGCACCTGAGTCAAATTTAGCAATCCAAAAAGGTTCCTACGACTTTGTTTACTCCAACACCATCTTTAGCCCCAAAATGGCTGAGGCAAATTATCAAGTCATTTTACGACCAAGAGACCGAGCGATCACGGGACAGATTGTCACTTTAGCTGATTCCTCATTGTATACGCTTCAGGATATTGCTGGTAAAGAAGTAGGATTCCCTTCTCTAACAGCTTTTATCGGATATGCCGTTCCTATGGACTATTTGCAACATCAGAGTATTAACGTTAATCCTGTTTTTGGCGGCAACCAAGAGGGCATTATGGCACAACTCAAAGTAGGAAAAGTAATGGTTGCTGCTGTTAACAATCAAGTGATGAGTGCTTATGCCCGTCGTGAAAATATATCGTACCGTGTTTTATGGGAATCTGAAAAATTTCTCAATATTCCCATATCCGTTCATCCTCGCATACCCAAAGATGCCGTTCAAGCGATTCAAAATGCTTTCGTGCAAATGAACAGTGACCCAGAAGGCTTAAAAATTCTTGAAGCTTCTGCTAAACTCATTGCACAAGATTCACCCCTTGGTTTTATAAACTCTTCTGCTAAAGAATACCAAAGTTACCGTGATTTCTATGCTCATTCATTCATAAAGAAGAAGCCATGAAAAGAATTTTCATCTCTATATGGGCTCATTTATCTTTTGCCCATCGTATCTTTATAGCAATCAGTTTCTCGCTTCTTTTTTGCAGGGGGACTTATCTTAATTATGTTAACTAAGCAAGATGCACAAGATGCTCTTCATGATTTAGAGATGCAAAAAGAACAAACGTTAAAAATGCTTCCTATCTTCTTATCAGAAGCAATCGTCATTGGCGATTATGAAACTATCCAACAACAACTTAATGGCTACATCACTTCTCCTTATGTACAAAACATTGTATTTTACGATGCAACAGGAAAATCGCTTCAAAGTAGTGATACAGAAGAGCCCAAAGATGCTCCTCAATGGTTTGAAACCCTGTTTGGACTTTACGATAGTTATGGTCAAACCCACATTTCAGTAGGGGGAATTGACTATGGCTCCATTGCAGTAAGACTTAGTATCCAAAGTTTTAGCAATCGTATATGGAATGATTTTAGAGTCCATTTTGGCGTTATGTTTGCCATTATTCTTTTAGATTTTCTAGGGCTTTGGCTAACACTTTACCGTAGTTTAGAACAACTAAGTGCCCTAGAACAATCAACGATAGACCTTGGTAATGGCTATTTTGCACCCATTCAACTGCAAGGAGGACTCAGGGAAACAGCAAAAGTTGTGAATGCTTTTAATCTTATGATTCAAAAAGTCAAGACAACTCAAGTTGAACTGCAAGAGACTTCTAATGAAATGAAACAGAGAAAGCATTGGATCGAGACAATTCTGAACTCTTTAGATGAAGGTGTTTATGCTATTGATTCAAATGGAACTATTTTACTGGCCAACGCTAAGGCGTGCTCTATTCTTGGTTATACCGAAGAAGAGTTGATTGGACAACAAGCACATAGACTTTTCCACTCGCACACTCTTAATGGAGATATTATCCCTCTAGAGGAATGCCCTATTTATAAAGCTCTTGTAACCAAAAGTGCTTGGAAAGATGATACAGAATATTTTACATGTAAAGATTCTCGAATGATCCCAGTGGAAATTTTTGGCAATAGTATTGTTCATGAAGATCAAGCACTCGGCATGGTTTTTGCCTTTAGAAATATCGAAGAGAGAAAAGCACTGGAAGAAAAGATGAAACTTTTATCAACTGCTTTAGAAGCGACAACCAATGCTGTGATCATCACCAATAAAGATGCCATTATTGAATGGGTCAGTAAAGGTTTTGAAGAAATTACAGGCTATCATTTAGGGGAAGCCCTTGGTCGCACACCTCATGAGCTTGTTGGCTCAGGAAAGCAAGAAAAAATATTTTATACCCATATGTGGGAAACTATTCTTTCCAATCAACCATGGCACGGAGAAGTGATCAATAAACGAAAAAATGGGCAACTGTACTATGAATCATTACAGATTACCCCTGTTAGTGATGATCATGGAAATATTACACATTTTATTGCGATTAAGGAGGACATCAGTGACCGTAAACGTACTGAAGAAGAGATGGAACATCTTGCTTTTTATGACCCATTAACCGACCTTCCTAACAGAAGATTGCTTATGGATAGAATTGAGCGAGCTATTGTTAGTGCGAAACGTTATCAAACCTTTGGCGCTATTTTCTTTTTAGATTTAGATTATTTCAAACGTATCAATGATGAGTTAGGACATGATGTAGGAGATTTACTGCTTCAAGATATGGCAAGAAGGCTTAAAGACTCTTTACGACAAGGCGATAGTATCGCAAGGCTCGGTGGTGATGAGTTTGTTATCCTACTCGAAGACCTCGGTGATACGAAAATATTTGCAACTCAATACATGAAAGCTTTGGCACAAAAAGTTCAAGATGCCTTTATTGATCCTTTTATCTATAATGAAAAAAGTTATTCTCTGAGCATCTCTTTAGGCGGAATACTCTTTACAGGAACACAAGATGCTAAGATTATTCTCAAAAATGCTGATAGTGCCTTGTATGAAGCCAAACAAACAGGGCGTCATAAAAGCTGCTTTTACAATGAGACCAAATAATGAATTACTTGATAAACAACGACATATACGATAGTCTTGCCGTATCGATTAAGAAGTCAACACCTGGGAAATAGGCAATGAAGGTATTGCCAATTCCTCCCCAAATAACCGCTATCGCAATCACACCAATGGTAATGGGTGTAATGCCACTGAGCGTTGGAATTTGAGCACCATCTTTCTCGCATGCTGGGTAAAAGTACATGAGTGCAATGAGTTTGAAATAGTAGTAGATAGAAATGAATGTGGCGATGATGCCGCAAACTGCTAAGAAAGTATAACCTGCTTCAATCGCCCCCGTAAAGATGTAAAACTTACCGACAAATCCGATGGTGCTTGGAATGCCTGCAAGGGAAAGCATAAAAATGCTAAGCATTGCCGCCATATAAGGATGCACATGCGCAAAGCCTCTAAAATCTTCATACGTTACACGCACATGCTCATCGGCGGCAATATACGAGATCAGCCCAAATGCACCCATCGCGGAAAGGAAATACGCAACAAGATAGAAAATAATGGACGAAGATGCACTCTCCCCTGCGTAGCCAATGGAGACAAAGGCAATAAGCAGATATCCTGTATGAACAATACTCGAAGCGGCAAGCATTCGCTTCAAGCTTTCTTGAATGATGGCTAAAAATGTTCCGTAAAGCAACGTCGCTAAAATAACCACCACAAAGAGCGTATCCCACATTTCACGAATAGGATCAAGGTCAATGAGCATCAAACGAAGTACAAAGCCAAAAATAGCGACTTTAAACGTTGCCGCCATAAACGCTGTGACAGGCAGAGGCGAGCCATCATACACATCAATCGTCCAATTTTGAAACGGAAATGCGGAAATTTTAAACAAAAATGTCACTAAAATAAAGGTACCACCAATGACAATAAGTGAAACATCTTTACCCATCAACCCATCGAGCGCTTTTCCAAGATCGCCTAAAATGGTTGTACCAAGCCCTGCGTAAATCAGCACAGAGCCTAAGAGAAAAAATGCGCCAGAGATAGAGCCAAGCACCAAGTATTGGTAACTGGCTTCCACTCGTTTGTCATGTATCTTTTGAAAGCCTATCATGACATAAAGAGAAAGTGAGGCAATTTCAAGTGCAATAAACGCTGTTATAAGCTCATTCGCATGCACAAGGAGCATCATGCCAAAGACAGAAAAAAGAAAAAGGGAAAAGAACTCTTTTTTAAAATGACGCTTCGCTTGGAAATAGTGCGTTCCAATCAAAGAAGTTACCAATGCACCACTGAGGATAAGTGCATCAAAATAGACCGAATAGCTATCGACAATCAGCATTTTAGAAAAAATATCTTGCAGTGGAAAAGCGGTAAAGAGATCTCCAAAATAGTATAGATCAGTGCTCAATGCCACAAGTAAAATGAGAAAAGTAAAGAGTGAAAAACGCTCCATCGAAAATCGTTCAAGCGGAGAGAGAAGCATCAACACAACGGCTCCACTTGCAATGATAATCAAGGGCAAAAGATAACTCAGTTCTATCCAATGCATCACTTGACTCCTACATGTAAAATATCGATGAGATAGTGCTGCAACGTCGGCTCAATTTTATATAAAAAAGAGATCGGGGTAAACGCCCATCGCAAGAATCAGTACCGCTAAAGGCGCCAGTCCTAGAATTTCATGAAGTCTTAAATCTTTCATATTGGAGACATCGTTATCACTTTTAACCAAAACGGCCTTTTGAAACACCCAAAACATATAACTTGCTGCAACTAAAACGGTAAGAGCCGAGAGCATACCTAAATAAGGATTGTAATGAAAAATACCCAGCACGATCAAAAGCTCGGCGACAAAGCCATTTGTTCCTGGAATTCCCACTGTACAAAAGAGCATAATCGCAAAAAAGAGTGTAAACCAAGGGGCTTTGGTCGCAATGCCACCCAACCCATTTAAGGAGCGAATGCCCAAATGTCGCTCCATCACACCGACAAGCAAGAAAAGTCCACCGGTTGCAATGGCGTGGGCTACGATCAAAAAGGCACTTCCCATCATACCTTGAATATTGAGCGCAAACACTCCCGCGGTAATCAACCCTAAGTGCGAAGCTGACGAGTAAGCAAACATCTTTTTGATATTGAGCTGACTGATTGCGGCGATACCAAAATAGACCAATCCAAAAATGCCAAGGGCTACAAAATAGATGGAAAATTCAACAAATAAATCAGGGAAAAGTGGCATCATAAAGCGTACCAGCGCATACACGCCTAATTTTGCCATGATGGAAGAGAGCAAAAAGACACCACCGGTTGGCGAATTTGAATAGGTTTGCAATAACCATGAATGAAAAGGAAAAAGCGGAATTTTAATCGCAAAAGCAAGCATAAAGCCAAAAAAGAGAAGTATTTTTTGCTCACGTGCGAGGGTGCTGATATTGACTAAATCAGAGAGAGCGAAACTCCATACTCCAAATTCATAGTAATGCGCCACACCCAAATAGAGAATGCTCACAAACATAAAAAGTGAACCCATAATGGTGTAAATCGTGATTTTCAGCGTTGAAAAGACGCGATTGCCCGAGCCAAACAGTCCGATAATCATAAACACTGGCAATAACATCGCTTCCCAAAAAAAGTAGAATAAAAATAGATCGAGCGAGAAGAGTGTTCCACTCACACCCGCTTGGATGAAAAGCATGTTAATCCAGTAACTTTTGGAGCGAGAATTATTCCACAAAAGAAGATACGCACTGGGAATCAGTGTTGCAATCAGCATCAAAATAATCAGTGAAAAACCATCTATACCTACACTGTACGTAATACCATAACTTTTAATCCAGACATAACTCTCTTTAAACTGAAGTGCTCCGGTCAGGTCAAAATGAGTATACACATAGAGTGCCAATGCAAAAATGCAGAGCGATACGCCAAAAGCAACATTGCGTGTAGCGCGAGAATGCAAAGGCACTACCATCAATATCAAAGCAGTTAGCATTGGTAAAAAAATAATAATTGAAAGAATTCCTATGCTCATCATCTACCCTAATGTAAAGATCAAATAGCACGATGCCGCACTAATGCCAAGCATCATGATCAGTGCGTAAAAACGCACATTCGCATTTTGAACAACACCAACTACATTTCCCAATTTAATAAATCCATGACTGAGTCCCATAATGAAACGATCAACCAGATTGACATCCAAGTTAACAGCAATAAATTCACTCAATTTTTGGATGGAGCGAACAAAGAGCAGATTGTAAAGTTCATCCACATAAAATTTATTGTACACAATCCCTTGCGTCGCCTCTTTGTGTTTTGAAAGATCATAAAAACGGAATTTTTTATAGGCGATACCTATACCCAAAAGGGAAACAGCGATGTTGAGGCCTAGCAGCATCCACTCCGTTTCATGGCTTACATGTAAAGCTCTACTTCCCCATTCACCCAACCACATCCCGATAAGATGGCTTCCACCTAAAAGGGAAGGTAAACCCATAAAACCAGCGAAAAGTGAGCCAAACGCTAACACAACTAAAGGGGCTTTCATCACCCAAGAGACATCATGGGGATGGTTTACATGTAAAGCATTTTTACCCTCAAAAACAACAAAAAAGAGTCGGAACATGTAGTAAGCAGTCAAAACAGCGCTACACACTGCAATGCCCCAAATAAGATACTCCCCACTCGCAAAAGCTGTCAATAAAATCTCATCTTTACTAAAAAATCCAGCAAAAGGCGGAATACCACTGATTGCTAATGTTGCCATCAACATCGTGATATAAACCACTGGTGTGACTCGCTTCATCCCACCCATCTTGAAAATATTTTGCTCATGATGTAGTGCAATAATGACAGCGCCCGCCCCCATAAAGAGAAGTGCTTTGAAAA
The DNA here is from genome assembly GCF_002162315.1 of Sulfurospirillum diekertiae. Lineage (NCBI taxonomy): Bacteria > Pseudomonadati > Campylobacterota > Epsilonproteobacteria > Campylobacterales > Sulfurospirillaceae > Sulfurospirillum > Sulfurospirillum diekertiae. Next base: position 441,582 of record NZ_CP021416.1, on the reverse strand, counting down.
AAGCATGGGTAAAGACATGGAAAAGTGCACTGCTATACGCACCCAGCCCAACGGCAATAAACATATAGCCGAGTTGCGACATCGTTGAATATGCCAGTATTTTTTTAATATCGCTCTGCTTCGTTGCAATGACTGCGGCAAACAGGGCACTAAAGGCACCAATATACGCGATAAAAAGTCCGACATGAGGGATTAATTCATACAAAAAGGAGAAGCGCGCTACCATGTAAACACCCGCTGTAACCATTGTTGCCGCATGAATCAGTGCCGAAACAGGGGTTGGACCTGCCATCGCATCAGGCAACCAGACGTAGAGTGGAATTTGAGCAGACTTGCCCATGGCACCGATAAAAAGGGCAATACCTACGACTTGAAGCAACCACACCGGCATGGTGGCTACTTTGTCCGCAATGCTCGCGTAATCAAATCCAGCCTCGCCACAGTAAAAAAAGAGAATCGCCAAACCGATTAAAAAGCCAAGATCCCCTACTCGGTTGACGATAAAGGCTTTATTACCCGCAACGACATTGGAGTTATCCAGAAAGTAAAAACTAATCAACAAATACGAACAAAGGCCTACCCCTTCCCACCCAATAAACATAATGAGAGGACCATCGGCAAGGACAAGCAGAAGCATCGAGCTTAGAAAAAGATTGAAGTAAAAGAAAAATTTACCATAGCCCTCATCTTCACGCATATACGATGTCGCGTAAAGATGAATCAACCAACCCACAAACGTAATAAAAAGTACCATAAAGAGTGAAAGTTTATCGCCTAAAAATCCCATATAGATATTATGTCCACCCACACCTAACCACAAATAGGGTTGAAAATGGAGTGCAACATCGTCCTTAGCAACAGACAGAAAGGAAACTACACCCAAAACAAAACTTGCACACGGCGCTAACAGCGCAGGAAGGGTAAACCAAAGGTTAGCAAGTCTCTTTTGTGTAATGGAATAGAGGTATAAAAAACCAATCAGCACCGAAGAGAGCAAAGGAATAAGAACGATTAGTGCAAGCAAAAGACTCATGCGACCTCCTTTTGCGACAAGGTTCTAAACAGATCGGAATCCAGAGATTTTTTACGACGATACAACACTACAATCAGCGATAAAAAAACTCCCGCTTCGGCGGCGGCAATGGCGATCACCATCATTGCCATCACTTGCCCACCCATATCGTGATGATAATGGCTCAGAGCGACAAACATCAGGTTAATTGCATTAAGCATCAGTTCGATTGACATGTATATCACAAAGATATTTTTGCGGCTAATGACACCTAAAAGACCGATGGAAAAAAGGATCATGGCAACAAAGATATATGCAAAAAGCGTATGAGCGATCATGCTTCGTCCTTTCGACCCAAAACAACCGCACCAATCAGTGCTACGAGGAGCAAAATAGAGATCAATTCAAACGGCAAGAGCCAGTGGGTAAAAAGCTCCATGCCAAGGGGTATTATCTTGCCAAAATCACTTGCAACTGGGTTTACATGTAAAGGCATTTTATAAAAAGCACGCAAAATCAAAAAATTCAGCGGTAAAAGTGCAAGCGAACCTAGAAAAAGTGTCATAGCTTTATTGGGTTCTTTCGGTAAATTGGCTTCTTTGACATTTAAAAACATAATGATGAAAATAAAAAGTGTGAGAATCGCTCCTGCATAGATGATAATTTGTACCATAAAAAGGAATGAAGCACTCAGAAGCGCAAAGAGTCCTGCTAACGCCATAATAGTTAAGATAAGACTGAGCGCACTGTGCACCGGTTGATGAAAACTCACCATGCCCACAGCACCTAAAATAGCAAAGGAACTTAGGAGTAAAAAGAGAATATCCATCATTGCTTTTTCTCCACATTGGCTAAAAGTTGCTCTTTGGTCAGTACAAACTCTTCGCGTTTTTTGCCAATAAAACTAAAGATACCACTGTCCATACGAATCGCATCACACGGGCACGCTTCCACACATGCGCCGCAAAAGACGCATTCTAAAAGGTCAATATCAAAGCGTTTGGGCATCTTCTCATCGACGCCATCTGTTCGCTCTTCCGCTTCAATAAAAATACACTCTGCAGGGCACGCTGTTGCACACATAAAACAGGCAACACAGCGCACACTGCCATCGTCTCGTTTGGTTAGGCGATGCACCCCACGATAGCGCTCGCTAATGTCATGCGGTAGCTCTTCAGGGTAGTTGATGGTTTGAATCTTTGGATGATCACTTAAGTTGGTAATAAAATGTGAAAGGGTTGTTTTCATACCACCAAAAATGGCAGGGATATACAGCTTCTCTTTAAACGTATTGCCGTGGCGTGTAACGATTTTGATGCCCATCTTACAGCCCCTTTATCACAACAATAGTTGCTGTTACAATGATATTAAAAATCGCCAAAGGCATCAGCACTTTCCATCCGAGTGTTTGCAACTGATCGTAACGAAAACGAGGAAGCGTCCAACGTACCCAGACAAAAACAAAGTTCATCAAAAGAAGTTTCAGAGCAAATGTGGCAATTTGGATAACCGCTGTTGCAACATTGGTCGAGGTTTGAGTGAGTCCTAACAAAAGTAATGCTCCAAGCCCTGCGATGAAGAGCACATTAATTCCTATAAGCCCTTTTTGTAAAAAAGCACTCTCGCGGTTTCGCACATCCCCCGCTTTATGCCAACGGTTGTGTTTTTGAATCCAACGCATCGTATAAAAACTTGCTACAGGAAGCGCAAGGATGACGAACATTAAAATCCAAGGCATAAACGATTGAAGTGTTTGCGTATTGAGATACGGCAGATGATAACCGCCTAAAAAGAGTGTCACGATCAACGCAGAAGAGGCGCTCATTGCGACATATTCACCCACAAAAAAGAGTCCAAATCGCATCGCGCTGTATTCGGTGTGATACCCTCCGACAATCTCACTCTCACCTTCTGCAAGATCAAAGGGTGTACGATTGGCTTCCGCAAACGCGGTGACAATAAAAATAAGCGCTGCAAGAGGCTGAACAAAGATGCCCCATGCAGGGATAAATCCAAAAAGAAGCTCACCTTGGTATGCAACGATGTCCCCTAAATGAACTGAACCATAAGTAATGAGCAGTGAAACTACCGAAAGTCCCATCGCTGCTTCATAGCTGATGACCTGTGCACCTGCGCGCATCGCGCCCAACAGGGAATATTTATTGCGACTAGACCAGCCGCCTAACATAATGCCATAAACACTCAGCCCCGCAAACGCTAAAAACCACAGTATGCCCAAGTCTATCGGTAAACCCTGCATAATGAAACGCTCACCGTTAATGACGAGGTCATCTGCAAATGGCATGACCATAAAACTTAAAAAGGCAGAAGAAAAAACGATCACAGGAGCAAGTGAAAAGAAAAAACGCTCCTTGATGGCTTTAGCTTGAAAATCTTCTTTAAAAACAAGTTTGAGCATGTCGGCAAACGACTGTATAAGTCCGCCCAAGCGAATACCATTGATATGACAGCGGTTAGGTCCCAACCTATCTTGGATCAACCCCGCAACACGACGCTCAATCCAGACCAAAATAGGAGCAGCCCCCAAAGAGAAAAGCAGCGCTAAGATAATATTGATGATGACAATAGAGATGCTCAAGGTACTCATAACGTTATCTTTGGTGTATGTTTTAAGGAGTCAAAAGAGAGTTCACGAAGCACCTCATAAAAGAACAATTCTGCTTCCCAAACCTCTTTACATGTAAAGAGTGTATCCCCCAGAATAGGTGCTAAAATAGCAAGCAGGGACTTATGCCCGTGCTCATTTTTAATAGCTGAAGCACTGTACTGAACATAGCCATCCACATTGATGAAACTACCCTCTCTTTTGGTATGTGAAGCAATCGGTAAAACAAGCTCAACCTCTTTACATGTAAACTCACATGCAGAGCACAAAACAACAACACTCTTGGTATATTCCATGGATTTGAGGAGTTGTGCATCGCTACGTCCTACCATTACAACAAGCTCTGCTGCAACCAACGCATTTTGCAGTGCCACTTTGGAATCATTAATTCCAAGAAGAGGCAATGCTCTGGCATTTGCAGAGCGGTCATTGCATTTTAAGAAATCATCGCCAAAATGAGTATCAAAACGGGTCTCTTCATAGGCACAAAGCGTACCATCATAAAGCTTGGAAAGCTTTTGTACCCTGACCATCTCTTCTAAAGAAAGATTGGAAGAGATCACAAAAACCATCTTACCAAGATAACGTTTGAGCAGACGTAACAGTTTCCCTTCTGCATATTCATATTCACTTACCATACCACGAATCAAAGGATTAAAGTCAGCGTTTTCATTTTCTTTGGTATAGCTCAGTCTCCCCTCATCACAGATAAAATAGCCATTGATCTTCTCATTTAAGCGGGGGCGATAGCGGTAAACCATCTCGTCTTTGTACTTCTCTTTGTGATGATCCACAAAAATGGAACACCCTCTGGCACAGTGGTTGCAAATCGCCTCTTCACTGTGTAAAAACCAAACTCGTTTATGGAAACGAAAGTCTTTGCTCGTAAGTGCACCCACAGGGCAGAGATCGACCACATTCATTGCATACGGATTGGAAAGTTTAGAGCCTGGAAACGTGGTGATAACGGAGTGGTCGGCACGCGAAAGGACACCTAATTCATTGGTTTTTGTAATATTTTTAGTGAAACGAACACACCGTGTACAGAGCACACAGCGCTCTTGATCAAGCACAACATTAGCGCCTAAATCAACATGCTTTTCTCCCCTCGTTTTAGGGGTGCTTAAACGACTCTCATAAAGCCCCACGTCCATATAGTAATTTTGTAAAGAGCATTCACCTGCTTGGTCGCAGATAGGGCAGTCAATGGGATGATTGATAAGCTCAAGCTCTAAAATAGAGCGTTTAACGCGATCAATAGAAGCACCTTTTGTGCGAATAATCATGCCATCTTTAATAGGAGTATCACATGCGATTTGCGGACGTTTTTGTCCTTCAATTTCGACCATACACATACGGCAATTACCATCTTTTCCAAGAGCTGGATGGTAACAAAAATGGGGAATATTAATCTTGTTTGCGAGCAGTTCTTCAATCAACAAAGTACCCTCTTTAACCTCTAATACCGTTCCATCTACCGTAATATGCGCCATAAAATTGCTATCCTCATTTGGACGTTATGCCTCAATTCTAGCGAGCATATACTTTAAAATAGCTGTCGAAGCGAGTTTACTAGCGTTCTTGCGGAACTTATTTCAGAACAACCGCGTGAAAAGAAAATGAGCCCTTAATTTTCTCTCATACTGGCACAAAACTTCTCGCACACCTAAAAAAGATTTACTCAAAATTTACTCAAGAGATGTTAAACTCTTCTCACTTTTTTTTGAAGGATAGATACATGCCATCCTCTCGTTTTTAAATTTCTCGCCGTAGAAATTTTAGCGGTTGTACTCATTGCAGCATATGTTCTGATTGATGCCAAAGATGTCTACCAATGGTGGGTGGGAGAAACGAATTTTGTCAGTGCCGATCCAGCATGCGATCTGCATAAAAGTGCTTGTGACGTAACGCTGAGCGATGGATCACTCCTTCGTTTGGATATAGAACCTAAAAGCATCCCTTTAATGAAGCCATTGCACTTTAAAGTAACCACACCAAGTGATCTTCCGACGATTGAAATAAAACTTTTTGCAACCAATATGAATATGGGATTGCATACCATTAATCTCACGAAAACTGCTACAGGCATCTTTGAGGGAGAGGGAATGCTTCCTACATGTATTATGGGAAATATGATCTGGCAAACCAATGTGATTCTCAATCAAAATAAACACAGTCTGGGAGCCGTTTTTTCATTTAAAACCGACAAATAAAATATCAAAATTACATTTGTTACTAAAGGTAATCTTTTGAAAAGTGAATAGATATTCATCATTTAGGTGGTGATGAGTTATCTCTTTTTTGGTTATACTAGTTTTTTTAATTTTAATTGGATTTAGAGGAGTTACTGCCGTGTCTATTACCCAAAAAGGTGAAGAACTTCACTTTGACGAAAACCTTTTTATTGTCTCTAAAACTGACCTAAAAGGCAGAATTACCTATGCCAACGATCTTTTTATTGAGATTTCTGGTTATAAAGAACAAGAACTTATTGGCATGCCACACAATATCTTGCGCCATCCTGATATGCCTAAAGCTATTTTCAAACTTTTATGGGATCGTGTGCAAGCTGGAAATGAAGTTTTTGCGTACGTCAAAAATCGTACGAAGAATAATTATTACTATTGGGTTCATGCGTACATTACTCCCGTTACCGATACTAAAACAAATCAAATCATTGGTTATCATTCCGTGCGCCGTGCACCAAGTCCAAAAGGGCTTGAAGTGATTATTCCTCTGTATAAAAAAAATGCTTGATGCAGAACAAACAGGTGGTGTGCAAGCTTCTAGCGCACTTTTAGACACTACCCTATCTCAGTTAAAGGTCAGTTATGATGCCTTCATCCTCTCTTATGAATAGATCTTCTCTAGCCAAAATTCAAGATGCCAACCTTATTTCGCTGGTTATTTTTTTTATTGCATTCTGTTTAGAAGTTACCATTAATGGCTTCCATTGGATTCAAATTATCAATTTCTGTAATTTTGCATTGGGTTGGTTTATGTTTATCAATATTCGTAAAGTGCAAAAGACCATTCATGCCCTTGCCGATATTGTCAAAGAAAGCGAACACGGTAATTTGCATGGACGTATTGTTAATGTCAATGATGGGGGAGAACTCAAACTTCTCTGCTCCAATATGAACTCCCTTTTAGATAACTTCGAACTGGTTACAAAAGAGATAAAATCTACCATTTTAGCAGCATCTAAAGAAGATTTTAGCCGTAAAATTTTACAAAAAGGAATGCATGGCGAATTTAGGGAACAGACCAATATGGTCAATCAATCCGTTCGTGCTATGCAGCAAACTCATGAATTTATTGCACGAAATACTCTCAACGCTGAACTTGCGCAAATCAGCAGTGGATCGCATGACTTTTCTACCGTACAATCCAATTTATCCACCATTGTAGAGCGTCTTAAAGCAATTGCACACGATGGTGAAATCTACGCAGATGAGACCAAGGGCAGTTACCAAAATCTACGTGATACGATTGCTAAAATCACCTCGTTGGTCGAATTTGTAAATCAAAATGAACAGAGTATTGGTGTCTTAGCGCAACGAACTAGAGACATTAGTAATGTGGTTGACATGATCAATGATATTGCTGATAAAACCAATTTATTAGCGCTCAATGCCGCCATTGAAGCAGCTCGTGCAGGAGAACATGGTCGTGGTTTTGCCGTCGTTGCGGATGAAGTTCGTAAACTGGCTGAAACAACACAAAAGGCAACGGCTGAAATTGCAGTATCCATTAAGATGCTCCAACAAGAGACATCGGGTCTTGAGACCAATGCTGAAGCCATGAAAAGCGATGCCGATGCTTCCACTAAAACACTTGATAAATTAAGTGCGACTTTCAATAGCCTTATTTCTCACTCCAATACCACTTCGATCAATATCAATACCATTCAACAAACGATCTTCATTACCTTGGCAAAGATGAACCATGCTATCTTTAAATCTAATGCCTACAGTGCCGTTTATGTCAATGATAAAGATGTCGTATTTCAAAACCATGAGACATGCAGTCTTGGCGAGTGGTATCATCATGATGGCGAGAAGATTTTTGGAGAAACTAAAAGCTTTAAAGAGCTTTATAAGCCACATCAGAACTTCCACAACCATGTTCTCGAAGTCGCTAAATTGATTCATACTACCTCTTCTAATCTCTTAGATGAAAAAAACGCAAATTATCAACTACTTTAAAGAGATTGAAAATGAGAGTAAAACACTTTTTGTCACCCTTGATGCAATGATTGCAGAAAAAAATATTAAGGCGTAACCCTTTTTACATGTAAGGATTTTCCTTACATGTAAACTTTGTTTTAGGCTAAGGCAACAGTGTCTACATCCATAACACTGGGTAATTTAATGGTAAAAAGAGCTCCTGATTCTGTATTTTTGACATTGATAACTCCACCCATATTATTTTCAATAATCATCTTGGTCATATAAAGCCCAATACCTGTACCTTGTTTTGCATATTTGGTGGTAAAGTAAGGCTCAAAAATACGATCCATATGCTCGTTTGCAATTCCTCCACCATTATCTTCAATCACAATCAAAATGTATTTGTATCCCTTCTTGAGATAGAGCCGAATAAAAGGATTGTTAATCTCACGCTCACTGAGAACATCTTTAGCGTTGGAGAGAATATTAAGAAGCGCTTGGGCAAACTCATTGGGGTAGCCAAGCACCTCCATTTTTTCTGAAATATCAAATGAAAATTCGATGCCATGGTACTTCAATGAAGCTTGTAAAATAGAAATGGCACGCTCACATGCTTCACTGATTTCAAAGACTTCTTTCTCTTTGGAAGGTTTGAAAAAGTTTTGAAAATCACTGATGGTGCCAGACATAAACGAGTTTATTTTAACACACTGCTGAATAGATGCGAGCATATAGGCATCATCCAGATCATTGAATTCATGCTTCACTTGAAGGTTAATCAAAAGGGCACTCAGCTCCCCAAGGGGTTGCCTCCATTGATGGGCGATATTACCAATCATCTCACCCATACTGGCAAGCTTACTTTGTTGAATGAGCAGTTTTTCTTGTTCACTGCGTTTGAAAATCTCTTCATTAATCTTAGATTCCAAATTATCGATCATGGCATTGACGACATCTTTGAGCAGTCGCAATTCTTGAGCCTGTGCTGTCGCATGCAGACGTGAGGAGAGTTTTCCCATTTTAAGGTCATTGACCACATTAATCGCATCTTCGACAAAAATAATGTCTTGCTCAATATTTGCAGATGCTTGAGCAATGTTACGATTGAGCAGTTTTGACATATCATCAAGTTCATCTCTACTGTTCAATTCAATCGGTTTAGGTAGGATATTTTTAGTCTCCAAATAACCAAAAAAATCTTTAAGCCCCTCTTGCAACTTCAAAATAGAAGAGACAATATGGTTGGAGAGCAAATATCCTACAGTAAAGACTAAACTTGAAAGAGCAAGAATCAGTATGGCTAATTCATATTTCAAAGCCTGCGCACTGGTTTGAATGTCCGCAAAATTGTGTTCTGCTTGATTTACGGCATCATGCTGAAGGGCTTTAAGACGATTTAAAAGGGCGTAGTAGTGATCGCGCTCAATGGAATTAACGTGCACAAATGCACCCTCTTCAAAGCGTGCGGCAATATAAGTACAGGTTTTTTCAACACTGCTTGCGTAGGCTTCCCAAAAATCATACGTCTTGGAATCAAGCTTAAGAAAGTTTGCTTCAAGATTCTCACGCTGTTTCATAATATCGGCCTCAATCGTCTTACGATAATCCTCATTCGGCGACATGACTAAGGAAAGGCTCATTTCACGTAAAGCGTTAATCGGCTCAATGTAGTTCTCTTGCAAATGCTGGGTACTTTGTGAGTTTTCAAAAATGGTCGTGGCATTACTGATGTTTTCTTGTGAAAGTTTAAACGAGCGCTCCGCGAGGATTAGCATTCCAATAAATGAAACGCTAAACAATAGAAACAGTTTATATTTTATCTGGATCTTTTTCATGGTAATCGCTTTGGAAAGATGGGGGTTCGAAGCTCTTTAGGATACGGGTTATCACCACGAATCGACCAGTGTTGATCCGTAATTTTAGCTTTCCAAAAGGGCTGCATACCAATGCCAAGGGGCTCAAATACCAGCTCTTTATTCATAGCAAATACGGCATTTGGAATAGGAACAAACAACATATAGGCCTCCTCTTTCGCGCGATCTTGAATCTTTTTGCACACTATTTTAAAGCGGGGGTCGTCTTGTTCTAAAGTAAAAAATTCTTCAATATAACTCTTCATCAAGGCATCATGATGGACAAAACTCCATGGATTACCTTCTTGATAACGAATAAACACAGGCCAAGGATGCCTACCATACCAATCCTGTGTATTTTGAATCAAAATATCCCATGACTGCACATGTTTATGATTTTTTTGCATCAAATCATAAATCTCTTTTTCACTGGTCGTAATCGTATAGTGAAGCTTTACGCCATACATAGAGAGTTGATACTCAATTCCTTTCCATAAAAAAAGAAGCGAATCTTGTGTGGCAACATGCAACTCAAGCCCTTTTAAAAGGCGCTTGAGTGTTGCTGTATCTAAAGGGCACTGTGTTTTACTTAATGCTGCAGGATTAAGCCTACCCTCTTTTTTATAGGTAAAATCAAGCAAGCTTTGTTGATTCAAAGCACAGTTTAGAGCTTGGCGCACCTCTTTACGGGCAATGGGTGACGTATGTTTGAGAAGATTAAAATAGATTGTAAAATTATGCGTTGAAGGCATGGAGACAAGTTTAGCATACGGCGAGAGCATGGTTTCAATTTTTTTATTAAAGGGAATTTGCATAAAATCAAGCCCACCATCTTTAAACAGTGCTAAATTAAGGGCTTCAGATGTTGCAAGCTCCGTATAAAATGTGATTGTTTCAATCGAAGGGTACTCCCTCTGCCAATAATAAGGATTGGCTTTAAGCACCGCTTTGGGCGTCTGTTTGCGCCCCGTAATCATCCCTTCCACTAAGATATATGGTCCTAATCCATACGGTCCTGAGGCTTTAATATTGGCTCCCGTTTCCGCTCCTGCCCACCCAAATGTTTTGAGGTACGCCTCTGAGTAGATATAAATACGTGCAAGATCACGATAAAGCATCCCATACGGCTCAGAGAGATGCAGACGAATTTTATACCGTGAGACTTTTTCAATGCTTTTTAACGCGTGGTGAATATTGGTATAGTTGAAGGGTTCTTTTAAGAAATAACTAAAATTGTGGATAACCGAATCGGCATCAAAAGGTGTTCCATCTTGAAAGCGTACACCTTGACGTAACTCAAATTCATACAGAAGTGGTGAGAGTTTTGTACTCTTCACGGCTAGCGCATATTCCCATCCTGCATCATTTTCTGCAAGCCTTACCAACCCTTCATTGACCAAACGTGAGACATAGTTATAAGACATTGAAGGCAAAAAAACTTTGATATGTGATCTTGGGTCACGTCCCTGCAAAACATGCTTTACACGTGTGTCTTCAGAGTACTGTTCTTTTTCTATGCCAAGTTCAGCACCCCATAGCAGGTGAATAAGGAGACATAAAAGGAGGCTAAACCTCAAAACTGTATCCTGATTGAGAGTAATTTTTAATAAAACTATTCGGAAGTTTTTTTACGCAGCGACTTAACCAGTGTCCGAAGAGCCGCAATGCTCATATACTCCTCTTTCCAGACATTCATCTCTATCTCTTCGTAGCTAACGACCATCCCTTTTTTACGTAACAATAGCTCTAAAAAATCAGACTCTTTATGCGTGAGTTCAACTTCACTACCATCCGTGTGGATAATGCGTTTATTTTTTAAGTCAAACTGACAATTTTTACACTCAAGGAAAATGGAACGACCGAGTTCTATCTCGTTAACACAGAGTTTTAGCCCTCCCAAAAGTTCATCAAGAGCAATCGGTTTAATCAGGTATTTTTCGATCTTAAGCTCAATCGCACTGAGTAAATATTCTTTATCCGTATGTGCCGTAATCATCAAAATAGGCGTTGTTTTGTCGTTTTTTCTGATCTCTTTGACCATATAAAGCCCATCTTTTTTGGGCATTCTAAGATCGGTTAAAATGATATCGGGGCGCTGTTCATAGTACATATCCAGCCCCTCTTCACCATTACGTGCTTCAAGGACCTCTTTAAGATAATATGAGAGTGTATTGGCCATAGGTTTGCGAATTCCCTCTTCATCTTCCGCATAAAGTAATCGTAAAGATTTGAGTTTTTCCAACCAAAGTTCCATTCACGCTCCTTTTAAATGACTTTACATGTAAAGATTTTAGCCAATTTTATCTTTTGACACTATGAGTGAAAAAAACGCTTCGCCAGAGGGGACTGACGAAGCATACGAAGTGTTATTTTTGAAAATTTTGAAGGTACTTTTCAATGCTGAATTTCTCAGCTTTTGAAAGACCGGCTTGAACACCCATGGCGTCTATGATACTTGGCCAAACATTGGGTTCAAACTCATCTTCCGCATGAATAGGATGACATGCGCCACATTTGCCTTGAAAAAGGGCTTTGCCATTTGCCAAGATTTTAGCCTTATCACTTCCAAGGGCATCGCTTTTGACAAAACCTTTGACGGAGACATTAAGCCACACGGTATCGTATTCATCTTTTTTCTGTCCAAGAATTTTATACGCAGAGGCATTTTTTGCCTCAAATCCCACCATTAAAATACCTGTCTTTTCATAGGCAATGGTACTACCTTCTGGCATAAAGCCAACAAACTCAACTTCTGTAAAATCACCGCTTTTGGATAGTTCTTTAACAGGAGAAGAGACGATCAGCTCACCTAGAGCTGATCCTTCACTTGCGTCTGTATACAGTGATGCATTTTTGTTTAAAAATGCATCTCCAGCCGCAAACATCATTGTTGCAGCACACAATGGCGCTATAAATTTCACTATACGCATTAAATACCTTTGATTTTTGGGGCTTTAAAGATTCCAATCTCTGGAAGCTCCCCTTTGAATTTTTCGATCTCTACCAAAGCAGTTGCTTGATTTCCTTGTGCCAATTCGGAAGTGCCAACATCGGGAGTAAGCACATTGACATCGCCATGCACACACAACGAACCAATTTTACCAGGCACTTGTGGGTCATACCACGCACCCTCTTGCATTCTCACTGCACCTTCCATAATCGCTTCGGTGACCACTGCACCCCCTAGAACTTGTCCACGTTTGTTAAAGATACGAACCACATCACCATTTTGAATACCGCGTTTTTGCGCATCTTTCGTATTAATCCAGATGGGTTCACGCCCTTGGACTTCTTCTAAATCTCTGAGCCATGTGTTGTTAAGCTGTGAGTGAAGGCGGTATTTAGGATGTGGAGAGATAAGGTTGAGTGGGAACTCTTTGGCTACTTTACTTCCTAACCACTCCATTGGCTCAAACCACATTGGATGACCTTTGCACCCTTTATAGTTGTAGCCCGCAATTTTTTTAGAGAAAATCTCAATTTTGCCCGAAGGTGTTCCCAAACGATTAATCACAGGATTTTTTCTAAAGCCTTCCATCTTGATAAATTTTTTCGCACTTTCTGGAGTTTCAAAATAGACAAACCCTTTCTCCCAAAACTCATCAAATGTCGGCATAACCACACCCGATTTTTTGGCTTTTGCATACGAGGCATTGTAGAAGGACTTTACCCATTCCATTTTCGTTTTTCCCTCTGTAAACGCCAACACTTGTTCAGCGGTAAATCGTCTTAAGATATTGACAAAAATATCAAAATCATCCATCGCTTCACCATACGGTTTTGAAGCTTGCTTCATCGCAAAAATATAGGCATTGGATTGTGATTTTGTAATATCGTTACGCTCCGTTGTTAACGTCGTTGGAAGCACAATATCTGCCATTCGGGCCGTTGCTGTCCAGAAAGCATCTTGTACAACAAAGGTGTCTAATTTTTGCCACGCTTCAATCATACGGTTACGATCTTGATGATGATGGAATGGATTTCCACCAGCCCAATATGCCATTTTGAGATCAGGATATTTGTAAGATTTACCGTCAAAATTATAGTCTGCCCCTGGATTTTCTAAGCACTCAACGATACGTGATACGGGTATGACTTCCATTTTACGTTGTTTCCATGGACCATCCATTTTGGATTTAACACTAATGCCTGAAAGTCCCGGAGAGGCACTTGCGTACTCTTTGGCATTGGCATCTGCATTACTCAGTGTATTACCCGTAGCAGCGGCTGGCATAGGGACACCATTTCCAGAGTAGTGATAATTACATGCATAACCTCCACCAGGAAGACCGATTTGTCCGATCATACTTGCAAGCGTAATCAACATCCAGTTAGGTTGCTCGCCATGATGTGCTCTTTGTGTTGCCCATCCACCCATCAGCATCGTACGTTTACTCACAAACTCTTTCGCAAGCATTTTGATTATATTGGCATCAACACCACAAATTTTGGCTGCCCACTCAGGCGTTTTAGCGACCATATCTTCAGATTCACCCAAAAGGTATTTTTTGAATTCATCAAATCCAATCGTATATTTGTGCATAAAATCTTTGCTGTAAAGGTTTTCACTGTAAAGGTAATGCGCCATACCAAGCATCAAGGCAACATCAGTGGTTGGACGCACTTGAATATGTTCTGCATCAAAATACATACCGGTATTGTTATACACTGGATCAATAATATAAAATTTCAAACCACGTTTTTTAGCTTCTTCTTTGAGTTGTTTCAAGTAACCATACACTTCATGATCAGGAACACCCCACGCAATTTGGTTGGAGTTGACAAGATCAGCGCCCCAAAAAACGATGCATTCTGTATTTTCAATCAATACAGGATAAACCGTTGGTTGCGCACTTGACTCATCGGTACCTGTAATATAAGGGGTAATTTGGCGAATTGCATGGGTTGAATAAGTACATGTGCGTGAGGTATATCCTCCTGCAACACCAAGCATTCTTCCAAGAAGTGCTTGTGGGTTATTGAGGCTTCCAACACAAAACCATCCGTAACTTCCACCGTAAATGGCATCATGTCCAAAATCTTTATAAATACGTTTCATCTCATTGGCGACTAAATCATATGCGGTCTCCCATGATACACGAACGTATTTGTCAGACCCTCGTTTACTTTTGTCGCTTTTGTAACCATTTTTGAGATACCCTTCACGAACACATGGGTATAAAATACGATCCTGCGCATAAGTTCGAGCAGGTAATGCATCGATCATGGTTGAAGGATAATGGTCTCCCTCAAGAGGAATCGCTTGTTCAAAACGAGAATTGCGTACCCCTGTTTTGAAAGCACCGTAATGCGAAGCACTGATCCCTTCAGCCTTATCATTGAACAGTGAATCCCCTACTAAAGGAATTGCATTTGCGTTAACTGTCGCTACCGCAGCAATACCACCACTTGCTCTTAAAAACGATCTTCTATCCATTTTCTTTGTCATTGTGTTCTCCTTAGATTGAACAATTTTGAGATGAAAAACGTACAAATCTTAAATAAAAGTTACATTTATTGTGTAATTTTTATTTTTATGAATGAAGCTTAACGAAAAAAAATGAGTAATTAATGAGTATCTTTTCTACAAAACCGAGAAAGATTCTTCCTTAAAAAAAGAGGGCTTTAGTACCATCATGCCACCATAAACGGATAAGCTTTGTCTCAAAGCTGTTATCAAAAATGAGTTTAAAAAAAGAGCTCTTTTAAAGCGTGAAGAAGTTATCATAAAATCAAAAAGAGCTTGCATGGATTCGACATCACTTACCCACAACCCTATTCCATTACTTTTGCGCCAACTCTCTATTCCCGCAAGCCTTGGCATGCTTTTTAACACGCTCTACAACATCGTCGATACCTACTATGCTGGGCTTATTTCTACCGAAGCGCTCGCCGCACTCTCTGCCTCTTCCTTTCTTTTCTTTTTTGTCATTGGCATGGCATACGGTGGAACCAGTGCATTAACAGCGCTCATCGGTCACGCTTATGGAAAGCAGCATTTTTTCCTCGCAGGCATCATTGCCAAAAAAGGAGTCGCGCTGATTATTGGCGTAGGAATGTTCTTCGGGCTTTTAGGATTTTATTTCGCTTCAGAATTACTCACATGGATAGGAACGGAAGAGCGTTACCATGCGTTAGCATTGAGTTTTATTAAGGTTATATTGCTCGGCTCATCCCTCTTCTTTGCTAACTTTGCACTCAACAGTGTTCTTGTGGCAACAGGCGATACAAAAAGTTACCGCAATACGCTTATCTTTGGCTTTTTTGCCAATATTGTGCTCAATCCTCTTTTTATCTATGGTTGGGGCTTTATACCTGCTATGGGAATTGGAGGTATCGCTTTTTCAACTGTTTTAGTACAAGCATTTGGCGCAAGCTACTTGCTGTACAAAAGCCTACAAACAGGATTAATTAGTTTTACATGTAAAGAGCATTTTTACCCCGATATGCGTATTTACAAAGACTTAATAAGCCAAGCGACACCGCCTGGGCTAAATATGCTTATGATGTCTTTTGGTTCGCTCATTGCCCTTCATTTTGTGACACTTTATGGGTACCAAGCTGTCGCAGGATATGGCATTGGATACCGTGTGGAACAGTTGATGTTATTGCCCACACTTGGTATTAGCAGTGCCGTGCTAAGCCTTGTTTCTAACAATATGGGTGCGGGTAAATTTGAGCGTGTACGTCAAACACTTTTTTACGCTCTTACGTATGGCTATACGCTTAGTCTTATGGGTATGGGAATTTTATGGATTAGTGGAAAATGGCTTGTAGCACAATTTGATCCGAATGTCGATGTTATCGCATATGGTACCACCTATATCTACGTGATGCTTTTTCTTTTTTGTGGTTATGTAACGCATTTTGCATGTGTCGCAACCTTGCAAGGCATCAAAAAACCGACAATGATTTTCTACATTGGCTTCTTTCGTCAAATCTTAGCGCCAAGCATTGTCTACACGCTCATTGTCAGCTACTTTGAACTCTCATTTATATGGATGTGGATAGGGCTAGGCATCATTGTTTACAGCTCTGCACTCGCTCTTTTATACTACACCTATCGCAAAGTCAAAGCACTCTAACCATTTACATGTAAGCGCGCATACCTGCTTCGATACGTATCGTCTTAGTAACCAATGGCAAGGGCATAGAGCACCATACCATCGCTTTGCAAAAATGCCATGACCTCTTCATCATAATACGCCCCAATACCACTGCATCCAAAACCAAGATAGGTGCTAATCAAATAAAGACGATGCCCAATAATACCAGCTTTTTGTACCATCGCTTGGTAATTTTGTTCATCATGCCCAACTAAAAAAAATGTCACTCCACTCTCCTCACCTAAAGCTTGCTCCAAACAAAGATAGCCAGCTTTGCGTGCAAAATCACCACTTTGCAGATAACTCCCCTCCTTCCAAACGCCTTGCCACATCCCTTCGACACGGTTGATAATTGCATAGAGTTCTATTCCAACATCACAGTCACTTGGAATCGGTTGTGTGATGAAGTCCATGACCTCTAAAAAGTCTTCTTTAGAGATTGACTTTTGTATAAAATCACGAATAGAACGACGTTTCCAAACGGCTTGAGTGAAGCGCTCTTTATCCACTTCAAGCAGCGGTTGTGTCGTTTGTGCATGCAAAGTAAGTTCGCAGGTTTCATCATAGGCTTTTTCCACACATTCGTTAACTTCAAAATTTCCTGTACCGTTCACATAAGGAAGGTGCATTGATATCTCTTTACATGTAAAGCGTTTATCTTCTTCTCCTACAATGGCGGCACTGAGAAAAAATTCTTCTTTGCCAAATTCAAAAAGTTTATTTAATGCCTTTTTTTCAATACCGTATAAAAGATGATACGCCTTATCACTAAGCCTACACGAAGCTTCTAACGTGCCTATCATATGCCCTGTATCGTGTAAACAGTAGCGAAATGCGCGATCTTTATATTTCCATGAAGAACGATAATACAGTGCTGAGAAGAGAAAGACAAAACCCTTTATTTTCTTTACATGTAAAAGGCTTTCCACCCCTTCATCCTCTGATAAAGGATACAATAACACCAGTGACGTCTCATAAGGCGAAAGATGGTAAATGCCATCCTGAAAGCCTTCAATACAACGTATCTGAACATAGACTTCCGTAGGATACAATGCTCCAGCACTCGGGTTTGTACGCAAAGCATAAGTGACCCCTGGGTAACTTTTCTGTGCTGTAATACCTCCAATGAGATAAAAAAAGCGATGATCTGGATTTTTTTTATCAAGAGGAATACGAGCAAATGTTTCAGGATAGATTTTAAACTGTTTGGGTGGATGATCCCAGTCGATGCTGTGAGATTTGGTACGTACAGAACGGTAAGAGTGCACCGTTTGAGCATGATAGGCTAACATGACTTCTCCTTTATTGTATGCTACACTCTCATTCATATGGAATGCTTTACATGTAAAATTTAATTATGCAAAAACAGCACCTTTAAAAATTTGTTTTTCTATAATGTTTGAAAGGAGTCATGATGAACTATGTTACAAGCAATCAAAACGTCTCCATACCCTGCATGCTGTATGGCACTGCATGGAAAAAAGAACGCACAGCAGATTTAGTTGCGTTAGCCCTTCAAAGTGGTTTCAGAGGGATTGACACCGCATGTCAGCCTAAACACTATGAAGAGGCATTGGTCGGTGAAGGGTGTGAACGTTTTTACGCCAAAGGTGGGAAACGAGAAGAGCTTTATCTCCAAACCAAATTTACCCCATATGACGGACAAGACCCGCTCAGAATGCCTTACGATCCACATGCTTCTTTAGAAGAGCAAATCATCACGTCATGCGAAATGTCCAAACAAAACCTGAAAACACGCTATCTGGACTCACTCTTACTCCATTCGCCACTCTTCCCTTATAATAACTTGCTTAAAGCATGGAATGTGTTTGAATCACTGTTTGAAGAAGGTGAAGTACGTCAAATAGGCATTAGTAACTGTTATGATCTCTCGCTTTTACAAACGTTTTATGAGCATGTTCGTATTAAACCCTCTGTTGTACAAAATCGTTTTTATGCAGATGTTCATTACGACAAAACACTTCGTTCTTGGGCAAATGAAAGAGGCATTATCTATCAAAGTTTTTGGACTCTGAGCGCTAATCCTCACATTTTACATTCACCCCCAATGAAAGAAATAATGAATATTTACGGAAAAAGTGCTGAACAAATTTTTTACCGTTACGTGATTCAAAAAGGGATCGTACCACTCAATGGAACAACATCAGCTTTGCATATGAAAGAAGATTTAACTATTTTTGAATTTTTGTTAGATGAAAAGGATGTTGAGAGAATAGACGCTTTACTCTAAGCGTCTATCAAGAAGGGTTTAAACGCTATTTTTTAGCGCATGGTTTTTTTGTACCGCAGGTTTTAGTCGCTGCAGGTTTTTCAGCTTTCGTATCTTCACTGACAGTTTTCGCTGCTGGTTTTTTACATGCCATCGTTTTCTCCTTATAAAGATTTTATAAGTGAAATTATACTCCCATATCAACACCGTAATCGCTAAAAATAACTTAAAAGTTCCTCAAATAACTATCTTTTTGATCTTCCTTTGGCTTTAAATAGAGTGATCATAACCACTGCACTAATAATCAGTACCGTTGCGATCAATGATTTAATACTCATCACTTCGTCTGCAAAGAAGTAACCTAAAAAGAGTGCCACAATTGGATTAACAAAAGCATACGTTGAGGCCAAATAAGGCGATACATTTTTTAAAAGCCACACATAAGCACTAAATCCCAATAAAGAACCAATGAAAATTAAATACAACACTGCCATAAGTGAGCGAGAAGAGAACGCTTCAGGATCAAGGTGTTGCCACTCACCTGTAAGTGTCCCCACAATCACTAAAACAGCGCCCCCTGTTACCATTTGCATTGCTGTTGAGAGCATCGTAGAAGAGGGCAAGATTGCTTTTTGAGAATAAATAGAACCTAGTGACCATAATATGGCGGCTAAAAGCGTAAAGAGTAGTCCCCCCGTATCAAAATGAAGATTCTCTTGATGCGAAGGGTACATCAAAATTGCCACGCCTAAAAAGCCAATCAGCGTTCCAAAGAGTGTACTAATATTGGGCTTAGATTGAATTTTCATCAGCCATCCCATCACAATCATCCATAAAGGAACCGTTGCAATAATAATGGCAGCAATCGAGCTAGGAATACTCCTTTCTGCAATCACAACAAGCCCGTTACCACCCAAAAGTAGTAATGTACCAATGATGGTCGTATCCCGCCATTCAATGAGCTTAGGATGCACTCCTTCTTTATAGAATACAAAACCATACAAGAGTATGCCTGCAATGAGAAAACGAATCCCTGCCATTAGAAAGGGAGGAAACGTTTCAATGGCAATTTTGATTCCTAAATACGTACTGCCCCATATAATATAAACAGACAAAAGTGCTATAACAATAGCAATTGTTCTTTTGGATTTTTCAGATAAATTTGCTTTTACATGTAAAAAATTCATTCTCATTTCCTTAGCTTTGGTAAAGGTGATTCACTAAAATAATTTTTAGTTTTTTGAAAATAAAAAGATGAATGGTGTCCCCAGCGCGATTCGAACGCACGGCCTTCAAATTAGGAATTTGATGCTCTATCCTGCTGAGCTATGGGGACGTAAGGGGAAAATTGAAGTAAAAAAAAAGCCGAATGCGTTTTCACACATTCGGCTTTAGCAAAAATGGTATATTAACCGTTACGTTTTTTGATAATCTCTTCAGCAACGTTTCTAGGAACTTCGTCATAATGATCGAATTCCATAGAGTAAGAAGCACGACCTTGTGTTTGAGACCTTAGATCTGTAGAGTAACCAAACATTTCAGCCAATGGGCAGAATGCGTTAACAATTTTGTTACCACTTCTATCATCCATAGAGTTGATTTGTCCACGACGTCTGTTAAGATCGCCAATAACATCACCCATAAAGTCCTCAGGTGTCTCAACTTCCACTTTCATAATTGGCTCAAGAATAACTGGTTTTGCCTTACGACAACCCTCTTTGAAGCCCATTGAAGCAGCGAGTTTAAACGCCATCTCAGAGGAGTCAACATCATGGTAACTTCCATCATAAAGGGTAACTTTAACGTCTTCCACTTTATAACCAGCAAGAACACCCGCACCAAGTGCCTCTTTAATACCTTTATCAACGGCAGGAATAAATTCTTTTGGAATCGCACCACCTTTGATATCGTTAACAAACTCATAACCAGCACCTGCATCTTGAGGCTCGATTTTGAGGTAAACGTGACCGTATTGACCACGACCACCTGATTGTTTTGCGTATTTGTACTCTTGGTTAACGCTAGCACGAATCGTTTCACGGTAAGCAACTTGTGGTTGACCAACTTCCGCACTTACTTTAAACTCTCTAAGCATACGATCAACAAGAATCTCTAAGTGAAGCTCACCCATACCGGAGATGATCGTTTGACCACTCTCTTCGTCAGTCTCAACTCTAAAGCTTGGATCTTCTTGTGCCAATTTTTGAAGCGCAATACCCATTTTCTCTTGATCCGCTTTGGTTTTAGGCTCAACGGCAACAGAGATAACAGGATCTGGGAATACCATTCTCTCCAAGATTACAGGATCTTTTTCACTTGCGAGCGTGTCACCCGTCAATGTCTCTTTAAGACCTACAACCGCACCAATTTCACCAGAGTGAAGTGCTTTGATCTCTTCTCTTTTATTGGCATGCATTTTTAATAAACGGCCAATACGCTCTTTTTTATCTTTCGTTGTATTGTAAGCATAACTTCCGCTTTCCAATGAACCACGATAAACACGAACGAACGTTAATTGACCAACGAATGGATCGGTCATAATTTTAAACGCAAGTGCTGCAAATTCGCCTTCGTCTGTAGAATCAACCACACACTCATGCCCATCTTCGTATACACCTTTAATCGCATGCACTTCAGTAGGTGCAGGCATATAATCGATAACAGCATCTAACATTGGTTGAATACCTTTGTTTTTAAAGGCTGTTCCACAAATCATAGGAATAAATGTCATTGCAAGACATCCTGCTTTAATACCTGCTTTAATTTCAGCTTTCGTAAGCACTTCACCACCAAGGTATTTTTCCATCAACTCATCACTGGTCTCAGAAACAGCTTCAACCATTCTCTCATGATACTCTTTAGCTTTATCCGCAAGTTCCGCTGGAATTTCAACCACTTGGTAGTTTGAACCCATCGCAGCATCATCATCCCAAATAAGTGCTTTCATCTCAACAAGATCAACAACACCTTTGAAGTTTTCTTCTGCACCAATAGGAATTTGAATAGGTACTGGATTTGCTTTTAAACGATTTTTAATTTGTGCTTCAACGTTATAAAAATCTGCACCAACACGGTCCATTTTGTTAACAAATACCATTCTTGGTACTTGGTAACGATTCGCTTGTCTCCAAACGGTCTCAGACTGTGGTTGAACGCCACCAACGGCACAAAATACAGCGACAGCGCCATCAAGAACACGCATAGAACGCTCAACTTCAATCGTGAAGTCAACGTGGCCTGGAGTGTCGATGATATTAATTTGATGATCTTTCCATGTACATGTTGTTGCAGCAGAAGTAATGGTAATACCTCTTTCTTTCTCTTGCTCCATCCAGTCCATTGTTGCAGCACCATCATGTACCTCACCAATTTTATGAGAGATACCGGTGTAAAAAAGGATTCTTTCAGTTGTTGTGGTTTTACCTGCATCAATGTGCGCAGCAATACCGATGTTTCTAACCATTTCAATAGGGGTATTTCTTGCCATTATAATTTCCTTGTTATATTAGGAGTGTAGTTCTGAAGAAAGGGATGTTTACATGTAAACATCCCCAGCGTCATCTTACCAGCGATAGTGAGCAAACGCTTTGTTTGCTTCTGCCATTTTATAAGTATCTTCTTTTTTCTTAAAGGTAGCGCCTCTACTATTAGCCGCATCTAAAAGTTCATTGGCCAACCTCTCGATCATGGTTCTCTCACTTCTTTTACGAGCGTAAGAAACCAACCATCTAAGAGCCAATGCTTGTTGACGAGTTGTTCTAACTTCGACTGGAACTTGATATGTTGCTCCACCGACACGTCTGCTTTTTACTTCCATAACAGGCTTAACGTTATCGATAGCTGTATTGAAAATTTCAATCCCTTTGAGTGTTCCGCTTCTTTTTTCAGCGAGTTCTAATGAACCATAAAATACTTTAGTAGCAACACTCTTTTTTCCATCGAGCATCAACGCATTGATAAACTTTGTGATAATTTTGCTATTGTAGATTGGATCTGGTAATACTTCTCTTACAGGAGCTTTTCTTCTTCTCATACTATTTCCTTCAAATTTTTTTAAAAATTTTACTCAAATGATGTCAAAACAAAGGACATCACCTGCTGTTAAATTTATTTAGCTTTTGGTCTTTTTGTACCGTATTTACTTCTAGACACCGTTCTTTTTGCAACACCTGAAGTATCAAGCGCACCACGTACGATATGGTACTTAACACCTGGTAAATCTTTTACCCTACCGCCACGTACCAATACAATGGAGTGTTCTTGTAGGTTGTGTCCCTCGCCACCGATGTAGCTAATGACTTCAAAACCGCTGGTCAATTTGACTTTGGCAACTTTTCTCAAAGCAGAGTTTGGTTTCTTAGGAGTTGTCGTATAAACTCTTGTACAAACGCCTCTTCTTTGAGGGCACTTATCAAGTGCAGGTGATTTTGATTTTTTAATCACCTTTTTTCTCTCATTTCTGACGAGTTGGTTAATGGTTGGCACATTATTTCCTTTATTTTGTAAAAAATAGGTGCTAATTTTATTTAAAAATAGCTTAAAAAAGGTTAAGTTAAGGGAACCTTAACTTAACCTCTACTTGGATTCAACTCAATATTAAATTGTTTGTTTTGATAAAGACCGGTTCCTACTGGAATCATACGTCCTAAAATAACATTTTCTTTAAGATCTTCAAGCATATCCATCTTACCTGCGATGCTCGCTTCCGTTAGAACTTTCGTTGTTTCTTGGAATGAAGCCGCTGATATAACACTATCACTACCAATCGCTGCACGCGTAACACCTAAAAGTGTTGGTTCAGCAATCGCTGGCTCTCCACCCATTTTCATAACCGCTTCATTTTCCTCACGGAAACGTCTACGACTAATCAAATCACCCATAATGAATTTGGTATCGCCACTGTCAACAATACGTACTTGGCGAAGCATTTGAGAAACGATAACCTCAATGTGTTTATCGTTAATCGCAACACCTTGTCCACGATAGACTTGTTGAATTTCACTGATCAAATAATAGTGAAGTGCTTTTTCACCCATAATACGTAAAATATCATGGCTTGAAATTACACCATCGGTGAGTCGCTCACCTGCGTGGACAAATTCACCTGGTTGAACGTGAATTTGTGTATTACGATCCACTAAATACTCGACACTTGTACCATCAGCTGCTTCAATGATAATACGTTCTTTTGAACGTAGTGGTTTACCAAAACGAATCGTTCCATCAATCTCCGCAATAACAGTGGCATTTTTAGGACGACGTGCTTCAAAAAGCTCACTAATACGTGGAAGACCACCAGTGATATCTTTCGATTTTGCAATCGCTTTTGGCGTTCTACCAATCAAATCCGCTAGACCAACCGTTACACCATTTTGAACAAAGATTGCTGTTTTTGGCTCTAATTGATACTTAACAATCTCACCATTTTTATTTGCAATAATAATGGTTGGTTTCATGCCGCTTGGTAGATACTCATTGATGACCAGTTTGCTTTGACCAGTCATATCATCAAATTGCTCTGTTGCACTAATACCTGGTTCAATATCTTCAAATGTAACAATACCTGCATCTTCTGCGATAATTGGCGTAGAGTATGGATCCCACTCAGCAATGGTAATTTGCTCACTGGTTGAAGGATATGCAAGGAGCGTTTTCCCCTCTACAATGCTATTATCATTAATATCAATGATGGAATCACGTGGAATATAGTGACGAATTGCTTCTCTATCATCATTGTCTGCAACCACTGCAAAAATACCTTTTTCTTTAACCACATGACCTTTTTCAATATCGTGGATACGATCCAAATAGTCTCCATGAAGCTTATAGTATTTTACAACACCTTTGGCATCAGCATGAATCTTTTGGATAATTGGATCACCATTTTTTACTTTAAGCTCACTCGCATAAGGAATACGACTTGGAACATTCCAACCCTCTTTAATGACCTCTACGATACTCTCGTTGATTTCAACCATATCGCCACTAAGATATGGGATATAGAATTTACCCTCAATTTTACCACTAACACCCGCTAGCTCATTTGGCTTAGCAAAGTCACTTTTACGAAGGGTATAACGAATATTTTCACCACTAGCACTGGTAATTGTAATCGCTGTCTCTTCATGTGCTGTATCAATCTCAATCGTACCTTTAAATGGTGCTTTTATTTTTGGCTCGACAAGAAGAACAGCTGCATTTCTGCGGTTAGCAACAATATTCTTGCCTTCTTTAGTCACATACGTTTTTACATTGTAATAACGAATAAAACCCTCTTTCTGTGCAATAACTTGGCGATCTTGAGATTCCGTTGATGCCGTACCACCGATGTGGAATGTACGAAGTGTTAGCTGCGTACCTGGCTCACCAATCGATTGTGCTGAAATAATACCAACAGCTTCACCAGGGCGAACCAATGTGCCCTCAGCCAAGTTCGTACCATAACATTTAGCGCAGACACCTTTTTTAGCTTTACATGTAATCGGTGTACGAATAACAACCGACTTAATGCTTGCCTCTTTAAGGGCTTGGGCACTCTTCTCATCAATCAATGTTCCCTCTGTGAAAAGAACTTCATTGGTAATTGTGTCAATAACATCTTCGGCAAGAACACGACCTGTTGCTCTCTCATACAATGACTCTACAAGCTCACCGCTTTCACTGATTTCAGTAATCTCAACGCCTTCATGCGTACCACAATCATCCATGGTCACTTTCACATTTTGAGCAACGTCGATGAGTTTTCTTGTTAGGTAACCCGCGTTCGCTGTTTTAAGAGCGGTATCCGCAAGACCTTTACGAGCACCATGCGTTGAAATAAAGTATTCAAGAACGTTTAGGCCTTCACGGAAGTTTGAAATAATTGGCGTTTCAATAATACTTCCATCCGGTTTCGCCATAAGACCCCTCATACCTGCTAACTGTCTAATTTGCGCAGCAGAACCACGCGCACCAGAATCTGCCATCATATAAATAGAGTTAAAGCCACCTTTATGACTCTCCGTAAGCTTCATCATTTCAGAAGCCACTTCATTGTTCGTATCCGTCCAAATATCAATAATTTTGTTGTAACGTTCTTGCTCAGTTAATAAACCAGAACTAAATTGTTTTTGGATCTCACGTACTTTTTTCTTCGCTTCTTTGATTTTTTTCACTTTTGCTTCAGGAACACGGATATCATCAATTGAAACCGAAATACCTGATTCAGTTGCGTATTTAAAGCCGAGTCTTTTAATATTATCCAAAAATCCTGCAGTAATACCAATACCACCTTCTTTAAAGACAAAATCAACTAAAGCACCGATATTTTTCTTTTTCAATACTCTGTTCCAGTGTGCTTCAGGCACAAAATCTGGTAAGATTGATTTTAAAATCAAACGACCTGCTGTTGTAAAGAGAACTCTATCATTGATACGTGTTTTAATTTTTGCATGAATATCTAAAAATCCTGCATCAATGGCAATATGGACTTCATCCACATTTGCAAAAATCTTATTAGAACCTTTTGCATGCGGTTTTTCGAGTGTTAAATAGTAAAGACCCAAAACCATATCTTGTGTTGGGACGGTTACCGCTTTACCTGAAGCTGGAAGCAAGATGTTCATTGAACTCAGCATCAAGATCTTACATTCAGCAATGGCCTCTTGTGATAATGGAACGTGAACGGCCATTTGATCGCCATCGAAGTCCGCGTTGAAGGCAGAACATACAAGAGGGTGCAAACGAATCGCTTTTCCATCAATCAAAACAGGATGAAATGCCTGAATTGAGAGTTTGTGAAGTGTTGGTGCACGGTTAAGCATAACCGGATGACCTTTAACCACTTCCGCTAAACATTCCCATACTTCATTGGTTTTCATATCGATCATTTTTTTCGCTTGCTTAACCGTTGTTGCATACCCTTTTTCTTCAAGGCGTGCTAACAAATGTGGTTTAAAAAGCTCCAACGCCATCTGTTTTGGAAGACCGCACTGATCCATTTTCAAGTTTGGTCCAACAACGATAACAGAACGACCTGAAAAGTCAACCCTTTTACCAAGTAGGTTTTGGCGGAAACGTCCTTGTTTACCTTTAATGATCTCTGAAAGCGATTTTAAAGGACGCTTATTAGCGCCTTTTACGGCATTGGCACGACGACCATTATCAAAAAGTGCATCAACCGCTTCTTGTAACATTCGTTTTTCGTTACGAATAATAATTTCTGGTGCATCAAGTTCCATCAAACGCTTCAAACGAGCATTTCTGTTGATAACACGACGATACAAGTCATTGACGTCACTGACCGCAAACTTTCCACCATCAAGTGCTACAAGTGGTCTAAGATCTGGCGGAAGAACTGGCAACATAGTAATCATCATCCATTCAGGGCGATTGCCACTGTTGAGGAATGCTTCAACAACTTTGAGACGTTTAACAATGGTTTTTTTCTTTGCTTCAGAACTGGTTTGGTTAATATCTTCTTTAAGTTGACCAAGAACTTCGACAAGATCAATATTCGCTAATAAATCACGAATAACCTCGCCACCCATTTTTGCTACAAAACCAGTATCTTCAAAACGTTGTTGCAATGATTGATATTGTTCTTCATTAAGAACATCATAAACTGCAACTTTATTTTTATTTTCAGCATCGTAAAACGCTTCACCTGCTTGCTCAACAATGTAAGCTTCATAGTAAAGTACGCGCTCAAGATCTTTCATCTTAACACCAAGTAGCGTTCCCACACGACTTGGAAGTGAGTTAACATACCAAATATGCGCCACAGGAGTTACTAACTCAATGTGCCCCATACGTGAACGTCTCACTTTTGTGCTCGTTACTTCAACGCCACACTTCTCGCATTTGATGCCTTTGTAACGCATCTTTTTATATTTTCCGCACAGACATTCATAATCTCTGACGGGTCCAAAGATTTTCGCGCAGAAAAGTCCATCACGCTCTGGTTTGAGCGTACGATAGTTAATGGTTTCTGGTTTTTTAACCTCTCCATAACTCCATGAGCGAATCTTTTCAGGACTTGCAAGTCTTAATTGAAATGCTTTAAAGTCCCTAGGACGGCTCTCTTCGTGAATCTCAATTGGTTCTAGTCGTTTCATCTTCTTCCACCTCGTCATAAATCTCAACATCTAAAGCCAAAGACTTCAACTCATTCGTTAAAACATAGAATGTTTCAGGAATTCCTGTTTGAGGGACATTTTCACCTCTAGTAAGTGCTTTATAAGCTAAAATACGTCCTTCAACGTCGTCTGATTTGACTGTTAACATCTCTCTTAGTGTATGAGCAGCACCGTATGCTTCAAGCGCCCATACCTCCATTTCACCGAATCTTTGACCACCAAAGAGGGCTTTACCACCAACAGGTTGTTGCGTAACCAGTGAGTATGGTCCTGTACTTCTTGCATGCACTTTTTCGTCAACCAAGTGGTGAAGTTTTAACATGTACATGTAACCCACATTGACTCTTTCGTGCATCTTTTGACCTGTCATACCATCGTATAAGTCAGTCTTACCATCGGTATCAATTTTTGCCATTTCAAAGAGTTTTTCAAACTCTTCAACGTTAACACCTTCAAAAATTGGAGTTGCAAATTTAACACCCTTGCTCCAATCTCTAGCAAAAATCAACAATTGTTCATCATTTACTTTATCAATAAAATTCCTAGCATCCATCAGTTTGGCAACATCAGCAATACTAATCATTTTTTCACGAAGTGCTTTAATCCAATCACCTTGTTTCTCTTTAAATATCTCTTCAATTTGATCGCCTAAACGTTTACCAACAAGACCTAAATGAACCTCAAGAATTTGTCCAATATTCATACGACTTGGAACGCCCAGTGGATTTAAAACGATGTCGACAATTTCACCATTTTTAAGGTAAGGCATATCGACTTCACGAACGATATTAGAAACGATACCTTTATTTCCGTGACGTCCCGCCATTTTGTCACCGACTTTAAGCTTACGTTTGGTTGCCACATAAACTTTAACAAGCTTAACAACCCCGCTTGGTAAAATATCATCTTTTTCAATGATATTTAGTTTCTCATCATGTTCTTCTTTGAGCTTTTTCTTCTCATTTTGGAAGTACATTTTAAGATCTTTATAGTCATCTTGAACTTCATTTGAGAATGCTTTTACAATCGAATTAATTGAAAAACGGTTAACATTATGAAGATCTTCTGCTTTAATAAAGCCACCTTTTTTATAGCTTGTTTTGCTAATCTCTTGATCTTCTTGTAGTGGGTTTTTCAAAAGCAATGCATTAATACGCAACATCTCTTCACGATCTAACATCAAGAGTTTATCATGATGCTCACGGTCTAAAATCTCTTTTTCTTGCTCATATGCTTGGACAGCACGTGGATCTTTGTCATAACCTTTTTTTGTAAAGATTTTAACATCAACAACAATACCCTCTAATGATGGCGTTGCATAAAGTGATTTGTTGACAACATGTCCTGCTTTCTCACCAAAAATAGCACGTAAAAGTCGCTCTTCAGGCGTTGGTTTTACTTCACCTTTTGGTGATACTTTACCAACAAGAATCATGCCAGGAGTGACATAGGTACCAACTTTTACAATACCACTATCATCAAGATGGGCTAATTCTTCTTCTTTGACATTTGGAATGTCTTTAGTAATCTCTTCTACGCCGTCTTTAAGCTCACGTGCTTCAACCTCTTTTTCATAGATATGAACGCTGGTAAAAGCATCTTCACGAATCATACGCTCAGAGATAACAATCGCATCTTCGTAGTTATAACCATTCCATGGCATAAAAGCAACCATTGCGTTTTTACCGATAGCAAGTTCACCTTGATCCATACTTGGACCATCAGCGATAACACCACCCGCTTCAACCATATCACCTTTTCTTACAATGACTTTTTGAGTGAAAGTTGTATTTTGGTTGGTTCTAAGATTTTTTTGAAGCGCATAATGGTCAATAAATGCGCCACCTTCATCTTCACCTAAAATATAAACATTTTTATTATCAACTTTTTCAACCATACCCGCACGTTTGACTTTAATCGCTTCCCAAGAGTCTCGAGCTGCAATTTTTTCAACGCCCGTTCCCACAATAGGTGCGTCTGATTTGACCAAAGGCACGGCTTGACGTTGCATGTTTGAACCCATCAATGCACGGTTCGCATCATCATGTTCCAAGAATGGAATAAGTGAAGCTGCAACACCGGCTATCATCATGGACGAAAGATCGATCAAATCAACTTTCTCTTTCTCAATTAGTACAGTCTCACCATCAACTCTAACCTCAATTAAATCTTCAACAATCTCGTTGTTTTCATTAATCTTGGTACTGGCAGGGGCAATAACTAAACCCTCTTCTTGTGTTGCTGTGATGTAAATAATCTCATCTGTAATGGTTGCATTCTCAACTTTACGGTAAGGTGCTTCCACAAAACCAAGGTCATTAACTTTTGCATACATTGAAAGGGTATTGATCAAACCAATATTTTGACCCTCTGGTGTTTCTACTGGACAAATACGACCATAGTGTGTTGGGTGAACGTCACGGACTTCAAAGCCTGCACGCTCTTTTACTAAACCACCCTCACCAAGAGCCGATAATCTTCTTTTATGTGTAATTTCACTGAGCGGATTGGTTTGATCCATAAATTGTGACAATTGTCCACTTGAGAAAAATTCTGCAATCGCAGAAGTAATCATTTTAGAGTTAATCAAATCATGAGGCATTAACTCTTCAACACTACCGCTAAGTGCTGTGAATTTATCACGAATCGCTTTTTGCATTTTGATCAAACCTGCATGAAGCTCGTTCGCAAGTAACTCACCGATAGCTCTAATTCTTCTATTGCCCAAGTGATCACGATCATCGATATGACCTTGACCATTTTTGACCTTAATAAGATATTTTGCTGTTTTGATAATATCTTCGCTCGTCATAATCGTCACATACTCTGGTACTGTAAGTCCAAGTTTATGATTCATTTTCATACGACCAACTTTGGTTAAATCGTATCTTTCAGAGTTAAAGAAAAGATCTTTGACAAATGTCTTTGCAGCTTCTTTGGTAACAGGCTCGCCTGGTCTCATTACTTTATAAATACGAATCGCTGCTAAGTCATTTTCATCTTCAATGCTCTCTGTTTGACGAAGTAATTTCAGTGTTTCGTTATCAGCAATAAACGAGTTAATAATAGCATCATCGACACCACTTGCAAGATCATTGGCAATTTCAATCGTTTCACATTTTTGTTCAATAATCTTAGCCAATTTACCTTCGTCAAGTTGTGCCAATGTATCATAAAGGACTTCGCCACTCTCTTTATCAATAATTGGAGAAGAGAGAAAACGATTAACCAAAATTTCAACAGGATATTCAATAAACTTAATACCATCTTCAATAAATTTTTCAGCTTTTTTACGTGCAAGACGCTTTCCTGCAGCCAAAAGAAGGTTTCCATGTTCATCTTTAAGATCGAAATCAACACGACCTAAGAAGTTATCTGCTGAGAACTCAATTAAGAATTTATTTTCACGAATCATAATATTGAGCACAGGGTAAAAAAGTTTTAAAATATCTTGTTTGCTGTATCCAAGTGCACGAAATAGAATCGTAATAGGAACTTTTCTGCGTTTATTAATTCTAACAAATAGGGTATCTTTAGCATCGTATTCAAAATAGAGCCAAGAACCGCGATCTGGAATAATTTGAGCATTATAAATAAGCTTATTAGCAACCGTTGGGCTCTCTTCTTCTTTAAAGATAACACCAGGGCTTCTGTGAAGCTGATTAACAACAACTCTTTCAACACCATTGATAACAAATGAAGTTCTATCGGTCATTAATGGAATTTCACGAATAAAAATTGCTTGTTCTTTAATATCTTTTACACCAGTCTTTTCACCGGATTTTTCATCTTTATCCCAGAGGATAAGACGAATATTCATTTTTAAGCTAACAGAATAAGTAAGGCCACGCTCCATACATTCGCGGACAGTATATCTAGGTTTTCCAACCTCAGATCCAGCATATTCTAAAGTAAGTCTATTTTGGGGATCATGAATAGGAAAAATAGATTTAAAAACCTTCTCTACGCCACTCTCTTCTTTGAAATTTTCAACATCTAAAAACTGTTCGTAACTCTTTTGTTGAAGTTGGAGTAGATTTGGTACATCAATTTTTTTTGGGACTTTGGAAAAATCGACTCGTAAGCGATTTCCAGATTTTAGGCTATTTAACATGAGTCTACCTCGTGTAGTTGTTTGAAAAGGGCAGTAGGTTCATCTATCGCTTGATAGAAGTTGTAACGACTAATTAATATCCAAGAATATAGTTTTAAAAGAGAAGCGCAAAGCTTCTCTTAAAGTAATAAAATTACTTGATTTCAGCGACAGCGCCAGCTTCTTCAAGTTTCTTTTTGATTTCTTCAGCAACTTGTTTAGAGACACCCTCTTTAACAGTTGTAGGAGCACCTTCAACAGCATCTTTTGCCTCTTTAAGACCAAGACCTGTGATTTCTCTAACAACTTTAATTGCGTTGATTTTTTTCTCGCCGCCATCTTTAAGAATAACATCAAACTCAGTTTTCTCTTCAGCCGCCTCTGTTGCAACAGCTGCGCCAGCACCTGCTACCATAACTGGAGCTGCAGATACACCAAATTTCTCTTCGAAATCTTTTACAAGTTCACTCAATTCAAGTACACTAAGACCTGAAATATACTCTAATACGTCTTGTTTTGAAATTGCCATTTCAAATCTCCTGATTATTTTATAGTTATAATGATTTTACAAGAGTCTTGCTCTTGGACTTTACATGTAAAGGCAAAACTTTACAAATACGCTCTATT
This sequence comes from Sulfurospirillum diekertiae, assembly GCF_002162315.1. NCBI lineage: Bacteria > Pseudomonadati > Campylobacterota > Epsilonproteobacteria > Campylobacterales > Sulfurospirillaceae > Sulfurospirillum > Sulfurospirillum diekertiae. The sequence continues at coordinate 408,747 of NZ_CP021416.1, read as the reverse complement.
CAGACTCTTGTTTTTTAGCACGAAGTGCATCAAGACCAATGGTAAAGTTTGTAATGGGTGCCATCCAAGTTGATAGAAGCATTCCAATAAGCTCATTACGTGATGGCATTTTAGAAAGTGCTTCAACTTTAGCAGCATCAACAACAATACCACCAGCAAAACCAGATTTAATTACAAAATTTGGGTTTGTTTTGGCGAATGTAGCGACAACTTTAGTAACAGCTAACTGATCAGCACCCCAAACAAAAATGTTGGTGTCTTTTAGTTCAAGTCCTTCGATACCAGCGTTTGTCATAGCAATTGATGCTAAAGTATTTTTAATAACTTTAACACTAACAGCTTCTGGTCTTGAAGCATTTCTTAATGCTTCGATCGCTTTAACATTAAGACCTTTGTAGTCACAAACAATTAAACCGTCGGAAGATTTAAACTCTTCAGTTAGAGAACTAATAAATTCAGCTTTCTCTGTTCTTGTCAATTTTTCTCCTTTCCAACTGGTGATTTCAAGTAGAGATGAGTTACCTCAAATTAAGCTTTCGCCTCTACTCTCTCCAATCATAAGATTAAGTATAAATATACAGTACACCATAAAGTAACTCTCTATGGCAAAAATTTCTAAGGCACTAAAGCTTTCTAGCCAAATTTAATGGACAAAAGCTTTAGATGAGTATTTTATCTAAGGTCGATTAATTCTTGATTTTCAAGATTCATAGATGGGCTCATAGTAAGTGACAATGCAGCACATTTAATATATTTACCTTTAGAAGAAGCAGGTTTATGCTTGTTGATTGCTTTGATAAATGCTTCAAAATTCTCTCTAATTTGCTCAGATGAGAAGCTAATTTTACCAATACCCGCATGGATATTTCCTTGTTTATCAACACGGAAGTTTACTTGTCCACCTTTGTTATTCTCAACAGCTTTTGCAACATCCATTGTTACAGTACCCGTTTTTGGGTTTGGCATAATACCTTTTGGTCCAAGAATACGTCCAACTTTACCTACTAAACCCATCATATTTGGTGTTGCAATCAAAACGTCAAAGTTAATGCGACCTGCTTGAATCTCTTCAATTAAATCATCGCTACCAACAATATCAGCACCAGCAGCTCTTGCTTCATCTGCTTTTTCGTCTTTCGCAATAACCGCAACACGAACTGTTTTACCAGTACCCGCTGGAAGAACAACAGAACCTCTAACCATTTGGTCAGCATGTCTTGGGTCAACGTTAAGTTTAAGTGCAATTTCGATTGTTTCGTCAAATTTTGCAGACGCTAGGTTTTTAATATTGCCAAGTGCATCAGCTACTGAATACTTTTTTTCTTTATCAACTTTTTTCAAAAGTTCTTGAAAACGTTTATTTACTTTCTTTGCCATTCTTTATCTCCGCATAATTTTGCTTCCGCCTTTATGACCCTGACGGTAAAGGGGTAAGGATTAATCGACGACGTTAATACCGATACTTCTAGCAGAACCTGAAATAATTTTCACAGCTGCTTCACGATCCGTTGTATTAAGATCAGCAATTTTTTTCTCAACAATCTCAAGAATTTGAGCTTTGCTAAGGGTACCAACTTTATTTTTCAAAGGGTTGCTTGAACCACTTTTAAGACCAACTGCTTTTTTGATAAGATCAGTTGCAGGTGGTTGTTTGGTGATAAATGTAAAACTTTTATCAGCATAAACAGTGATAACAACAGGAATTCTAAAACCTGCCAACTCTTTTGTTCTTTCATTAAATGCTTTACAAAATTCCATAATATTCACACCACGTTGACCAAGAGCTGGTCCTACTGGAGGTGAAGGGTTTGCTTTAGCAGCTTCAATTTGCAATTTAATTTCGCCAATGACCTTTTTTGCCATTTCTTTTCCTTTAAGCTTAGACTATTTTTTCAACTTGAGAATAGAGAATCTCAACTGGAGTGCTTCTACCAAAGATTGAAACATTGAGTGTGAGTTTGCCATGAACCATATCATACTCTTCTACAGAACCTGTAAAGTTTGCGAAAGGACCTTCTGTAATCCTAACACTCTCGCCATTTTCAAAGAAGATTTTTGGTTTTGGCGCACCTTTTTTCTCTGCTTTTTCCAAAATCAATGCAATATCTTTTTCACTCAAAGGTGTAGGTTTTTTTGCCTCACCGATGAACCTTCCGACTTTTGGCAATGATTGGATAAGATGCCAGAGTGCTGTATCTAAATCCAGTTTTGCAAATGCATAACCAGGATAAAGACTTCGCTCACTAATCTTTTTTTTACCATTCTTAACTTCTATTACATCTTCAGTTGGGACAAGAATTTGTTCTACTTTATCAGCGATCCCATGATCGTTAACAAGTGTAATAATCCCTTTCTTAACTGCTTGCTCGCTACCTGCATAGGTTTGAATTGCATACCATCTATGTGCCATTCTTTCTCCTTAAATTAAAGAAGATAAAGAAAAAGACATAATAGCATCAATCAACGCTAAGAAGAGTGAAATTACAGTTACAACAACGAAAACAGAAATGAAAGCATTTCGTATCTGTTCTTTTGTTGGAAATATAACTTTTGACAATTCAGCTTTAGAATGATGATAATAAGCTCTTAATTTTTCCATTGTATTACCTCGACTAGTGGCAGGGTAGGAGGGACTCGAACCCACAACCTGCGGTTTTGGAGACCGACGCTCTACCGTTGGAGCTACTACCCTGCATGTAAGTTAAGTCTTTTAAGGGACTTAACTTTTTAATTTCACTTCTTTGTGAACAGTGTGTTTTTTCAGTCTTGGACAATACTTGCTAAGTTCAACTTTTTCAGTAACTGTCTTGCTGTTTTTGGTTGTTGTGTAATTAATGTCACCACATTCAGAACACTTTAGTCCGATTTTAACGGTCATTAGATTTCCTTGACTTAATTACATGTAAGGGTTTCCCCTTACATGCTAAAATTACTTGATGATTGTAGCAACAACACCCGCACCAACAGTTCTACCACCCTCACGGATTGCAAAACGAGTACCCTCTTCAAGGGCGATAGGTGCGATAAGTGCAACTTTGATTTTTACGTTATCACCAGGCATAACCATCTCAGTACCTTCTGGTAATGTGATAGAACCTGTTACGTCTGTTGTACGAACGTAAAACTGTGGTCTATAGTTGTTAAAGAATGGAGTATGACGACCACCCTCTTCTTTTGAAAGAACATAGATTTCAGCTTCAAAATCAGTGTGTGGAGTGATTGATTTTGGTTTACAAAGAACCATACCACGCTCAACTTCTTCTTTTTTGATACCACGTAGCAAGATACCACAGTTATCGCCAGCTTCACCACGTTCCATCTCTTTACGGAACATTTCAACACCAGTTACAGTTGTAGTTTTTGTATCTTTGATACCAACGATTTCAATTGTTTCACCAATTTTTACAGCACCTCTGTCGATTTTACCAGTAACAACGGTACCACGACCTGAGATTGAAAATACATCTTCGATTGGCATCAAGAAGTCTTTTTCAGTTTCACGGATTGGATTTGGGATATAAGCATCAACAGCAGCCATAAGAGCAAGAATTTTTTCACCCCATGCGCCAACAGTACCAGCTTTTGCTTCTTCAAGTGCTTTAAGTGCAGAACCTGCAACGATTGGAGTATCATCACCTGGGAAGTCATATGAACTAAGAAGCTCTCTAATTTCCATTTCAACAAGTTCAAGAAGTTCTTCATCATCAACCATATCTGCTTTGTTCATGAAAACAACGATGTATGGAACACCGACTTGGCGAGAAAGAAGGATGTGTTCACGAGTTTGAGGCATAGGACCATCTGCTGCAGAAACAACAAGAATAGCACCATCCATTTGAGCAGCACCTGTGATCATGTTTTTAACGTAATCCGCGTGACCTGGGCAGTCTACGTGTGCGTAGTGACGATTTTCTGTTTCATATTCAATGTGAGAAGTTGCAATAGTAATACCGCGCTCTCTCTCTTCAGGAGCGTTATCAATACCATCGTAATCTTTAAATTCACAAAGACCTTTTGTCGCTAGAACTGCAGAGATAGCAGCTGTAAGCGTAGTTTTACCATGATCAACGTGACCGATGGTTCCAATGTTAACGTGTGGCTTTGTTCTAGAGAACTTTTCTTTTGCCATTTTTTCCTCCGTAATGAGTTTTATTTTTAGTACATTTCAATTTTTCAAAGTTTTAAAAACTTTTTGAGTGATGGAGCTCATAGAGGGACTTGAACCCTCGACCTCTTCCTTACCAAGGAAGTGCTCTACCCCTGAGCCATATGAGCCGACTACAAAAGGGTGGACCGAATTGTATCGCAACAATAATAATGATTAGATTTTATTAAGGAAAGAAAGGAAAGACTACTGAACTTGTTCTGTAGTGCCCTAAAGCAGAAGAAATTCAACAGCTCCCAGTTTGCTTATAAAATCTTGGAGCGGGAGACGGGACTCGAACCCGCGACCCCCAGCTTGGAAGGCTAATGCTCTAGCCAACTGAGCTACTCCCGCAATGGTGGTGAGAGAAGGATTCGAACCTTCGAAGACATAGTCAGCAGATTTACAGTCTGCCCTCGTTGGCCACTTGAGTATCTCACCGTATTTTTACCATATTTATTGCTGGTCAAACACTGTCTTTCACAAACAAAAATGGAGCTGGTGAACGGAATCGAACCGCCGACCTACTGCTTACAAGGCAGTTGCTCTACCAACTGAGCTACACCAGCACCCTTGATTGTGAGGTGAAATTATATCTCAAAAGATTTTCAAAGTCAATACTTTTTAGATATTTTACTTATATATTGGCTAAAATAGTCTCTTATGTTTGCTATTAAAGGTATACGATGAAAATTTTATTCTCACCCAGCGAGACAAAAAGCGCATTAACCACTCACGGCTTGCTCAAAAAAGAGAGTTTAGTCTTTCCTTATTTATATGAAAAACGTTATCAGGTTTTGAAGCAGTATCAAGCACTTTTAGAAACATATGATACCACACTCTTGCAAAATCTCTTTGGTATTAAAGATACTCAAAAAAATTTAGTACAAGCAAGTAAAAATATTTTTGACTCATTTACATGTAAAGCTATTCTTCGATACAGTGGTATTGCTTACGATCATCTTTCATTTGCAACATTAGATAAAAATGCACAAACTTATATTGAAAACCATGTCATGATTTTTTCGAATCTTTTTGGCCCTCTTTTAGCCGGCGATCTGATTCCAGAATATAAACTCAAACAAGGTGAAAGCCTGAATGGTTTTAAAACCGAAATTTTCTATAAAGAGTATTTTAGTGATGCCATTGATGCGTGGATTGGTGATGAAACTATTTTAGACCTACGTGCAGGATATTATGAAAAATTCTATACGCTGAAACAACCTTTTATCACCATGAAATTTTTGAAAAATGATAAAGTAGTAAGTCATTTTGCAAAAGCTTATCGTGGGCAAGTTTTACGTGAAATGGCTATTCATCGCCCTTCTAATGAAAAAGATCTTGGAAAAATCAGTTTTGAAGGACTTCGTATTCGTGAAATCAAAGAACAAAAATTGAAACGCGAATACATCTTTGATATTATTGATTGATTTGTTGTAAAAAGGTACAATGTTATCAAAATTTATATCAAGGAAAAGCTTATGGGTATTTTACAATGGATCGTCATTGGCGTACTTGTTTACGCGATCTATTATATTATCAATAAATATGAACGAAAAGTTGATGAACTCACAAGGCTTATTGAGCTTAATCGTGATGAAATCGATAAGAACAAACAAGATATCGCAAAAAATAGTGAAAAAATCGCTAAAGCGAGTGAAGGTGTAGCAAAGAATAAAGAAAAACTTGAGCTTAATCAAACGATTATCGAAAAACTAAAATAATTCTAGGGGCATTAAAGGCCCCTAGCTGCTCTTATAAAGCCTCTTTTTTCTTACCTAAATATGCCTCTTGTATGACTTCAGAAGTTAATAACTCCTCACTACTGCCGCTGTGCGTAATTTTACCAAGTTCCAAAACATACCCTCGATTGGCTAGTTTAAGGGCTGCTTTTGCGTTTTGCTCAACCAAAAGAACCGTAACGCCACTTTTGCTAATCTCTTTGATGGCCTTAAAAATCACTTTGACTAAAACAGGTGCAAGCCCAAGGCTTGGCTCATCCAAAATAAGTAATTTTGGTTTGCTCATGATGGCTCGCCCAATAGCTAACATTTGCTGTTCACCACCACTAAGTGTACCAGCTAGCTGTTGTTTACGCTCATACAAACGAGGTAATATTTCGTAAATCCAATCGAGTGTCAGCGCATCGTATTTTTTCAAGCTGTAAGCACCCATCATCAGATTTTCTTCAACACTAAGTGTTCCAAAAACACGGCGCCCTTCAGGAGCATGACTCATGCCTAGGCTCACAATTTCATGGGCAGGTATTTGCGTAATATCTTTATTATCAAATACAATACTTCCGGAATTAGATTTTAAAAGACCACTAATGGTTTGGAGGGTTGTCGTTTTGCCAGCACCGTTGGCACCTAAGATGGTAACGACTTCGCCTCTATTTACATGTAAATCAATTCCTTTGATCGCTTCAACGGCTCCATAGTTTACATGTAAATTTTTGATATCCAGTAATTTCTCACTCATCGTCATCATCCTCGTCACTTCCAATATACGCCTCAACAACTACTGGATCATCTTGAACGAAAGATGGAATACCCTCGCTTATCTTCGCTCCAAAATTAATCACCGTAATATATTCGCAAAGACTCATCACCATATCCATATCGTGCTCAATCATCATTACCGTAACACCCATCGCTTGAATCTTACGAATGGTTTGTGTCAGCTCCAATGTCTCATTTTCATTGAGACCCGCTGCAGGTTCATCCAAAATGAGAAGCTCTGGCTCAGCGGCAAGTGCACGTGCCATCTCGATACGCCTTTGAATTCCATAAGAGAGATCTCCTGCTGGTGTTGTCGCATACTCTGAAAGATTGAAAAACGACATCAGCTCCCCCACTTTTTCCCAATTGGCTCGCTCGTCCTTATAATAAGCAGGTGTTGGGATAACACCATTGTACCAACGTTGTTGAGACTTAATATGGCGACCTGACATAATATTTTCTGCCACACTCATCTCTGAAAAAAGGCGAATAGTCTGAAAAGTTCGAAGAATACCAAATGCTGCAATTTTATCAGGACTTGCACCTTTAATGTCGCGACCTTTCCAAAGAATTTTTCCGATTTCAGGTCGATAAATCCCTGTAATACAGTTAAACAATGTTGTTTTACCTGCACCATTGGGTCCTATGATGCCGTAGATTTGTCCTTTTTTTACTTTCATAGAGAGATCATTAATGGCAATGAGCCCTTGAAAATACTTGCTGACGTGGCTGATTTCTAAGATATACTCGCTCATTTGACCTCCTTTTTCAGGAAGCTTGGAATGTTGCCAAATTTGACAGGCCAAATACCACGCGGTCTCAAAATCATCGTCAATATCATTGCAATGCCAAAAACCAAATAACGCGCTGTTTCAAACTCTCTAAACATTTCAGGAAGCACAAACATAATAAATGTTCCAATTAAAACACCCGGCAAAGAAGCAGAACCACCCACTAAAACAATCGTAAAGAACATAATGGACTGTGTCACGTTAAATGCCTCTGGACTGACGGCAGAATACTGAATGGAAAACATACTTCCAGCAGCCCCTGCAATACCTGCGCCTAAAATAAAGGCATACAGTTTAAAGTAACGTATGTTAATGCCCATACTTTGCGCTGCAATTTCATCTTTATGAATATAAAACATTGCACGTCCAAATTTACTGCGATCAAGATTGCGAATAATCAAAAGTGTTATGCCTAACAATAGAAACGCCATATAATACATATGGGTTTGCGAAGAGAGTTCATAGCCAAAGAATTTAACCACGTCAATGCCAAACAGCCCATTTGGTCCACCCGTTAAACCAAAGATATCGTTTTCTAGGACTTGAATAAAAATGATATTAAAGCCAATCGTTGCAACTAATAGATAATCCCCTCGTAAATGAATAATAGGCGCAACCAACAAAAAGGCAAAAAACATCGGAATCAACACCGCCGGCAAAAGTGTTGCAAGAATGGGAAGTCCAAAATTCACATTAAGAATAGCAGTCGTGTATGCACCCAATCCAAAAAACATTGCATGTCCCATATGAAAAACACCTGCGCGTCCTAAAATGATGTCCTGAGAAAGTGCCACCACAGAGAAAACTAAAAAGGTTGTTCCAATCGCCAACCACGCTGAATCCACAAAAAAAGGAAAAAATCCCATAAAAACGAGTAAACAAAGGGTTATAAGTGTACTTTTATTCATTATACTTTCTCCGCCACTGTTTCACCAAGGATTCCTGTTGGTCTTAAAACTAAAATCGCAATTAAAAGCACAAAGGTAAAGGTTTCAGCCCATTGCGTTGAAATATAACCTGTGATCATTGCATTAAAAAGTCCCAAAAGAAGCCCTCCAAGCATTGCACCTGGAATATTGCCGATGCCTCCCATAATGGCGGCGACAAAGGCATTAAGCCCGTACATCCACCCCATATCAAAGGTGATTCCACGGTAATAAGAGCCTATAAAAAGCCCTGCAACGGCACCCAGTGCGGAGCCAATAATGAAGATAATCATAATAATACGATTGACATTAATGCCCATCAGTTTTGCAGCATCTTGGTCAATCGCCACCGCTCGAATGGCTGTGCCAATTTTAGTCTGGTGGATGAAAAAATAGAGACCTACCATCAAGACCGATGAAACACCTAAAATCATCACCTGTGTAAACGTAATCACAATACCGCCCACAGACCAAATAGTAGAAGGAAAGAGATTGGAGGGAAATATTTTCATATTGGGTCCCCAAACCATCATCACTGAATTTTGAATCACTAAACCAGCTCCAAGAGCAGATACCACGGCACTTAAACGTGGTGCAGTTCGTAAAGGTCTATACGCTAGGCGCTCAAGAAGTACACCCACAAAAGCAACACTAAGAGCTGTCAATGCGAACACTGTAATAATCACACCCAAAGAGGTTGCACTCTCCCCAAAAATTTGTGTGTAAACGCTGAGTCCTATAAAAGCAGAAAAAGCAACGAGGTCACCATGCGCAAAATTGATAAGCCGCATAACGCCATACACCATTGTATACCCTAAAGCAACCAGTGCATAAAGGCTTCCAATAGTAAGGCCATTGACCATTTGTTGTAAAAAAATATCCATAGAGAACCTTATTCTAATAGAGTGAGATTGCCAAAGAGAGATCCCTCTTTGGCAATGTGCGCTGAAAGTGTACCAGTAAAATGCTTATTGATAAACGATTTTGTAGCTTTTATCGGCTTGAACTTCATACGTCATATAGCCACCACCGGTTCGTTCACCATCTTCTCTAAAGGTCACAGGTCCTGTAATACCAGGAAAATCTTTGAGTTTATGCATCTCTTCAGCGATCACTTTGGTATCTTCAGATTTGGTTTGTTCCATTACATGTAAAATAACACGAAGACCATCTACGTTCATCAATGACCAAATAGATGCTGGCATCGCGTTGAATTTTGTTTTATAATCCGTTAAAAACGTTTTAGCGATATCATATGGCAAAATATCTGGGGTTGGTACGTTGATAAGAAGTGTGCCTTGAGCACTCTCCCCTGCTAGTTTCATATAATCAGGATTGTCATTGGAGTCGCCTCCAACAAAGTCCGCTTTAATGCCTAACTGCATTTGTTGAGCCCTTAGAAGTCCTCCATCGGTGTAGTAGCCACTAAAGTAGATAACATCAGGTTCCATGGCTTTAATTTTTGTCAAAGTTGCTGTGAAGTTTTGAGAACCTGATTTGATTTTGCCTTCATAAATAATGTTAGCGTTTTTAGCTTTGAGTGCTTTGATCGTCGCATCGGCTAAGTCTGTTGAGTAGCTGGAGTAATCTGAGAGAATAACGATTTTTTTGTACTGTTTTCCATCGACAAAATATTTGGCTGTGTAGTCTGCTTCAGCACTGTTGGGGAATGAATTTCTGAAAAATGTCCAGTATTTGTGTGCGATCAACGAGTCACTTGTACCATCACTGGTTTGAAGTACCCCTGCTCTGTTATAAGTTGTTTGTGCTGCTTCAGTTGCACCTGACGTGTACGAACCAATGACGGCTTTCACACCTTCATTCACCAGTTTTTTCGCACAAATCGCTGCTTGTTGCGCTGTACCTTGGTCATCGCAGGTGACAACTTCGATTTTTTTGCCTAAAACGCCGCCTTTGGCATTGTACTGATCCACAATCAGCTTCACTCCGTTATCGATGCTTTGACCTTCATTGGCATATTGCCCTGTAATAGGCGCTTGCACACCAATCTTAATCACATTCGTTGCCGCGACACTCGCACTGACTAGCATTGAGCAGGCTGCCAAAGAAACCGTTAACTTTGAAAACATTTTCTTCACTCTCACTCCTTTGTTTAATTTTTTTATGTGTCACATTGTGCCTTATTAAAATTTAAAATTACTAAAAAAAGCACTTTTTGTACATAAGGTATCTTAATATATTTTGGCAACATTGCTTAAGAAACTATGATGCAATTTTCAACAAAAGGTATGATTATACCTCCATCTTGTATAATAGACTTCTTTCATCATTAAAGTTGAAAGAAGGCAAAGCACTAAAGGTGCGTGGGCTTACTGCCGAAGTTAACGTAGTTTTTAAAGCTTTGCTTTCAAAGCGTGTTCAGAGTTCGGCTAGAACTCTAAATCAAAAAATGCAAAGGATGTGTCATGTCAAAAATTGTCTTGATTACAGGTGCAACTTCAGGTTTTGGAGAAGCAACCGCTGAAAAATTTGCAAATGCTGGCTATAAAGTGATTGCAACAGGTCGCCGAAAAGAGCGTTTAGATGCACTCAAAGCTCGTCTGCCACACTGTGATATTGTAACGCTTTGTTTTGATATTACTAAAAAAGACGAGGTATTTGGCGCGATTGCTTCTCTTCCTGAAGCATATAAATCTATTGATATTTTGGTCAACAATGCTGGTCTTGCTCTTGGGCTTGAACATGCCAATGAAGCAAGCCTAGATGATTGGGAAAAGATGATCGACACGAACATCAAAGGTCTACTTTACATGACGAAAGCTGTTTTGCCTGTGATGGTCGAGCGTAAAACAGGCTATATCTTTAACATTGGTTCAACCGCAGGTAGTTGGCCATATGAGGGTGGCAATGTGTATGGCGCAACCAAAGCTTTTGTCAAACAATTTTCCCTCAACTTAAGAACAGACCTAAAAGGAACACATGTACGTGTCACCAACATTGAACCTGGTTTTTCACTTACCGAATTTTCCGATGTTCGGTTTAAAGGGGACAAAGCCAAAGCAGACTCTGTGTATAAAAATACCACACCCCTTTCAAAAGAAGATATTGCCAATGCAATTTTTTCACTGGCTGAACTTCCAGCACATATCAACGTCAATCGCATTGAGATTATGCCAACCGTTCAAAGCTATGCAGGACTTAGCGTAGAACGTAATTAAACCTTTTTACATGTAGAGAAAATCTTTACATGTAAAAAGGGATAGAGTTTTTTCAAAACTCTTAATACGTCTTTAAAGCAAAGCTCTAAAGACTACGTTAACACTGGGTTTTGCTCGGCACAAAGCCCGCGCACCTTTGGTGCTTTAAATTTTGAGGAATACATGAATAACAACGAACACAATAACAACAATCCCCTTCATGGTGTCACGCTCGAAAAGCTTGTCACTGAATTGCAAGCACATTATGGCTGGGAAAAACTCGATGAAATGCTACGCATGAACTGTTTTCATGTCAATCCTAGCATCAACTCATGCCTCAAATTTTTCCGTAAAACTCCTTGGGCACGAGAGAAAATCGAAAAACTCTACATCAATTTCCGTAAAAATCAAACGAAGTAATCCTATGACCTACACAAAAGCCTTTGGGATTACAACTCTAGGCATGCTTCTTATGAGTTTTGAGTCACCCCTGATTAAGATGACGCATGTGCCTGCTCAAAATTTTACCTTTTACTTTGGGCTGTGTATGTTTTTAACGATGAATATCACCTTGTTGTCGAGGCATAAAAACAACATCGTTTCCATCTATAAGAATCATCTCTCTACCATTTTATGGAGTGGATTTTGTATAGGACTGAGCAATCTTTTATTTATTCTCGCCATCAAACATACTAGCGTTGCCAGTGCCGTGTTTATTTTAAGTACCGGACCATTGGTAAGTGCGATGATTGCGTTTATCTTCTTTAAACAAAAAACACCACGCCGTACCTTTGGAGCAATCTTCTTTGTTTTTATAGGGCTTTCTATTATTTTGTTCAATGACTTAGAACTTGGAAATATGGAAGGAAATCTTTACGCTTTTGGCTGTGTATTTGCCTTTGTATCGATGTTGTCCGTTTTAGAGCGAGATAAAGAGGCTAACCGCCTTGCCTGTTTTGGGACAGGAGCACTCATTGCTTCACTTTTAGCCGCTGTTACAGCACCGATTATTGTTCCCGATAGTTATTCACTTTGGATTATTGTCTTTATGGGAGCGTTGCTTACACCACTTTCACGTGCATTTATTGGGATAGGGACAAAGTTTTTGCCCTCTGTTGAAGTGGCACTTTTGACGATTATTGAACCCGTCCTTGCACCTTTTTGGGTGTGGATACTCATGGATGAAAAACCGCATATCAATACATTGATGGGAGGAGCCATCATCGTGACGACATTAATCGTTCATTCAATGATGGCACATAAAGAGGCAAAAATTAACGATGTTCAATGGCATTAAGCTGCCCATACAATGCGTTTAAGTCTCCTAAAACCCATGCATCGACAATTTTTTCATTTTCAAATTTAAAAAAACACGCTCCAGAGTAACGGATACGATTTCCTGTAGGTTCAAATCCAAAGAGTTTTCCAGAGTGTGTTGCCGTATAAACAAGTCTTACGGCAGCTTTATCGCCTTCAATGACAATATCTTCAATCACATGGTAAAGATTGGGAAACGCACTAAAAAGCATCTTTGCATAATCACAAAAACCATTGATGCTATCAACTCTCATACCCAAAGAACCTCTAAAATTGAGGGAAGGGTCTAAAAAACGGTTCGCTTGGTCGAGCTTTTTCTCATTCCACAGGACATCGTAATATTCTTCAATGATCTGTTTTATCTGTTTTGACATCTACTTTTTTTCCTTTTCTAATCCCTGCTTTGCTGGTGCTTTATGGGAAGGAGCACTACTGGTTGCTCCACGCTCAAACCAACTCTCGCTTGCATCGTATTCAAGCTCAAAAACTTTATCTAAACCTTTAGCTTCAAGCTCTTTATCGATATTTTGAGGGGTTAAACCCTTCTTCTTGCAAATCTCGAGAATCGCCTCAATATCTTCTTCAGGGATTCCACTGTACCGCATCTCTAAAACTGCTTCGTTGACCGTCATTCTCTCATTCTCATTATTTCGCTTAGGCCTTACAGCCCTCAAATCCGTTTGAAAACTCAAACACCGCCTAGACAATAATTAGCAAAATTATAATCATATTTTTTCAAAAAAGAGCTAAAATTCTAGTAAAAGGAATGTATATGATGCGACTCATTTTATTTTTAATGCTGTGTTGGCTTCCATTGTCTGCCGTTGAGTATATTAAACACTATGAAATATTTGTCAAACAATACCAAGAGAATGACACTCTCTTCCTTATCTCACGCCGTTTTGAACTGAGTGGCGTAACCTTTTATCTGACGACAAACACACAAACCCTGCAAACCAAAGTCCTCTCACTCGATGCTTCAAGATTGATGCCTTTAGATGAAAATTTTTCAAAAACACCCTTTGCACAACAACTCACTAACGCAACTGCGTTAGCGACAAAAGGGGGCGCAACCCATGCAACCACTGAAAAAGATAAAGCCATCTATCTGACAATGGATCTTTGCCCTTCCACTAAAAAGGGGTATGAAAGTGATTTTATAGAACAGCTAACCAAACAAAATGGCACAACACCGATTGCTATTGCCATAAGCTCCGCATGGAAAGATCACCATGAAAAAGAGTTTACTGCCCTTGTGAACAACCCCCTTTTACAGATAACATGGGTAAACCATACACACACACATTTTTATGACCCACATCTTCCTGAGCGTGAAAATTTTATGTTACATGTAAACACCGATGTCAAAGCAGAAATCCTTGGAGTTGAGAAAAAACTCTTAGAAGAAGGTATCACACCCTCGGTCTTTTTTCGCTTTCCAGGCCTTGTGGCTGATGAAAAATTGATGCGAGCGCTTCGTGAGACCTATTTTTTAATTCCTTTGTCGGCCAATGCGTGGATTGCAAAAAATGAGCCCATTAAAGCAGGAAGTTTCATTCTCATTCATGGCAACAAGAATGAACCTCAAGGGATAACGATGTTAGAGAAAAAACTTCCTGAAGTGGTTAAAACCTACCAGTTTCACACGCTTCAAGAAGCATTTGTGCAGTAATTCTATTCGTAATATTCGCTGTCTTTTTTATCCGTTACAAACATATGTCCGGGGGCATGCGTGATCGCAAACGGAAGTTTCATGGCGGTTATGACATTTTGAGGCGTGACACCACATGGCCAAAAGAGTGGAATTTCATCGGCTTTAATTTCAATCGCATCACCATAATCAGGCTTTGAAACATCGTTAATGCCGATCATTTCAGGATACCCAACTTGTATCGGTGAGCCGTGCATACGAGGAAAATGGCTGGTGACAACACAGGCATCTGCCACTTTTTCTTTTTTGATAGGGCGCATACTGACCACCATTTCACCGGCAAAACCTTCAACGGGTTTAAGGGCAATGTTCGTGCGGTACATGGCGACATTTTTTTGCTGATCGACATGACGTAGAGGCATACCATTTTCAATAAGCGCCGTCTCAAACGAAAAGCTACACCCAATCAAGAAAAAGACCAAATCAGGATTGTAATACGGTGTTATATCCGTCACGGTTTCAACCACAACGCCATCTTTTAAAATGTTGTATTTGGGAATTTCATTTAAAATGTCAGCTCCCGGAGCCAAAACCTTGGAGAGATGTCCTTCATGAATAATTTCCAATACAGGAATTGCTTTAGAATTTTCTTTTGCAAACGCTTCAAAACGTTTGGCGTACTCTCTTGGAAGGGCTACCATATTCATTTGGATATACCCAGGACATTCACCTGCTGTTGGTCGTGTAAATTCACCTTTAGCAATTTTAGATCGTAACTCTTTTGGATACATTTTAATCCCTTTTTTTGGTTAAATTGTATCAAATTTTAGATACAATTTTTCCAGTAAATTTTTTACATGTAAAGGCTTTCATGCGCAATTTTCATACAATTGAAGAGATCGTTCTTCAACACTCCACCCGCAATATGGACAAAATTCAAGCCCACTTTCCCAATGAACACACAAAAAATGCCGTTAATGCTTTTTTAAAACTAGACAAAGGTGTTGTTTTCATTTATACAGGTTTTTACGTCGCTGGTTACGCTGAAACCGATGGTCCTCTAGGTGCTTACTTTCTTGCAAAAGCTTTCGAAAAACTTGGCTACACGCCCGTTATCATCACCGATAGTTTTTGTGAGGATTATTTTTTCGATATCAAAACTCTCTACATCCCGATTGAGGGACTGGAGACTCAAGAGTATGAGATACTTTTAGACACCTACAAACCCGTAGCACATCTTTCCATCGAGCGTTGCGGTCAAAACCACGAAGGACTTTACCTCAACTCTCGCGGTGTTGATATCAAAGAGTTTACCGCGCCTGTGGATGAGCTTTTCAAACTCGGCAGTAAAACGGCTCCTAGCTTTGGTATAGGAGATGGTGGTAACGAAGTCGGCATGGGAAGCTTCGCTGCTGTGCTGAAAAATAAAGAACTTTTTTATGACTACTGTGTCATCCCATGTGACTACCCGATGATCGCTTCGGTCTCAAACTGGGGTGGGTATGGCTTCATTGCAGAACTTGAAAGAGTTTTACATGTAAACGTTTTACCGAGTTTTGAAGAGGTGGAGCAGTACCTTGCCTTTATCGTATCCAAAGGCTCAGTGGATGGCATCAAACGAGAGTCTGTCATGTCCGTTGATGGTAAAGAGTGGGCAATAGAGCCCGAGATTCTCCAAGCACTTAAAGATTACGCAACGAAAGGATAACCCATGAAAGTTATTTGTCCCTCTTGCCTTGCAACCAACAATGTCCCTAAACAAGAAGTTTACAAAAAAGTCAACTGTGGTAAGTGCAAAGCTTCCTTGCTCGACCCACACCCTATCGCACTCACCAGCGACAACCTTGAAGCAGTCATTGAAAGTACCGATGTTCCTGTCATTGTAGACTTTTGGGCACCATGGTGTGCGCCTTGCAAAATGTTCGCTCCCACTTTCCAACAAGCCGCACGAGCATACCCGCTTCGCGTTTTGTTCGCCAAAGTCGACACCGAAGCCGAGCAATTTTTAGCTTCACGTTTTAAAATTCGTTCTATCCCGACACTCATTGTCTTTAAAGATGGTAAAGAAGTCGAGCGTGTTTCAGGAGCATTGAGCGATGAAAATTTGGATCGTTTTGTGGAGAGGTTTTTGTAGGATAATAAATTTTTATTATCCTACTTTTGATATTTTTTTAATTTTATAAATCTTCAAATAATTTAGGTTGTATAGTTAGACCTTGTTGTCTTCTAATATTTTCCTTAAATTTATCTAAATTAGGAGAAAATTCTAGCATTGACATAACTTTACCGAGTTGCAAAGTTAGTTGACTTGCACCAAAATCTGTCAACCATTGATGAAATCTTGCTTTGCGAGTTTTATCATCGTTGATATTAAGTTCATCAAGTTTTGATTTAAGATATCCTCTTTCAATTGGTTCATAAATATATTTATTAATAAACTTCCCATAATATTTTGGTCTATTTCTTGATGATGTAGCTGGATTTACATAAATTTTATCTAACAAGAGAAAAAACTCATCTGGAAAACGTTTAACCCACTTTTGAATACCATCATTGATATATTGTTCTAATAATAAACGTAACGCATCATATTTTCTTGAATGTTGAAATCCTGTCGCTTCATCAACTAAAGCAACAATACCTACTTCAGAGAATGCAGACTGTAAAATTTCAGCTCTAATTGCAAATTTTTTCTTGTGAAGATGTTAAGACGTTTTTTATCTCTTCTAGCTTCTAAATATAACGAACAAATCTTAGGTAATATCCTCGCATCATACCCTTTAACTTTTTTTTGTACCATCTAAGTATTCTACTTGTTGAAGTATTTTGAGCAAATCCTGATTCATATAAGGTTCTAAATTTTTTTGCTGCCAAAAAAGGAGGTACGAGAAAACTATCAATTTCAAGTCTTTTATTTTGTCCTTTTCTCGGTCTCTCAAAAGCTCCAAAAACAGCACTTGCACTAATAATCCTAGTATTTTTTTCATCATCTAAAACAGCACAAAGTAGTTCTGTATCTCCAATCTTTAAAGGAGCACTAACAATAGCTTTTGGGTATTGATTTTCCATACTCTGATTTCCTTAGCAATTCAAATTTATTAAATCATATCATATTAATAAAATAATCTAAAATAATCTTTCATTCTGAAATATTTTCAGCCTCTCACTCACTACTTTGCTACTATACCCTCATAAATCAAAACTGAGGTGCATAATGATTCTTGGCAAGTGTCCGTATTGCGGTGGTGCGGTGATCTCGCAAAAGCTGACGATTCAAGGTCAAAAGGTCAATCTTTATACGTGTGAGCATGCGAAAAAAGAGCGGGATATTAACGATGATTATGTGTTTAGTGCAGATGCTTCGTGTCGGTTTCGGGTTTACTCGAACACGTTTTTGCGCTGGAACAAGCGAAGTTTGAGTGAATATGAGATGAAGCAGCTTTTAAAAGAGGGGCAGATTGCGGTGCGGTTGCATGGGCGAAAAGGAACGAGCGAGTATTTTAAATACGTCATTCCCGATCCTGAATACGGTGTGAGTATTTTATGGGATACTGAGGTCGCGTAAACTTTACATGTAAAGATTTATTTGAGAATATGAGGGGAAGGCATATCGATAAAATAGCCCTGAGAATAGTCGATGCCCAACTGTTTGACGGTAGAGAGAACCGTGCTAGAATGAACAAACTCCGCAACGGTTTTAATGCCCAGTTTTTTGGAAAAGTCCACGATTGTCTCTACAATTATTTGAGCGTTTTTATCTTGGTCGATGTCTTTAATGAGACTGCCATCTATTTTAATAAAATCGGGACTGAGTTTTGTGATGTAAGAAAAGTTGGAAAAGCCGCTTCCAAAATCGTCAATCGCCACTTTGGCACCATAGCGTTTAATCTCATTGAAAAAATGGATCACTTTGTTAAAGTCGTTCACCTTCTCAGACTCTAAAAGCTCAAATGTGACTCTATGTCCCATGTTCGAATCACGTAATTTGCAGATAATAAAATCGTAAATATCTTGGTTAATGATGTCTTCGAACGAAAGGTTAATGCTAAAATCATATGCATGGGATTCAAAAACCTGAAAGCTTTTGTCGATGATAGCCATCGTAATTTTGTCATACACTTTAATCATCTTTGCAACAGGAATAAAGTTGTGCGGTGAATGAATTGCACCGTCTTCATCCACCAGACGTGAAAGTGCTTCAAACTTAATAATTTCATTGGTCTTGTTGTCAATAATAGGTTGAAAATAAGGCACAATTCCTGAAAAATCTACAATAGCTTTACGCACTTTAGTCGCATATTTGAGATTGCTCTCATACTCTTGTGAAAAATTCATTGTGTCTTCGTATATCCAAAATTTTAGCTGCTCTTTTTTGGCATATTTAAGTGCCATATTGACTTTAGAAAAAATGTCATCGCTTGTAAAACTTGCACTGGAAGAGAGTGTGCAGTCTACATAAATTTCGGTTTGTGCATAAGCATATTTCAGATGGGTAAGTTGTTTAGAAAGATGGGTCAGGTAGTTTTTAAGCAGATAAAAGCTCATCCTTTTACCCACTAATATGGCAAACTCATCACCAGCGATGCGGTATACAGGCACTTCATTCAGTTCTGTTTTCAAGCTCTTTGCGAAGGACTCTAAAATAAAATCGCCCACAACAAAGCCATAAAAATCATTCAGTAATTTAAAGTTGTCAATGTTTGCAATAATAAGCGTAAAGTCACTCCCTTCTTCAAGGTCATGTCGTAGCTGATAGAGGTTGGGAAGGCGTGTTAGTGAGTCTGTGTAAAACTGCTCAACAAGATTTTTTTGCACTCGGAGGAGTTCTTGTGTAAGAAATTTGATCTTATCTTGTTGTTCTTGGTCGTTGTTCACACTATTTCCCATACAAAGCCCTTTTTTAAAAACTCGTGTTAGTGCTATAGAGTTATTGTACCCAAAAGATGACAAAAAGATGACAAAATGATGAAATTGCTTTGTATTTTTCCTATCTAAAAAGTTGTTACTCATGTCAGATTGAGGCTGCTTTTGATACAATGAATTGAAAGATTTACAACGAAGGAACAGACGATGATACGAATATTTTTGAGCCTTATTATGGCTCTTAGTACCTATGGTGCGCAAAAATCTCAAGATATCGAAATTCCACGGACGGCCTATAAAGACATCTACAAATACTATCTACTGGAAATAGGCAAACAAGCAACGGTGAATTATGTTGTCTTAAGACGTCAAAGCTTTGACACGATTTTATATATTAAAGCAGAAATCAATTGCCCTTCACGATACTTCAGACAAATTGGTTATAACGCAAAGTCTGCTCGGAATATCCCAGCCAATAATCTCACAGAATGGTATCAACCTGCGATTGGTACCATTGAGTCAGATATTGTTACCTATGTGTGCCGTTAACTCATCAGCTGTTCAAGTAAAGGCTTCATTTGCGCATAGTCTTCTCGTTTGCTAAATGCTTGCATAAGTTGAAGTTTAAGACCACTTGCTTGTGTATCAAAAAAATCAGATGAACTTACGGAACCCATAAGATCAAGTCCATTTACACCAAGGGTATTCATGGCTTCCCATACTGCGGGAGAGCTAAGTGCTTTATTATTATCTTCTTTGACAAGTTTGGTTAACCACGAACTATCTTCATTGTTAGCGCCTGTAGAATCGTAGTGCAACAAAAAATCCTCAAAGCTTCCTTTATCACCTTTAACTGAATTGTAAAGCCCATAACTAATACCTGCATACGGGTCAATTTGAAATAGTCTGCTGTCCATGGCTAACTCCTTTTACATGTAAAGATACAAGCAAAAAATATACCTCTATTTTGAAAGCATCTCTCCTAAAAACTCAACCAATCTTCGCCATGATTTTTTATCAGCATCTTCTCTGTATCTATCCGTTCCAAACACAGTAAAGGCATGCGGCGCACCACTGTACGTGATCATCTCATGTTTGAGTTTTGTTTTTTCAAGCTCTTTCGCCAGTCCTGTAAATTCATCGAGGCTGACACTCTCATCGGCTGAGCCGTGTAGAACCAAAATAAACCCTTTTGTTTTCGTATAATCTTCACCTGTTGGTGTTGCTAATCCACCATGAAAAACAGCAAAACCTTTCAGAGGTGTTCCCATACGTGCCATTTCTAAAAGTGCTGCACCCCCAAAACAGTAACCAATGCCTATGGCATTTGAAACGTTTGCACCTTCTTTTTTAGCCGCTTGATACCCTGCATCAAGGAGTTTACGCATTTTTGCTCGATCGTTATACAGTGCATTGGTTAAAGCTTTTTTTTCTTCAAGGGTAACAGGTTTAACACCCTGTCCAAAAAGGTCTATGGCAAAAGCACCATACCCAAGAGCATTAAGCATCTTTGCGCGTGTCATTTCGTACTCATTGAGTCCATCCCAATCGTGTATAATAAAGACCAACGGCGCTTCATCCGAAGGTGTAGTATAGTATCCCTCATACGTTTTTCCATCAACAACATACGTGACGAAACCCTCTTTGGCAAACGAGAGGGTCGCACACATAAAAAGCATAAAAAAGTGCTACAAATGTTTTCATTTTTCCTCCTTATAAATTTATTGCATTCTATTCTAAATCAGCTTACTTCAACTCCTACATAGCTGTATAAATTAGCGCTTATTTTTAAGATTGTAACATCTTTGTAACTCTTCTTGATTACGATTATGCTATCAAAAATTTATCTGGAGGCTTTCGTGAAATCGCTTACAACACTCTGTGTATCACTCTCTTTCGTTGCTTCAAGCTTATGTGCAGCAGGCTCGGTTGAATTTATAGGTATGGACGCACCCAAAACCCCTGAACAGATGGCAAAAGCTTACTCAGAAGCCAAAGTCATTATTCACACCACCAGCGGTGGAACGATTGAGCGTAATCTCTCGTACCAAACACTTTTTGGGGTCAAAGACAAAGTTGGAACCAATAAAAATCCTGCAGGACAGCTCTACACCGCTTCAATGAAACCTTTGCTTGATCCTTTTGGCAAACCGCTCATTGCCGAAACACCTGATAGCAACTCTCTTTTAAAGGTAGATGGCTCTCTCTATCTTGTCACCCACTATGAGTACGACTGGATTTTAAGCGATGGCTCTTCGGCTGAGAAAACCGATGTTTGGCATGAGCGCGCACCCATGAGTATGACACTGACATCCATCAAGCAAGATGCCAAAAATGGCAAGCTCAAAGCTGTTGATCAATACCCCATCGATTTCTCCAAAGTAGGCGGCATCTGGATTCCCTGTGCGGGGTCACAAACTCCTTGGAATACGCACCTAGGAACCGAAGAAGATTATGATCTTTTCTTCACCGCTGCCAGTGGCAAAGAGTACACAAAAGCGCAAAAAGGCTTAAAAGCGATGAGCGAGCTCTATTTTGAAGGCAAAAAAGAGGCGAATCCTTATGATTACGGTCACATCACCGAAGTTGCCGTCGATAAAAGTGGCAAGACAAATGTTACCAAACACTTTGCGATGGGTCGCGGCACATGGGAGATGGCAAAGATTATGAGCGATGGCAAAACTGCCTTTTTTGGCGATGATGGCACGAATGTCGGTCTGTTTATGTACATAGGCGATGCCAAAGGTGATTTAGACAATGGAACGATATACGCGGCAAAATGGCATCAAACCAATGAAGATGGCGCTAAAGATGGCGGTCAAGCAACGCTTTCATGGATTAAACTTGGGCATGCCTCCACTAAAGAAGTGATGGAGTGGAAAGACAAATACACCTTTAACGATATTTTTGAAGCGTATGCTCCTGCCAGTTTTGATGCGAGTAAACACGAAGAATTTAAAGCCATCAAAGCAGGTCATTCGGACATCGAATACCTCAAACTCAAACCGGGCATGGAAAAAGTGGCTGCCTTCTTAGAGACCCGACGTTACGCCGCGTACCTTGGTGCGACAACCGAGTTTAACAAAATGGAAGGCGTTGCCTTTAACCCTGAAGATAAAAAAATCTACATCGCTATGTCGTACATCGAAAAAGGGATGGCAAAAGACAGTACCTTTGCAAAAGATGACATTCGCGTCGCTAAAAATCGTTGCGGTGGTACATATGAAATCGCACTTGCAAGCAATGTTAAAGATGAGAATAATGAACCCATCCTCAGCGATTTTGTTCCCGTCTCCATGCACGTACCAAGCATGCTTTTAGGCGAAGAGATGGCAACTGACAAAGATGGTAACACCTGTGTGGTTGATAAAATTGCCAACACCGATAACCTCTTTTACTCCTCACGCGCGCGTACCCTTTTCATCGGCGAAGACAGTGGCGCGCACGTGAACAACTACCTTTGGGCGTATAACATCGACACGAAAAAACTCTCTCGCATTCTTTCCATCCCTGCAGGTGCAGAATCTACAGGGCTTCAAGTCGTCGAAAACCTCAATGGCTACGCGTACATCATGAGCAATGCGCAACACCTTGGTGATTTCACCAAAACCACCAGTAAAGAGCTTCAACAAAAACTAACGCCATTGATTGACAAATTTCAAGCGCCTATTGGATACATCTATGGCATCCCAGGGCTTTAATCGCCCCATCATCCTGCTCTGCCTTAGCTCCATTGTGGGCTTTGGCGGAACGTTGATGGGTGAATATATCAGCCGTACGACGCTTCATAATCCGTATGCCAATATTCCCGCACAATGTTACATCGAAACCAGTGGTGGGACTCAAAATGCCTGCATGTTTTGCCACACCAATGCCCCTGCGCGTGCACATTTAGGCAACAATAATCCCCAAGCGGGACTTTCAACGGTCACAGGCAATCTTCAAACGACGTATAGCTTTGCCCCCGTAACGCAACAAACGATTGCTGCGACGATCAACCCGTGGGAAAACACCCTCTTTCCTGAACGACTTGAAGTGGCGTATCAAAAAAGCGCCAACCGTTTTGATGAAAGAACAATGGTTGAGTATCTTAAACAAAACAATTGGAGCATTGCTTATTCCAAGCGTGGTGGGGAAATGGGCTGGGAAAACGGACAAGACACCTCGACATGGAGGCTTTTCCCCGATCTTTCTCCCTCCGATCTTCCTGCAAAAGCGGATGGCTTTGTGCGTACCAAAAGTAAAGAACGCGCTCTTTTTGGAGACATCACAGGCTGGCGTGCAATCAATTTTATGCCGTATGGCATTTTCACACCGATGAGCGGAAGCGTCTCTGGCATTTACATTCGTCTTCCCAAAGCCTTTATGCAAGATGCAAAAGGAGCGTGGAGTGAAGCCATTTATGCTCAAAATCTTGCGCTTTTAGAGCGTGCGATCACCGATAGACTTGAAGCGAATGATCCTAAAACCTACTATGGCAAGGCAAGCGATGTGGAAGTGCATCGTGGGCTTTATCCGCTTTACACCGAATTTGCGCATCCGTTGCATTATGTCGATTTGCGTGCCAAAGGAACACGCGCAACTCGCGTGAAAGAGATACGCTATATGGTCAAGACTAAGATGTTTTATCCTGGTGAAATGGTCGAAAAAGATGAAGATGCACCGATCTTTCTCAATGAAAAACAAGGCTGGATCAACAACGGCGCAGGCTGGATTTTAGCAGGGTTTATCGAAGATGCCAAAGGAAACTTGCGACCGCAAAAAGCCGAAGAGTTGATGCAATGCATTGGCTGTCACAGCGATAATTATGGCTTTGAACCCTCTGCTTTTACCTCAGGCAGGCAATACCATTGACTCTACATGGGCATTTCCCCGTAAATTTTCCGATAAACTGGGTTGGGCTGAAATGGATTATCTTGCCTACCATATGAAGGAAGGCAAAGCAGTTTCAGGCAGAGGCGATCCGCTCAATCGCAAAACACATCAAGGCGAATTTGGCTACTTCTTAAAACATGTAGTAGGAGCCAATCTGTACGGCGTGATGCCTTCTAGCATGGAAGCCTTTTTGGTGCAGACCATCACCCAAAAGCACGGTTACAGCGATGATTGGCGTGCTTTGGATGTGAGTCATCTTGAAACCTTAGTGGCCCAACAACGTTTACATGTAACGCTGATGGGTGAATTTGTGGACCATAAAGCGTACCTCACGCCAGAGGGATTTATTCAACCAAGCTTGCTCTATCCTAGCGAAAAAGAGGCGCTAAGTGGTGCAATTGGGTACCGAAAAGTGGTGGTGACTGAGCGTTTTACTTTGGGAAAAGATATCTTTGCGCAAACCCCGTTTACCTTTCGTTACGCACGAGTTGGCAAAGAAGCCTACACACACCTTAATGGTACGCCTTATAAAATAGGTGAAATCATTACCGATCGTCCTATTGAAAAAGAAGCCATTTTAACCCAAGGAGCAGGTATTACAGAAACCTTGATCGATGAAAAGGATGTGCTGTATGATGGCGAATATCTGCCACTGTTAAACTATCCTTTGGTTTATGAGAAGGTGAATAATTAACATATAATATCTTTACATGTAAAGAGGGGAAGAGTACATATTTTCCCCTCTTTTTTTTACAAAACTATTTTTTCTCTTTACGCTGTTTTTCCCACTCATCCCACGATTCTGGTCTGGTGTCATTATGCTTAAAGAGCGTCTCGCCTAAGTCTTTATGTCCAATAAACTTATGGCAACTGGTACACTGCATTGCCTCTTTCGTCCCTTGAAATGCTATGTATTTAAGATGCATCTTGCTTGAAGATTCATCTTTGAATGCTTCTTGATTGGCTTTTTCCAAAAGAGTGCTGTGACATGCTAAACAAGAGCTATCATAGGTATAATTTTTACGAGCATGCTCACGATTGGCTAACCAATCTTTTTTACTCGCATCGCCTGTAAGCGTTGTCCACCCCTCTGCAATACCATTTTTAGCTTTCACCCCTAAATAAGTAATGAGAGAACTATGTGGCAAGTGACACTCCGTACATGTGGCTTGTACCCCTTTTGGATTGGCATTGCCATGAATGGGGTCTTGTAAATGCGTTTGAGCTATCAAGCCATCCCATGAATGGCACGCGCCACAAAACGGTGCATCGCCTGTTGCCTTCACCACTTTTGTTCCACCCCATACGAAAACCAATGCGACACAAAAACTCACCAATGCGGTGATGATAATGATCTTTTTCATCTGCCCCTCCTTACTTAACGATCAGCTGTTTCATGGTTTTTTGACCATGACACTGGACACAAAGATTTTGTGACGGCTGATGCGATTTGTGGCAAAGATCACAATCAATATTGGTAAAGTGCGGTGAAGCGTGAATGTTGTTGTTATGCCCTAAATGCCCTGTGCGCTCTTGCAGTTTCTCATAATTTTCATGGCATTTAAAACAAGTCGCCTTCATCGCACTGGAATAATCTTCCGCTTTTTCTTCACTGTGGCACTCTTTACATGTAAGCCCTAATTTTTGATGTACTCCTTGTATCGGATAGTTTTTTTCCGAATATTTTTCATTCAAGTTAGGCGTCACACTTAAAGACCCACTCTCATTGGCGGCCATTGCTACTGTGCAAAAACCGCCTAAAAGAACCATGCTGAAGAGGAGTTGTTTCCATAGCTGTTTCATCATTAACTCCTTACCATTTTTTGATAACGCTCAGCAATAGCAAAACCTGCACGGCGTCCAAAGACAATACAATCTACAACAGAGTTTGACCCCAATCTGTTATAGCCATGCCTTCCACCCGTCACTTCACCACAGGCGAATAATCCCTCAATGAGCTTTCCAGATTTATTGAAAACTTCGCAATTAACGGTCGTATGAACACCACCCATACAGTGATGAATCTTAGGACCTGGTCGTGCTGCAAAAAAAGGTGGCTGCTCAATCGTAATCGTGGTTCCTTTGTATTTGGAAAATGTACGATTAAAG
The DNA here is from genome assembly GCF_002162315.1 of Sulfurospirillum diekertiae. Lineage (NCBI taxonomy): Bacteria > Pseudomonadati > Campylobacterota > Epsilonproteobacteria > Campylobacterales > Sulfurospirillaceae > Sulfurospirillum > Sulfurospirillum diekertiae. The sequence goes on along the minus strand of NZ_CP021416.1, from coordinate 382,412 downwards.
TCAGGGTCTTTCCCTGCTTTTACATAAGAATTGTATTTTTTAAGCTCCTCTAAAAAAGGCTCTTTATTAATGTTAAATTTAGCGATCATCTCATCTAACGTCTCAAACTGATATACGGCACCTGCTTCAATGCCACGTTGCAATTCATCAATTTCAACTGTTTTTGCACCATTAACATCCATAAACAAAATTGGATGGTTTTTACCGCCCTCATTCATCGCAAAAATAGCGTCCGAACTGATTTTACGATCGGCGATTTCATTGACAAACCGACGTCCTGTTTTGGGGTTAATCATCATGCCAAAGCTGTACCCACTCGTAATCGTACGAAAGGCAAAGCCAAAGCTATCTTCATCCGCAGAAGTGACGTGCATGATTTGAATGTATTGCATATCAATCAAATCCACATCATCTTTGATGAGTTTTTGAATGGTATAGCCTGTTGCACCGTAATGGTTGGTGGTTGGCATATTGGGTGTGAGTGAAGGATCGAAAATCTGTCGCACTTTTGGATCAGCCGCCCAACCACCTGTTGCCAAAACAACGCCAGCATTGGCACGGTAATACTTGACTTTCCCCGTTTTATTGTCATTTTCATCAAAAGAACGATCAAATTTAAACTCATACTTTTCACGTACTTTCATACCAATGACGATACCTTTGTCGTTGTACACCAACTCATCCATAATAATCCGTGTGCGTTGTTGCCCACCACGTTTGATGATCTGCTCTTGCAGAGGCATCGTGATGTACGAGCCAACACCCACAGAATGGTTACGAGGAGCGCTATGTCCTCCGCTTCGACTAAAAAGCTTCCATTTTACCCCATTATCCACGAGCCAGTTAAACGCATCTAAACCTTCATACGCCATAATGCGCACCATCTCTGGATTGTTTAGGTTATGCCCGCTTTTGAGCGTGTCTTTGATGTGCATTTCAGGATCATCTACCACACCATTCTCTTTTTGAATCGATGTTCGAGACATCGCGTAAGAGCCACCACTGATGGAAGAGTTCCCGCCCATGTACTGCATCTTGTCTATCATCAATACATTTTTAAGCCCTTTATCCATCATCGAAAGCATCGCAGCTGTACCCGCATACCCGCTACCAACAACAATGGCATCGTACTCTTCATCCCATTTAGGCACATCTTTTTCCAACATTTTTGCTTGCACATCCAATGTAGAAAAAAGTGCCATACCCCCACCAAGTAATGCAAGTTTTTGCATCGCTTTTCTTCGTTGTATGTCTAACATGTTAGACCTCCTCTTTGTATAAGAACGTAATGCGTTCCAAACCAAAGATTAGGACAATTCAAACCAAAAAAAATGAACAAAAAGTGCTTATTGAGAGAAAAAAGCAGAGAAAGAGAAGGATTTTACGAGGTAATAAAAATGAAAAAATCACTGCTCTGCGCGAAGTCTTCAAGATAACTTTGGCGTGAAGTATGGTGAAATTGTAAGATCGGCATGATGGTTGCCTCATAAGTATTGGCTTTATAAAAGGTAGTGTAAATTTTTTGAATAAATTCATCCAAGTCATTTTTAGAAGGATCAAAATGTATCTTGGCATATTTTCCCGCTTCAAACTCTTTGATGGGAAAATTTTTCTTATTTTGAGGTTGCGCCTCATCTAAAATAACTCCAAAAGCATAAGGCATAACACTGTCAACTTCTGCAAGGCTTAGTTTGGGATCATTCATATAAATCCCCACTAAAGGGAACTCATTTTTGGCCAAATCGCGACAATTTTCAAACAAATCTTCCACATTAGAAAGCGCTTTATCACTCATCGTGTTATATATGTGAAGCATTTTCATGGAAGAGAGCTCAACAAGCTCATATTCATGACGTTCAAACACCAATGAAGTGTGTATATCGGTAATGTGATGATCTCTAAAATCGCTAGGAGAGAGCGCATATGCTTTCTCAAACGCTCTAATATAAGACTGGTTGTAGCTAAAGCCACACCGTGTCGCAATAGCGGAGATTTTATCTTCGGAATATTTGAGTAAAAAAGCACTTTTTTCCATGCGCAAGCGTCTTAAATAGGAAGCGATATTTTCACCACAGTAGGTTTTAAAAATTCGTTGCAAATGGTACTTTGAGTAGCCACAGACGTGAGCAAGTTTGTTAATATCCAAACGTTCATCATCCACATTCTTTTCAATGAATAAAAGTAATTTTTCAATATGAGCATTAAACGCGACATCCCCGCAAGTTTTTTGCTCATCACCTACCGACTGCATTTCTGTAGTATCTTGTAAATAAAGTAAAAATCCACTGTTTTCTTTTTCATGTGAACCAAAGGGCGCAGAGGTGAGTAAAAGCTGCTCAGCCCCATTTTCAGTATTGCCAATATTAAGGTATTTTGCTTGCATACTCTCTTGTGTTTGTGCGATAAGAAGACGTATTTCTGTTTTGACAGAGCTCTCAAATATGACTAAATTTTCTAAAATATCATGAAAATTATGCTCTTCTATAGGCTCTTGAAGATTCAAAAGTTTCATAAACGTGTGGTTGCAAAAGACAATTTTAGCATGTGAATCACAAATCAAAAGTCCTCTACTCGTATGATTTTGCATAAAATCATGAAAATAGTTTTTCTGTTTGCTAAGCTCATTTTCAACTTTACGGTTTTTAGAGAGCCAAAAGAGGTTAAGGAAAATATACAAAGCGATGCTTCCTCCATAAATGAGAAGATTCATAAACAGTTGTATGTTAAGACGTTCACTGTAAATCGCTTGATTTTTTTCGAAAATGAGGTTCCAATTGGTCCGTGGGATTTTTAAAACCAAAAAATTATCGCTGATCGTCTCTACATTTAAAAATTTTGGAATATCTTTATGGTGGTTAGAACTGGCAAGTACGATGCCGTTTTCATCGACCAAATAGAGTGCTTTATCGTATAAAAGATCATAACTGGAGATGTACTGCTGAATAACCTCAAAAAGGTGTCCACCGCACACAACGCCTTCGCCATTAAAGATATGAACAGGTGTGCAAACCGAAACCGTTGGCTGGTTAACGCGCAAGCTTACATACGGCCGTGTCACATTGGTTTTTTGCATTTTAAGTGTATCACGATACCATTCGCGAATACGAGGATCATACCCTGTTGGAACCATGGTGTATCTATCTTCTGACGTTATAAAAGAGCCATCCTCAATGCCAATTACAAGGTAGGGGAAAAGGCTCGTTTCTTTGATTTGCTCTAAAGCAAATCGTAATTCATCTTTAGTGGAGATGGGAGATTTTTCTAAAAAGTATTTTACCTTTTCAATATGTGTAAAACGCTCATCCAACCAATCGGTCAGTTTTCCACTCACGCGCATTAAAATACTGTTTTCATATGAATGGATAGTTTCTTTAAGCAATCGATAGTTAAGTGTATGATTAACTAGTAAAAAAATAACAAATAGAAGCGATAAAAAGCCGATTATTTTTAGTTCGCGTTTATCGAAATGGTGTTGATTTTGCATTGACCTTCACCTACTCATTTCTAATCTCTCTGATGAGCTTTATTATAGTCTTATTCACTTTTTTCAAGATAAGAAGCGCTCTTTTTCATATAAAAGAGCATTTATTGTTTATTGATTTAGGAAAAAAATGCTTTTCTATGCTTTACATGTAAACGGAACGCTCATGCAGGTAAGCCCTGCTTCGGCTTTAACAAACTCACTGATATTCACTGAATCCACTTTATAGCCTAAGGATTTTACAAGCATCATGGTCTTGGGGAACGCTTCGTTCATGCACACAATATCACCGATTTTAAGAATGTTCGCGCCGAAGGGTTCATCATCGGGAACCTCGACTTTACTAAAGCCCTCAAATGCGTCGGCATCGACCCAATTTGCGTTAATCAAAATTGTCTGATCATCCAATGCGGTCACTCCCGTTTTAAGGTGTAAACACCCCGTCACTTTGACAGGAATGACCATACACCCAAAAGGTTTTATGATGGCTGCAAGAGCTTGAATACCCTCCACATTGGTACGAGAAGACTCACCTACAAATATTTTTTTGCCGACTTTAAGGACATCTCCGCCTTCTATTTTGGCAGGTAAGGAGATTCGCTCTATGTCACGATAAGCAGAGAAGATTTTTCCCATCGAGGTACTCTCGCTCTACGTGACTCCACACCCATAGAAGTCAGTACCGCCACCTCATCAAAGACGATGATAGGATCTTCCACAAAAACACTATCGGGACATGCTAAATTTTCATCTAAAACAATCACTTTAGCACCACATCGCTCTAACATAGAACAATAATTTTTATGTTGTTCCTTGGCTTTTTCAATGTCAATCGTTTCACTTTCCAAAAAAGTAAGCTCACACTCTTGTAACTTGGGCGAAGGCAGATGCGTAATGGCTAAAAGCATATTAAATCCTTATGATACAACATACACGAGATTAGAAAAATTCTAATGAATCTTCCTCTTCAACAACAGGTGCAAGCATCATTTCAAACTGAATAATGCTTGAGAAAAGTGACGCATCTAAATAGTGAATATCGATTGCTGTTTTTTCTTTTAAAATAGCATTTGTCCAACCAATTAAATCTTCAGCAATGGCATTTAAAATGACTAAAATTTTCTTTTTATTGGCATGATTGGCTAAAGTTTCCAGATGTTCTTCCAGCGATAAAGAGAGCTTTGCTATGCTATAACCTAAATCTCGAAATTCCAAATTCTTCTCCAAAACGGTTGCGTACGAATCTAAGCGCTCTTTAACACCTAAAAAATAGGCTTCATCATACGCGATGTTATAGTCTTGTACTACTTCGGCAAGTTCATCACAGCTTTCTAAAATATCTTGAATATCGAGCTCGTCAATGCTACCTTCCGCACAAAAATTCACGGCACTAATTTTAGCATCATCTTTATAGTGCATTTTGGCTATATCTTGTGAGATTGCGGGTGAATCATAGATAAAGAACTCTTCTTTGCTCTCATTTTCCTTCGCAAAAGAGTCATACACAAACTGCTCTATAATCTCCAAGTTCTTTCCAAAACGGTCTTCTTCTTCAAAATGCTTTTGATTCCACTCACGACAAAGTACAAAATAAAGCGAATAAAACTCTCTGAGGTTTTCAAGAGGAATCTCTTTGAGCTTATGTTTTTGTGCCCCTTCTTGGATCAAACCATGCGCACGTTTAAGATTCGAATAAATGTAAACCGTGAGTTTTGCAACAGCCAAATTATGAACTTTTGCAACATCTGGATCAGATAAATAGCGAGCTAACCTTGTATCTTCAATAATAAATTTCTCAAATGGTAAAACAACATCATCGACCAATGCTTCAAGCTTTTTAATGCTAATTCCCATATTCAGCCTTTTACATGTAAATTAAGCGCAAATTGTAGCATAGTTTAGAAAACATGAAATGCTTTTTTAATCTTTACATGTAAACTATAATGCGTATGTTTTTAAGTAAAATTGAAGTAGCATAATGATGACTCATCCTAAAGGAGTTGTTATGAAAGATCAACCACTTTTATCAGAAGAACTTACGCAGATTCATGCCTATTGGCGTGCAGCTAATTATCTTTCCGTTGGACAGATTTATTTGCTTGATAACCCACTTTTGAAAGAACCTCTGACATTAAAACATATAAAACCGCGCTTACTGGGACACTGGGGAACAACACCGGGGCTTAATTTTATCTATGTTCACATGAACCGTATGATCACTAAAAATGATCTCAACATGCTTTTTATCGCAGGTCCTGGACATGGAGGTCCAGCTGTCGTTGCTAACACTTATTTAGAAGGAACGTACAGCGAAATTTATCCTGATATTTCACAAGATGAGAAAGGACTTCAAAAGCTCTTTAAACAGTTCTCTTTTCCCGGAGGCATCCCGAGTCACACTGCACCTGAAACACCCGGTTCCATTCATGAAGGAGGTGAACTCGGTTACGCCCTTTCCCATGCTTATGGAGCGGTGTTCGACAATCCAGACCTAATCGCCTGTTGCGTGGTAGGCGATGGTGAAGCTGAAACAGGGCCTCTGGCTACGGCATGGCACTCCAATAAATTTTTAGACCCCAAACGTGATGGTGTCGTGCTTCCCATTCTCCACCTCAACGGCTATAAAATCGCCAATCCAACCGTGCTTGCACGCATTTCGCACGATGAGCTTGAAAAACTCTTCCTCGGCTACGGCTATGAACCTTATTTTGTTGAAGGCGATGAGCCGATGGCAATGCATCAAAAAATGGCAGAAACGATGGATGACATCATCTCCAAAATTAAAACCATTTGGCATAAAGCAAGAAGTGAAGGAAATACAGAACGCCCTCGTTGGCCGATGATTATTCTACGAAGTCCTAAAGGCTGGAGCGGCCCTAAAGAGGTCGATGGGCTCAAAACTGAAGGATCATGGCGTTCACACCAAGTGCCACTCTCAGAACTTGATAAAAAACCTGAGCACATCAGTATTCTTGAAAATTGGATGAAAAGTTATAAGCCTGAAGAACTTTTTGATGCCAAAGGAAAACTCATCCCTATACTCGCTTCACTTGCACCCAAGGGCACGAAACGTATGGGGGCTAACCCTCATACCAATGGCGGAGCACTTCTACAACCTTTGCATTTGCCTGATTTTAAAACCTATGCAGTGGATGTGTCCCATCATGGGCAGAGCATTGCCGAATCGACGCGTGTTTTAGGCGGTTTCTTACGCGACGTGATGCGCTACAATATGCACAACTTTCGTGTCTTTGGACCTGATGAAACTGCGTCTAATCGTCTTGGAGCGCTCTTTGAAGTAACCAATCGTGTCTGGATGGCAGAGCAGTATGACACAGATGATCATCTAAGCCAAGATGGACGGGTTATGGAAATTCTCTCCGAACACACCTGCCAAGGCTGGCTTGAGGGTTATTTGCTGACGGGACGTCATGGCTTTTTCTCATGTTATGAGGCATTTATCCACATCATCGACTCCATGTTTAACCAACATGCTAAATGGTTGAAGGTGACCAGCCGTGAAATCCCTTGGCGCAAACCTATTGCATCGCTCAACTATCTTCTGACCTCGCATGTTTGGAGGCAAGATCATAACGGTTTTTCACACCAAGACCCAGGATTCATCGATGTCGTTGTCAATAAAAAAGCACACATTGTCAATGTCTATTTTCCACCCGATGCGAACACACTGTTGTGGGTGGGCTCACAATGCCTCAAAAGCCTCAACGCCATTAACGTCATCGTCGCAGGCAAACAACCTGAGCTTCAGTGGCTTGGGATGGAAGAGGCAATGAGCCATTGTGAACAAGGGATTGGCATTTGGAAATGGGCAAGTAATGATGCAGACAATGTGCCGGATGTGGTGATGACATGTTGCGGTGATGTACCAACACTAGAGTCCTTAGCGGCGGTAAGTATTTTAAACGATTTCGTACCTGAACTCAAAATTCGTTTTATCAATGTCGTCGATTTAATGACACTTGAACCTCATGAAGAACATCAACATGGGTTAAGTCATGAAGCATTTAATTGTCTCTTCCCAAAAGATACGCCTGTCATTTTTGCTTATCATGGCTATCCGTGGTTAATTCACCGTTTGGCATATAGAAGAGCCAATCATGAGCATTTACATGTAAGAGGGTATAAAGAAGAGGGAACGACCACCACACCTTTTGATATGGTCGTTTTAAACGATATGGATAGGTTCCATCTGGTCATGGATGTAATGGATCGTGTACCTAAAATGAAGCCTTTTGCCGAGACAATTAAAGCAAAAATGCGTGCCAAACTCAAAGAGCATCAAACATACATCGAAACGTACGGGCAAGATATGCCTGAGATTTTAAACTGGAAGTGGATGAGGGAGCGCTAGAGCACCTCACGCGCCATTTTTTGCATCACGCGTGCGCTTACATGTAACGCTTCAAGCTCTTCCGGAAGCAGCTTGTAATGAAGGATTTTAATCGCGCCTTCACGTGTCACGACAACGGGGACATTGAGGACAACATCACTCAGCCCATACTCCCCCTCAAGGTAAACACCTAGTGGAAGCACGGAATGTTCATCGTTGGAAATGGCGCGGATGATGCGAAAAACACTGGCGGCAATGCTATGGTTGGTATTGCCTTTTTTATAAAAAATCTCAAATCCTGCATGAATGACATCTTGGTAAATCTGTGTTTTATCCAGCAATGGTAAGCCATTGAGTTCACAAAATGTATCGACATCCAAACCGCAAATATTGCAAATGCTCCATGGAAGGGTACTCCCTTTGCCATGTTCACCCAAAACATAACCATTAATATTTTTAGGATCAATGCCTACTTTCTGACTTACAATTTTCATAAAACGTGCAGTATCAACTAGCGTACCTGCACTGATAAGACGTTCACGTGGATAAAGTCCCTCTTTAAAAGCAATATGGGTGAGAATATCTACTGGATTGGTCACCATAATTAAAATAGCATTAGGAGCATAGGTGTGTAATTCATGAACGATGGTTTTGATCAGGCTAGCATTTTCACCTAGAAGTTCGTCTCTGGTTTGATTGCCTTTGAGAGTTGCGCCTGCGGTAATCACGACAACATCACATCCCGCACAATCAGCGTAATCACCATGATGTAAGTGGGTATTGCGCGCATAGGTAAAGGATTCAACATAAGAGAAGTCTTCTACTTCTGCCCAAGCTTTGTCTTTATTACGATTGACTAAAACAATTTCACTCATATTGCCCAATGTCAAAAGATAGCTAATCAATTCAACACCAACACCACCTGCTCCGATAATTCCTACGCGCATACATTTCCTTTGAAATAATGCGAAATTATAACATCCTTTGTGAAAGTGGCTGTGTTAAAAAATAAGCATTTAACCATTAAAGCTTTTCTAACTCACAATCCTTTTACTTCATTAAAAAGTTCAAAAGCATGTAAATTGCTGAGCCAAGCACTGCGGTAACGGGTAACGTAAAAATCCATGAAAGAACAATCATCTTCACCGTACTTCTTTGGATACCACCATCGGGTTCTGCGACCATTGAACCCGTTACGGCACTGGAGAGAATATGCGTGGTGCTTACAGGAGCATGTACAAAGTTAGCCAATAAAATGGTGACCATTGTTGTCAATTGAGAAATCGTTCCTTGCATATAGTTAATCGGCTTAGCACCAATTTTTTCACCAATAGTTTCAACAATTCTTTTATACCCTATCATCGTACCAATACCAATCGCAAGAGCAACAGCCATAATAACCCACGTAGGCGCATACTCTATAGGTGAAACAAGCGCTTTTCTCTGAGTAGCAATGTAGTCTGACTTGTCTTTGTCCCCAATAAGGTATATTTTTTCGGCTTGAGCAAAGAAATTATCGGAGCATAAAATCGTGGTGCGAACACTCCAAATATCCTCTGCTGCAAGATCTTCATAGGATTTCAAATTATTGAGCTTTTGAGCAACCAAAGATGCCGATATGCCGACTTGATCAACGTTACACTCTGCAATGGTATTTTTTGTTTTAAGGGCACTTGTAAGCCTTTTTTCACTCACCATTTGAACTAACGTTTCGTTATTATCGGCATAAAATCTTGCTAAATTGTTAGCGGAATCTTTTGTTTGAGTTATTTTATACTGATGTGAGTTCATATTGAGGGCATAATAATTAGGCAAAATACCAATGAGAATAATCATAATAAGACCAATACCCTTTTGACCATCATTTGATCCATGCGCAAAACTAACCCCCGCACCTGTGGCAATAATACCCATACGTGCCCAAAAATTAGGATGTTTACGCTTTTCTTCTTGTGTCGGTGATTTAAATAATTTGGGGCTATCAATATATTTTCGAGCCAACCGCATCATAAAAAATGCAATACCAAAGCCAATAACAGGAGAAATGGCTAAGCCAGCAAGCACCCCGTAAACGACTTTCCAGTTAACACTTTGGGAAATATCAAATCCGTTTAAAACACCAAACGTTGCGCTGACGCCAATGATAGAACCAATGAGTGAGTGCGAGCTTGAAACAGGGAGGGCAAAATACCATGTTCCTAAATTCCATATAACAGCAGAAATAAGAAGTGCGTAGACCATTGCTAAGGAAGCATTTTTATTAGTTGCGACCATAATATCGACAGGGAGCAGATGAACAATGGCATAAGCAACGCCAATTCCACCCATCAAAACACCTAAAAAATTCATGACACCTGACATAATGACCGAGTCGCGTGCTTTCATAGAGTGCGTGTAGATAATCATCGCGACGGCATTGGCAGTATCGTGAAAACCATTAATCATTTCATAAAAGAGAGCAATTCCTAGCGATAAAAGAAGTAAAGCAATTGTAAGATTATCAACATTTGTTAAAGCGTCCCAAAGTACAGACATAGATTATCATCCTAATTTTTAGTAATGTTACTTTACCAAATCAATATGGTTTTTTTGCTTTAATTGAAAGATGATTCTTTAGGTGCTGTACTATTTCGGAGCTAATTTAATACTCTAAAATAACTCCAAGGCTCTACTATAAGAGCCTGTGATTATTTTTTATCGACTTTCGTAGCAATGTTATCTCCAAATACTTGTAGAATTTGCACTAAAAGGATAAGAATGACAACGGTCATAACCATCACGTTTGTTTCGTAGCGATAATATCCAAAGCGAATTGCAAGATCGCCCACACCTCCACCACCAACAATGCCCGCCATTGCAGAGTAGCCTACAAGACTGATCCCTGTAACAGTCAGCCCCCTAATAAGTCCAGGAAGTGCTTCGGAAAGTAAAACGTCTTTTATAATTTGGAACGGTGTCGCACCATAAGCAGTAGCCGCCTCAATTACGCCCTTATCGACTTCGCACAGTGATACTTGCACCAACCTCGCATAAAAAGCAATTGCTGCAACCGAAAGTGAAAAAGAGGCAGCAATAGGTCCTATGGTTGTCCCAATGAGTATTTGTGTCAAGGGAAGCAACAGAACCAGCAATATAACATAAGGTGTTGAACGCACAACATTGATAAGCAAACCGCTCATCGCATTCAGAAATTTGTTTTCCCAAAAAAGACCTTTATCGGTAATAAATAAAAATAACCCTAAAGGAATACCCAAAAGAAGGGAGAAGAAAAAAGAGATACCTACCATTTGTAAGGTTTCCCAAAATGCTTTTAAAAGATCGGGTAAAAGTTCGATAAAACTATCCATGAAATACCTCCACTGACGCTGTTCGCTCTTTAAGATAACTTATAATTTGTTCAATCTGAGCACTACTTGCATTAATATTTAAAAGAAGTACCCCTAAAGGTTTTTCATCAATATACTCAATTTTTCCATGCAAAACATTAATGTCTACTCCAAAAGTACGAATCGCGTCACTCAATATCGGTTCTTCAGCTCTATCTCCGTTGTAAACAACTTTAATGAGACGGCCTTGAACATCTTGTAAAATGCGAGAAGGTAACTCAAGATTAAGCGTATGGGCTACTAATTTTTGTGTAAAAAGGTGCTTTGGAAGTGAGAAGATATCATAAACACTGCCTGTTTCAACCACAATGCCTTTATCCATCACGGCAACTTTGTTACATATTTTTTTAATCACATCCATCTCATGAGTAATCAGAATGGTTGTAATACCTAATTTTTTATTGATCTCTTTTAGAAGGTCTAAAATAGCATTAGTCGTTTCAAGATCAAGTGCAGAGGTAGGTTCATCGCATAAAAGAATTCTAGGGCTATTGGCAAGCGCTCGAGCGATACCAACACGTTGTTTTTGTCCGCCTGAAAGGGTAGATGGATAAACATGCATTTTGTCCGAGAGACCTACAAGCTCTAAAAGTGCAGGAACCCTTTGGGCAATTGCCTCTTTAGAAGCTCCTGCAATGACCATAGGAAAAGCAACATTGTCAAAAACAGTTTTTGTGTGAATGAGATTGAAATGTTGAAAAATCATACCTATGCTATGGCGGATCGTTCTAAGTTTTAATCCTGTGTATTCTGTAATATCCTCTCCAGCAATCCATATCTTTCCAGATGTCGGTTTTTGAAGAAGGTTAATAGTACGAATAAGGGTACTTTTACCAGCACCGCTCGTACCGACAATACCAAATATTTCGCCTTCTTGAATGTGCAAATTAATAGTATCAACTGCTTTAAAAGAGGTGTCTTTCGTTTGAAACGTAACCGTTACATTTTCAATATTTACCATAATGACCTAATCTCCAATAATCTATCCGTACGGTATGCAACAAACATACCGTACTTCATACTCTACTTTGTTTTAGCTTTTAACCACGCAGGTTTTTGAAAATCTTTGAAGATTTTAGCAGGATCACTCATAATATTTGCAAAGGCTTCTGATTCAACCACTTCTTTAATATCTTTCACATATTGTGCATCTAAATCATCGGTTCGAACCGCAATGACGTTGATATAATCTTCAGGAATAATTTCTCGATCAATGGCAGTTGGGTAAATGCCTGAAGAAATCGCATAATTTCCAGAAGCAACGGCAATGTCTACACTGTCCAATGTGCGAGGAATTTGAGCTGCTTCAAGCGGATGGATTTTAAGTTTTTTTGGATTTTCAACAATGTCTTTCTCTGAAGCTTTCGTTGCATCAATCTCTGGTTTAATTTTAATAAGTCCCACCGCTTGCAAATAACGAAGTGCTCTTGCTAGATTTGTAGGGTCATTGGCAAGAGTAAGGGAAGAGCCCTCTTTAATGTCTGCAATCGATTTATATTTTTTAGAGTAAATACCAACACCTGCCGTTGGAACGCTGATCAGCGCTGAGAGTTTAAGACCTTTGTCCGCTGCAAACTTTTTCAAATACATGGGGTGTTGAAAGAGATTCGCATCGATTGATTTATTGGCAAGTGCAAGATTGGGTTGCACATAGTCACTAAACTCTTTAATCTCTACGGTATACCCCTTTTGTGCAAGACTAGGCGCAATCGCTTGTTTGAAAAGATCGCCGTAAGGGCCTGGTGATATACCAATAATAAGATGTTTATTCTCTGCAAATGCATTTCCTGCGGTAAAGATGAACAGTGCCGCAATCCAAATAGATACTTTTGATTTCCATTGTTTCAAATTCATTATTCTCTCCTTGTGCCTTATAATAATAGTAGAAGTGTAACGCAAATGGTATTTAATGTCAAGTAATCTTATCTTGTTACTATTGATTAAAATTCCTGCTTAAATGATGGCAATAGTATACTGTATGTTAAGATAGTAATATGCCAATTGAACCTAAACGTACAAAAGATTCTAAAAGGCTGTTGGCTTGTTGAATGTGATTCGTGGTTCTAAAATTAATTTTTGGTGATTTTATTGAAGGGGTTTAAAAAAGAGTGGCTCCGAATGCTGGATTAATACTTATTCAATAAAACTCCTATACATAGGGATTATTATGAATAATAAATTAAATAATTACTACTAAAATGACTACTATCAAGCATTGCTGTAAAGAAAAGACAATAGCTCTTTACGCGTAATTATAGTAGTTCTTGGCGTTGGTTTCAAGGTTTTTATTTTGTCATTTTTAATGTGAAGCCATAAGGTTGATAGCCCAATACTAAGAAACTGTGCTGCCTCTCTAGGGCGAAAAAATTCTTTTTCAATTTGATGATTATTATTCATGAGGTATTCCTTGATTTTCCCCTTCAAAAGAAGAAGTATTTCCTTTTTTGTTAGGCTTCCTTTTTAATATAGATGTTGATCCAACAGTTGTCGAATAACGAGGATATGTTATTACTATTTCATTTTCAAATTCTTCAACTTTGCTAGGCAGAGGCCTATTTAACTCTAGACTATCCTTACCTGTGTATCCAACGTGTATACATTTAGTATCCAAAGAGTACACATTATTTTCGGCAACATATAAAAGAGCCTTTTCTTGGCAAAAATTTGTTGGTTTATAGCGATCTTTTTGAATATAATTGTGAATTCGCCAGTGAGCTACCACGATTACACCACTTTCAAATCCAACTATAAAGCTTTTAACGAAGAGTATGCGCATATCATCATCCCTTGCATTTATCATGCGCATTATTTTTTTTGGATTATTAACAAAACCATCATCATCTGCACGCATTCCAAGATGGAAATATAAGCATTGAGCAGATATTGGCATATCTAAAAATATATCACTATCTATTATTGTTCTCGCAAACATTCGTCGTTCAGCCATTTTTAACCTTCACACAATGTTTAGTATTATATATTATATTTAGAATTATATATTATATTGACTTTCGTGTCAATACTTTGTATTATATTTTTACAAAAATATGAGGATGCGTTAATGAAAGATGATGAAATTTATACTCAACTTTTTCAATTTTCAAGACCGACTTTCTTTAAATGGAAAAGAGAAAAAGTTCCTGTTATGCAACTTATCTCAAAATATTTTCTAAAAGAAGATTTAGAAGAATTCTTGCAAAAAGGATTTATCTCAAAATTTGAAAAATTTGAAGATTATCATTTAGACCCAGTATTTGAGGATTATGTTATTCAAAATTTGAAAAGGATCAATAGGCTTGATAGATCGATCTTTAATATTATCTTTCCGACACCAGAATTTATTACAAGACATCTCAAGCAACTCGAAGAACAAGATTTAAACAATTTAACCGTAAAAAATGCTAAGGAAAGATTTAAAGCTTTTCTCCTTTCTGTCAAGTTATCTAAAATTTGGGATACTGAGGCAAAAAGAAAAACTGTAATTCAAGCAGTTGATAGTCATTTTTCTGATATTGAAATATATTTAATTATGAAATATCCTGAAAAGTTTATTTCTTAAAACATTAAATTTGTAAATAATTTTGTTACCTACAAATTAAATATTTGTTTATCTTTAAAACCCTTGCTTCCTTAGCATCTCAACAAACGATTGCATACCAAACTCTATTTTATTGATAGCTTTTTCATTGGATACAGGAACAAGCTGTGCCATGCCGTGAACAAAGTTAATTTTGAAAATTTTTCTGGTAATTTTATGAATCACCATATCCTCGTAATCTTGATAAAAATCGTAAGACGCTTTAAACTCATCTGACATAACAGTTAAGACTTGATCATTACTCATGGTTTTCCTTCCTATTTAGCTTGTTTTTAATATATTCACTCAAACTTTTAATCGTGCCATATCCTAAATGTTTTTGAGAAATATTTGTGAGACTGACTCCTAAATCATAAAGTTCTTTGATCTTAGCTTTATTTTTATCGTACATACTCTCTTGAATTGTGCCTTTGGGCTTTCCAAGTTTAATACCATTAGCTTTGCGTGCATGTAAGGCCTCTTTGGTTCGTTGGCTAATCAAATCTCTTTCTAATTGGGCAAAGGAGGAGAAAATATTGATTTGAAAGTCAGTGAAAGGATTTTGCATATCTGGCTCAATCAAAAGATGCTCTTTTAGGATATGAATATTGACTTTCTTGGAAATAAGTTGATTCACAATAGTGACTACATTCACCACGCTTCGTCCGATACGGCTTAATTCTGAGACGATCAAATGATCATGGGGTTGAAGGGTTATTAAAAGCTCATCGATCTTTCGATCTTCTTCACTCTTTTTGCTGCTGATTTTAACTTCCACAAACGAAACTTTTCCTAAACCCTTGTGATTTACATAGGAAAGAATAGCATGGTGTTGATTTTGGAAGTCTTGATTATTGGTACTAACACGAATATACCCTATCGTTTGAGCCATTTTCCAACCTTTTACCTCTTTTTGTAATTATACTAAAAAATATCTCAAATATTTACCTTTTATATATACTATTTAACGTAAATATATAGACTAAATAAACGAACAATATATAGTAAAAATTTCAAGTATTGAGTAAATGATTATAGGTGTAAAATATTTTATTTGTTAAAGAATTTTATTTTTGGGAATAAAATGCCTATATTATATATAGTTACGTAGAGGTGTTTTACTATTTGGGAATAAAATGCATATATCCTCTAAAGAGGTAGTATCTAAAATCGTTTTTGGGAATAAAACCCCTATATTATGAACGACAGTGAATAGTGCTGTATAAAGGCTTCAAAATCCTCTCTGAAAAAATTAACTGCAATGCTTGAAATCTTCTATGAATATTTTGTTACAAAAATAGCTTATATATGAACGATAGTGAATAGTGATGTACGGAGGCTTCTTTATTTATGTCAAAAATAACCTTTAAAAACTAACCACAAGGCTACTTAAAATCTTCTATCAATATTTTGTTTCCAAAAGGGTATATATATTACTCTGTTTCCATATAAAATAAAATGTTTCCAAAAGGGCATATACCTCTAAAGAGGTGTATAAAAATTGTCAAAAATTCTTTTTTTCTGTTTCCAAAATGGCTTATATATGAACGATAGTGAATAGTGATGTACCAAATACTTTGGAGTGATAACAAAGGTACAAACTAAAGATGACTAGCAAATCGTTGAAATATTTTTATTTTAGGAGGAATGTTTTTTCAAAGGAAGCTTTAGAAGAGATTTACCATACTTCTTCTAGAAGAGTATTGATTTTGAGATTATTGATGCTCTTTGTATTGAGGGCTGTACTTAGAATAACCAAGTTCATAACGAAGTTTAGCAATCGCTAGAACAGCTACAACGAAAGATAATGTGCCAAATATGATATTAAACCATGTCATCCGTCAATCCTTTTAGATTCGATCTATGTTGAGATTATAGAACAAATTGTTCTAAAACACCAAGGGGAAATGTCTTATTCCCCTTTTTTGTATTCCAGTTGTTTATCGGTATGTATCAACGTAAAGCTCTGTGCAGGGTTAGCACTGTTTTTACATGTAAAGGTCTCTTGATTCATAAAAATATTGATGGTTGTTGGATTCATAGTCTCTAAACGCATAAAAAGATATTCATCCATCGTAATAGGTTTAAATTGTGTTAAGGCATTCGAAACAAAGAATTCACCACCATGATAGGTGCAGTACTTCTGAGCTCCAGTAATACGTTCGTATCTCCAAGGAAAAACAGAGCTATTTTTCTCCAAGTCGAGTAAATCCTCGAACGAAGTATACTTCGTTGAAATTTGGGCATATTTTGAGCCTTTTAGCCATGTTTTTAAGCCAAGGCTTTGTGCTTTATCGTGTTGAATCAGATAAAAACGTGAATAGGTCTCTTTTAGATCTCGTTTATTGCCAAGAATGGCACGTTGTTGTAACTCAACGTTATCTTTCATGGAAACGATGGAAAAACCATCATTGGGTGAGAGGCATTGGTAAAATCCTTCGTATTTTCCTAATCCTTGTTCTCTTATGGCACTTTTATAACTCACATAATCAAGACTAAGCAAAGTTGGTCGTGCATTTAAAGCTTGAATTGCTTTATCACCGTACACACTTTTCCCTTTGATGCTCTCACAATAGCCTTTAGCATCATCAAGGACTTCCATGATGTCTCGAGCATCTGCCACATTCACTGCTTCATCGTAGGTTCGATACTCAATAATTGATTGATGCTCTCTTTCGGCAATAACATTGTAGTTTATTGTCTCACCACCTCGTTTGAGGGCAATGTATTCTTTTAAAGAAGTTGCTTGCTGCAAAGAGGAAGGATTAGGTTGTGAGGGTGTTGTGGCACAACCAGAAAGGAAAACTACCGTCATGATGCTTGATAAAAGAATATGTGTTCGTTTCATTACCATTGCCTTATACCTGTGTCGTGTTCAAAAAAGACTTTATCAAGGTATTTACATGTATTAAATTCTGACTTTTTAGGAGTGCTTTTATACTCTGCTGTATGAAAGAAGCATCCAACAAGAAGCAATAATGAGAAAAATTTTGCAGCATCACATGTCAATGTAGCTTTCATGGTAGTAACGGCTATTGCATAATCACGAAAGATCCAATAGAGTATGAAAAATCCAAACAAAACTAAACCACCAAAGAAAGCCCCAACAATGATTTTAGCCAAGACCATAATGAGGTAATCACGAATCATGGAAAGCATCTTTATTCTCCTTTACAGATTTTTGTTCTTTTCAAACACAAGGTACACATTACTATTCTGGGTATAGGAGTTTATCAATCGCCATCCATCCCCGTAAAGCTCTTGTGTGGTTGATGATTTTTTAAAATCTCCCGAACAGGTCATTGGGCTATCAGCAAATGCACCAATCTGTCTTGCCTCAAAACGACAGGTTGTGACTGATTTTTGCCCTTCGCTTGCTAATAGACAACCAACTACCATAATCAACGATACAAGAACCTTTTTCATTAACATTCCTTATGACTAATTTATAGATAAAGGATACCGTAAAAGAGCTTATTAAACACTTATAAGTGTTTGTTACAAACCTCGTTAATCACTACTATTTCATCAACTTATAGGTGTTTATTAAAGGTGATTTATTGTGGAAAAAATGATTGAGCGTTTTATGGATCAAATTGTTGAAAATGTTAAGGCTGAAAGAACTAAAAGAGGTATCAGCCAATTAGCATTAGCACAAATCCTTGGTCATAAATCACCCAACTATGTGGCTAAAATAGAAACCCGTAAACATGATGTCAGTTATAACCTTGAGCACCTTTATAGAATTGCTTCTGAATTTGGTTTGGAAGTGACAGATTTAATCCCTCAAGTGAAAAAAGCTACGAAATAATATTTATTGAGCATATTAAATTTTCTGTAACATTATGGTCTTTAAATCATAATTAGTTTGTCTGATTTTTCATCATACCTATAGTGTATGATTTCACCATTAATAATAAGTTCTAATGCTTTCTCAATAATATCGAGCGACACAACAAACCACTCTCTTGGAGTATATCGTTTACTAGCATCTCCAGAAATATCAATATTTAGGCATACTTTGCCAAAAAATTTATGAATAAGTTGTTCAAATTTTTGTGTGTTCATATTATAGGTTTCATAAACACTAACAATTTTAACGGGAGCCATCAAATACGTCGGCTCATTAACAGCATTTTTAATTCTTTCTTTGACTTCAGTTGTTGAATAACCAACTTTGTATAAGTTTTTGATAGATGCAATTTTGGTATCTGAACTTAAAGACTCCAAGATATAAATATAACCCGTTTTATTATCTTCTTCTGAAATTTGAGATAATTTATCTAGTACCCTATCATCTTGTAGACTTGCGAAATATCCATCCTCATACAAGCCCTTTCCAAAGGATCGCAAAAGCATATTTGATTCAGTTCCATTTTCAAAGATAATCCTTGTTCTGGAATCCAGTTTATTAAATTTATCTTTTTTTGGATCATCAATTTTTTCTAAATAAGCCAACACCCCTTTTAAAATAAAAAAGCTACCTTCTTCAAAGAACTTTTCGTTAAATTTAGATAATTTTCTTGTACCGTTTTTTAGATCTTGGTGTACTTCTTTAAAAAGAAGCTCATATTTATCAAATTTTTTACATGGTCTTCTTTGTGCAACGAAATCTGTCTGCTCACGTTCTTTTGGAATATGCTTCAATGTAAATATGTCATTCTCTTTCTCATCGCCAAGCAATCCAAATGCATCGTTATTTAAAATATCATCAATGGAATTAATCTCAATTTCTTGCAGGAGATTCAATCGATCATACGGTTTAAGAGCCTTCATCTTTTCAGGGTTTTCACGTATTCCTTGCAATCTTGAATACAAAGTACGCTCCTGCATATTAGGCGATTTTTGAGGCTCATGTCCATTTTGTTCAACAAAAGTGTTAATCTCTTCAAAACTCGAAATAAGCCTATCATCTTCATTTAAAGCTTTTGTTGTGGCTTTCTGCTCATTCAAAAGCCCTAGTGGGTCATCGGCTAAAATCTCATCTAATGAAAACTCAACCATTGACTTTCTCACGTCGAAGCTTATTGAGATAAATAAGAGCTTCCGCCATTCTTTTTTCTGTAAAATCACTGCTGTTTAAATCTGGCATTCTTCCATGCTCGCTTTTAAATACAGGAATTTTTTTATAAAGTATAATAGCTTCTTCCGGTGTCATTTCTATTCTTGTTGCTTCAATACTCTCTTGAATCAATTTAAGCACATGCGTCGTCACTGATTTTGATAGGATTTCAAAAGCCCTTTGAAATGGGTTGATTTGATCTATCAAATCAATATGAAGTTCATCTATATTAACAAATTTATCTGCCATTTTTATAAATTTTTTATCACCGCTTTCTATGATATGCCCATTTTTAACGACACTATCAACAACGACATGCTGCCTTAGCTCTTCCACTTCATTATCATTCAAATCAGGATATTTAACCTTGATAATTTTAGGGATCAAAACTCGATTGATCACTTCTGCATCAAGGTTTCCCGGAATGGCTTTTATCATCACTTCATCTTGCAAGATAGCTGCTTTTAAATCATTCAAATCTGATTCGATAATATCTTCCACTCTTTTGCTTGTTGGTTTTTTGAAACCTCTGATTTTGAGTTCACCTTTTTGATTAGGTTCATCATCGCCATCAAATCGCGGTTTAAATTTAAAATTTGGTGCTAAGACTTGTTCCATCAATAGTGATGCTGTAATGGCTTTGAGCATATTATTGACGCTAAGTTTGACTTCAGAGTCCTGTGCATCAGGTTGAGCTATAAGGTTTGTAAACTGAGCATGAGTTTTATTGTTGCTATCTCTTGTTGCTCTTCCAATGATTTGAATGATCTCTGTTAAGGAACTTCTATAACCAACAGTCAAAGCATGCTCGCAGTAAGGCCAATCAAAACCCTCTTTTGCCATACCAAGGGCTATAATCAAATCCATATCATCAACATTTTTGATGTTGCGTAGGTATGTTACGACTTTCTCTCTTGCTTTTGGTTCATCATTGACTAAATCAGCTACCTTAAGAAGTTTACCATCGCCTTTTCGTTTAACGATGATGATCCCTTCCTCAGTAATCTGCTCCACTGTCCCGATAGTATCTAAAATAGTATCTACCTCTCGGTGTTTATCTTTTGTAGATTCACCAGAATTGACATTAGGAATGTGTAAAATTGTTTTTTTATTAGTGTCTAAAATTTCGTGTATTGCACTTGTATAACGCCCTTGATAAAAGTGATATCCAATGCCCAATGATTTCAAATACTCATAACCATTTAGTTGTTCGTAGTAGTTATAGGTTATTTTTGAAAATTTTGCCTCATCTTCAGCCATAAGTACCGGTACGCTATCGCCTCTGAAATACGAACCTGTCATAGCTACTATATGAGCAGTAGAATTTTGCATAACAGAGCGAATAAGCTCTCCTAGCTGGTTTTCTCCATCAGCTGAGACATGGTGAAACTCATCAATCGCTAGTACACAATTATCAAATTTTGCATCATCTAGCTCTTTAAAGGCAAACCTGAGTGTTGCATGGGTGCAAATCAGAATTTTTTCATCACTGTTCATAAACTTTTTAAATGCTTCTACTTTACTCTTTTCTCCTCCGGGAGTACAAAGATTATACAGAGGGTTTGGTTCCCATGAAGCAAAAAAACCGTTTGATTTTAAATCGGTCTTTTCAAAAGAACCGCCGATAGATCGCTCAGGTACAGCTACGATGACTTTGGCAATATTCTGATAGTAAAGTTTGTCTAAAGCGATGAACATCAAAGCTCTTGATTTTCCAGATGCTGGGGGAGCTTTAAGAAGAAGGTACTGCTCGTTTCTAGCTTCGTAAGCTTTTGCTTGCATATCCCTCATGCCAAAGTTATTGGTTTTTTTGCTCTCACCTGTTTGCCCATAAGTTACATCTATGATATTTGTCATTCATCCCTCTCTAATTCAAAAAATTGGCTCGAACTTTAACTATAAAATTCTCTTAGTAAAATTTAGGATCCTAACTTTAACTATAAAATTCTCTTAGTAAAATTTATGACTTTAATTTTTACTATATATTGTCAAATACCTATCAAATACAAACAGTTTATTTCTCTCATATCCTGTAATTTCTTTTAAAATACCTTTTGACTCAAACTCTTTGACTAAAGTATTTGCCGTAGGCTTACTAATCTCCAAAGGCTCTATGATTTCACTAATTGAGATAATAGGCCTTTGATATAAGAACTCTATCAATTTGCTCGCATTGTGTGCCTTTTTACCAAATCCTACTATCAGTGTATCCATCTCTTGTTTGAGACTCAAAATATTTTGAAACGTTTGTACGCCATTATTGGCAGTAACAATCACTGCTTCAAGAAAAAACTTTATCCAATGAATCAAATCATTATCTGCTCTTACTTTTGTCAGTGCTTCATAGTAAGCTGATTTATTTTTTTCGATAAAATCAGAGAGATACAAAGATGGTTTTCTAAGTAATCCTTTACTCACTAAATACAGTGTTATGAGCAGTCTACCGATACGCCCATTCCCGTCCAAAAATGGGTGGATCGTCTCAAACTGATAGTGAGCAATTGCTATTTTTATAAGATGCGGCACAAATATCTCTTCGTTGTGCAAAAATTTTTCCAAATCACTCATGAGATCCCCAACTTCATTGTGATGGGGTGGAATATAATAAGCTGTTGCTAAACTAGCACCACCTATCCAGTTTTGAGATCTTCTAAATTCACCCGGCTGTTTTGCTTCACCTCTTACGCTATTGAGCAAAATTGCATGAATATTTTTGATAAGACGATTCGAGATAGGTAAACTTTCAAGCTCTTTGATAGCAGTATTCATAGCATCAATATAGTTTCGTACCTCTTGCCAGTCATCTCTTTTTTCAGGATTTATCTGCTCTTTTGCGATAAGCACTTCATCCATCTCTGTTTTTGTGCCCTCTATCTTACTTGATGTATTCGCTTCTTTTGTGATATGCATCTGTATAAACATATCTACATTTGGTACAATCCTCGTAAAAGCGTTAAGTTCACCAAGTGCTCTAGTTGCATTTTCAAGCATAGTATTGATTTGAGGGTCATCCCATGTAAAAGTATGATTGATAAATTCTGGCAAAAAACTTTTATATTGATACTCTTGTCTCAGCGTACCTGATTTAAAATCTTTTATATTCATATTATTTCACTCCTTGATCAATTTGCCTAGCCATCTTTTTACAATATACTCCACATTGCCTCTTTTGGGCTGATAGTTGGCATAAAATTTATCTTTGAACTCTCTCAAAGCATTGTTTGTTGCTTCGATATGACCGTGCTCTAGCATATACATAAGTACGATAGAAGGGCTTCGCGACTCTGCTAAACTACAATACACAAAGACGGGCATATCATTATCCAAATGCCGTTTAATAAAGTCTAAAGCCGCATCTATCATTTCATCGTTTACATATTTTGGGTCATCTCCATCAATCATGTTTAGATAAATAGCATCATCTTCCTCTTTGTAGAGATAGTAAGGATTGTCCTTGTTACACCCTCTACCGCTCCAACCCACCTGTGACTGATGTGTCACAAAGCCATTGGCACGGTTGAGTGCACAGACGATTTTCATACCTTGGCTTACCGCCATGCGGTACTCCTCTTTTGTACCTATATAGATGTTCAGGTTGGCTATTTTTTGCATGTGTTTTTTCTTTTTTCATCTCTTTTTTTTGCTTTTTTTCTAATAATCATCTCTCATAAAGTCACTTTTTCTTTCTCTTTGTATATCTTGTTTTAAAAAATCTATACTCTGCTGTATTTTTTGTTTATGTCTAAGCAAAGGGGCTGTTGTCATCAAAGAAAGTAATGAAGTAAAAAAATCAATCTCTTTTTGTAGAGATGGTATTCTGCTACCATTCCAACTTTGCATCATTGGCTCTAATGATAATTGCTTAAATAATTCAAAAGAATCATTTCTAGCGATGAAATAAGATATAAGAGCTATTTTTCTTTCTTCGCTAAACTCACTTATTAATTCAAATATAAAAATAATTTTTTTATTATCACTAAAATACAAGTCAATATATTTTTTAATTAAGCTATCTGCTCTATTTTCAATTTCACCTTGATTTTCACGATTTATAAAAAAGACCTTGAGCAATTCACCTTTTCTCCAAACAAGTTGCTTAGTTTTTAAGCTATAAATCACTTCGATGATTCTAAGAAAGATTTTTTGATAGTCATCTCTCTTCCAAATTAATGAAAAATCATTGTGAATATCATGAGAACTTATTGACTTGTCATGGCTATTTAGAATATAAACAATATAATTATCAACAAAATTAATATCAAAGTTAATCAATTTGTTAAAAGCCATCATGTCATAGTCAAAATGATTTTCACAATTCAAACAAAATAAATATGCTTTTTTAAATAATACTATGTCTGAATATATATATTGGTCAAGAAGTTTAAAAATATCGGTAAATGGATTAAAAATTATAGAAAAAGTATCTACAAATCTATTGTCTTCATTTTCTGCCCTGTTAACCAAAATGGTCATTATTTCTAAAAAAATATTTTCATCTACTGTACAATATTTGATTAAATAATCTAAATGAGAAGGCATGCTCCTATAACTAGAAGTTTTATAAAGTTCTAATAATGATTCAGCCTCTTTCGAAGTAATTTTGCTTTCATCAATTGCTATAAAAAGATTAAATAACCATGTTTCTTGAGCTTGAAAAGAATATTTCTTTATGAATTCAAAGGCTTTCTCTTTTCCAACAATTTTTATTAAATCTGACATATTCAAATTTAATAAAAATGGATCACCTAACTCAAGATATTTTTCTAGTATATCAATATAAAGAGTTTCATTTTTATGAGCAATTATGTGAAATAACTCATTCAAACTACTTTTTAGATTATAAGCATCTCTTCCTTGCTCTGCAAAAAACAACTTACACGAATCAAAAAGTTGTAGCCAATCACTTAAAGTATAATCTTTTACAAAATCAGCTAATCTGTCATGTTTTATTTGTCGTATTTTATCCCAATCTGTTTTTTCTTCTTTGTCCCTTGGTTGCTCTAATGAAATATCTACATCATTTAAAAAAAGTAGTTTTTTTAATTCATATGCTTGATGTTTAAAAGTTTCTTTGATACTAGTATCATAAACAAGTTTATGCCCATCAAAACTTTTTAATAGATTTTGTACAATTTGACAATGTCTATATATACTTGAATCAAAATATTTTTCTATTAAATTTAAAATATTTTGAACATCCCATTTTTCTACATTGCTCACATCAGCACTATAACTAATCCCTGATGGATATTTTTGAATTAAGTTTTCCAAGTCTCCTAAAAAGTTTCCACTAGAAAACAATATATCTAATTTTTCAAAAATATCATTTCTTAGTTCTTGCAAATTTTCTGTTTCAAAAGGTTTATAACGAGATATGATAAAATTATGACCTTTCATTTTATTTTCTTCAAACTCGGTTTTTAAAAATTCACTACAAACCCTAATAAACAATCTCGTTAATAATTGATTCTTTCCATGTTCAGTAAAGTTCCATAAAGTGTCGATTAAAATTTTTTCTTTAGAATAATTGTATCGATAGCTATCATACTTGATTCCAAAATTTTTAGTTAGTACGATAATAACTTCATATATTTTTGATGGTACTTTAGTTAAGTACGTAATAATTAATTCGATAGAAATTTTCATATTTTCTAAACTATCATGCCTAAATAAAGAAAGTTTATTTAAAATCTCATCAGTTTGATTTGTATTAATTTGTTTCCAAATATCAAGTGGTTCAGCATCTATTTCTACATTATCTAATTGTTCAATTGCCTCTGAAAAATAAATCAAAATATCTGTTTGTTTTAAAAACCAAAATGTATTTATCACTTCATAAATGTGCTGTTTATTTGAAAGGGATTCACCCCATAAATTATTAACTGGTTCACGCAATACTTCTAATATGAGATTTGTATCAAAGGAACTCAACAATGGATTTAAAGCATCAACAAATTTTCCTTTGAAACTAGGAAAAAAATGCTTTAAGAAAATGCCAATGTTAATTTTTTTATCAACAAAAACAGTTTTATAAAATAAATAAGTAGAAAGTATTTGATCTGAAACTTTAACGACATTATTTTCATACATATCAACAACTTCAAGGCGATGTAACTCTTCTATATTTTTCCATATCGCATCAATTGAAATATCAAAGGCTTTTTCTATCATATCAATTTGTTGAGTATTTTCTCTATCAATAATTCTAAAAAATGAAATGATTGCTACACTTAACAAAAGTAAATCATTTTTTTCAAATATTTCAATATCTTTTTTAATACTAGAAAAATACTCATCATATAATGTTGTCACATCATAAATTGCATCTAATCTGTTTTGCTTTTTAACTATAGATGCTGCCATTAAAGCTAATCTTGGATTACCTTGAGCAATATCTGCAATTCTCTCAAGATAGAGATGATTTGTAATACTATATTCTTTCTCAACAATTTTTTTAATTGAGTCATCGCTTAAAGGTTTTAATTCAAGTTCATAATAACTTATACTTTTAGGTAATTTATCAAATAACTTTTCTTTTGCATAATCTCTAATTGTTGCAATTATTTTTATAGTCCCCTGATTGATTTTTTCACCATAATATTCAAAGAGGTATTCTAACGATAGATGAATTCTATTAACATCATCAATAAAAATTAGATACTGTTCAGATTGAGAATTAAAATATACCTTTAAATCATCAAAAATATTGGCACCTCTATTTAAAATAGCTTTAAAAATAAATCCATTTTCTTTAGCATATAAAGAACTAATATCTATCGCCAATTTCGTTTTACCAACTCCTGCGGCACCAGTAATAAAAGTGATTTGATTATTTGCTAATGATTCTCTTAAATTTTGAATTTCTACATCTCTAAATTGTAATGTTGTATTAAGTGATGTTGAAAATTTGTTCTTTTCATAAGCATCTATAAACTCTACACAATCAAGAATTTGACCAGTATCTATCGAGATATCTAAAAATTCCTTAGCTATATTTGGATAATTACTAAATAAATCATTCGCTAAATATGAATTTCCAATAAATTCACATGTAATATTTTTTGAGCTGCAATAATCTATAAATTGTTTTATCTCTTGTGGATTTAAATCAGAATTACATGCAAGTACAATTTTATTTATTTGTACTACTTTTATACCTGTTTTCTCTTCATCAAAGCATTTTTCTAAATCTTTTAAAAATTTTTCTACAATATTGGTTTTCTGTGCAGTATATTCAATAAATATATATTTTCCATCTTCTAAAACAATATAACTGTCAGGTGTACCTTTTATTGGTTTGTCTTCCCCAAGTTTTGTACCATTAGAATGAGGTGCAGATATTTTTTTTGTCAAATATGCATCTAAAAGCTTATGAAATTTTGTAGCATCAATTTCTTGAAGTGCTTTTTCAATTTGATTTATTTTACTCATTTCTTGCCCTTTGTCATCTCTTCATACATCCTAAAAAGGTACTCTAGTCTTTCTTCATCGGTTTCGAATGGTTTGGGGCGGTAGCATTGTTCTATGGCTTTGTCTAGGGCGTGGTGGGCTTTTTTTTAAGCCTTCTGGCATTTTGTTTGGGTCGTAGAGCTGGGCTAGGGTTTTTTGGCTGTGTTTTTCTCGCTCATCGAGTACGCCAAATACAAGCTCGGTGATTTCGTCTTTTTGTTTTTGTGAGATATTTGGGAATGGGAAGGTGTTGTAAACAAGTGCTGATGAATAACGATAATCTGTTTTTAATCTTCCTGCAACAGTTCGCATCCAAACCATGTGCATTAATGATGATATAACTCCAAATATCCAAGGTTCAGCATCGTAAATTGCATTGGCTGCATTGGTTAAAATCGTTTCTTGTGATAAAAATCCAGTTGGTATATATTTTCTTCGTTCAGATGTTGTAAGCGGCACAATCAAGGATGTCGTTTTAGAAGTTTTTGTATCTCTAAAACGATGAGAGTATTGAGCCAATTCTTGCGCTCCGCTGTCGTTACTTGAAAGCCGAAGAGTTTTTACTTTTTCAATTCGTTCATTTATAAGGGAAATAGATTGTGCCAACGACAGGTCTTTATCTTCAATCCAAATTACCCAACGCTCTAAGCCGTTTAAAAACTCTTTTGCTCCTTTAAGCGGTCTTATAAAATTTTTAGCTTCTGGAAATGCACTAAGAATACGCTCTTTTTCTTGCTTTTCAAGAATCAAAGGTTCTCCATAAACTGCTTTATTTCCGTATTCCATAAGTGGTAATTTCGATAAAGATTTTGTTCGCTTTGTCACAACAGAGACATTGACAGAAGTTAGATATGGATTGATATGTTTAACTTTTTGCTTAATCGAACCATTGAAGATATATTTATTATCGGCATCAGAACAGTTTCTTAATCCGATAATTGCAACAGTAACACCGGCATTTCCTTTAGCATTGTTTGTCCATTTGAAAGATTGATGAGCAAAAAACACTTCAATCTCTAACTTAAAAATATGAAGCCACAACATTGCAACCTGTTCACCTTGTACGATAGAATTTGTCGTTACGAAAGCTAATTTTGTATTTGAGTTTTGTATATATTTTGCACCTTTATAAAACCAACATGCTATGTAATCTAAGTTTTTGTAATTCTTGATACCTTGAAAAACAGATGCCATGTCTTCTTTTTGCTTTTTGTTCTGCATACTTGAGCCTAAATACGGTGGATTTCCCAAAACATATATCTCATCCCCAACATTTTTAGGACAAACTTCTTCCCAATCCAACCTTGTAGCATTTCCATGAACAATATTTCCTCCGTCATGAAGAGGTAAACTAGGACTTGTTCTCCCAAATGCTTTGTAAAATTCTAAGTTCATCTGATGTTCGACGAGCCAAAGAGAAAGCATTGCTACTTCGTGTGCAAAATCGTCTAGCTCTATGCCGTAAAATTGTGTTAGTTTTATCTCGCTAAAGACAAAACTCCGCTCTTTGCTTAATGTGTCTATGCGTTGCAAGATGCTCATTTCAAGTTCTCTTAGTTTCTTATAGGCGATGATGAGAAAGTTTCCGCTTCCACACGCTGGGTCAAAGATTTTGAGTTTTGAGAGCCTTACATGTAAAGCTTTAAGTTTGGTTTTGCTTTCATAACTTTTTTCAAATTCGACATAGAGTTCATCTAAAAATAGCGGTTCGATGACTTTCATGATGTTGGGTACAGAGGTGTAGTGCATGCCCATTCCACCACGGTGTTCAGGGGTAACAACTGCTTGTATCATACTTCCAAAGATGTCTGGATTTATCTGTGACCATTTTAACTTTCCGATTTCTAGCATGAGGGAGCGTGAACGAGTGGTAAAAGTCGGAAGCTTTACATGTAAAGCAAAAAGTCCGCCATTGACATAAGGAAATGCGTTTAGGTATGCGGGTGTGTTTGGCTCTCTTTTTGTGTTTGGTGTGTTGAAAATGGTAAAAAGTCTTTGCAAGTAAGCATCCAAATCGCTCCCGTTCACTTGCGTGTGCGATGAGAGTGAAGAGGTAAAGAGGTTGTCAGGGAAGATGTTGGTATCTTCAGCAAAGTAGCAAAACAAAAGCCTTGTGAGAAAGACATTCAAAGAGTGAACTTCCTCTTTGATTTCAAAGCGGTTGTTTTTTTGAAGCTCATCATAGAGTTTTGCCATCTTGAGTGAGGCTTTGACATCGGCTGGGTTTTCATCGGTAAAGGTAGTTTTTTCCATCCCTGCGAGAGGCAAGAAAAAATCGTAATGATTGATAATGTTTAAGAGTTCGATATCGAGGCTATCTTCCGTTTTAACGTCATAGGCAAGGAGTGTTTCGTAGTCTGTTACAAGAACAAATCTTGGTAAGTGTTTAAGAACTTCTTTTGAAGATTTAAGTTCATCTATCGTGGCATGAAGTTCATTATCCGTCACTTTGAAAAAAAGTTTTTTTCTCATGACAAGTTCACCGTATGATGTAAGTTTGTCGTGATCGCTTCCTTGCAGTCGTTTGATGGTTGATTTTGGGATACCGTATGCTAAGAGTAGCTCGAAGATGAAGTTTTCTTTGTCAAGATTTGCTACTAGATTATGAAGATTATTTTCTATTTCTAAGACAGTCATTGAACATATGCCTTGTGTTAATACTTTGTGAGAAAATTATATGTTTATTTTATCCAAATCAAAATAAGAGTTATAAGATATATCATAAATTATCTCTTTATACAGATTTTTCGGATTAACGAGATAATCAAAATATATCAGATAATTCCTATTTTAGGACTTTTCGGAAAATTACAAATTCATCAGATGAACTGGATCAATCAATTAATTCTTGCTATTTTTCAAATCATCCAAATAATTTGCGTACCATTGCATCAATTGCATTCTCTCGGGTATATATTTAGCACCATTATATACGTCACGTTCTTTATTTTTATCTTTATGCGATAAACATGCTTCAATAACAAGAGAATCAAATTGATGCTCCCTTAAATTGCTATGGCACGTTGTGCTGAAAATATGGCGAAAACCGTGTCCGGTTTGTTCGTCCTTAAAGCCTAAAATTGACAAGGCCTTGTTGATAGAATTATCCGATAACGGAGTATCCGATTTTCGAGGGCTTTGAAAAATATATTTACTGTTTTTTGTGTAAGGATGCAGTTCTTCTAAAATTTTTAATGCTTGGGATGAAAGGGGTACGATATGATCCTTTCTCATTTTCATACGCTCTTTACCGATAGACCAAATCTTTTTTTCAAAGTCGATTTCATTCCATGTTGCAGCCCTGGCTTCGGTTGGACGTAAAGCAACTAATGGCAATAATCTCAAAAGCTGTCTAACAACATATTCACCAGAATATGAATCAATTGCAATTAAAAGCTCTTTTAATCTTTTCGGGTCTTTAATGTGTGCGAATCTTTCATTCTCATATTTGGTTAAAAATTTACCAGCTGTCATAGAAGATATAACGCTAAACTCAATAACCCCTAAATCTTCTGCGTACTCGAAAATATTTTTAGCATAGCCTAAACAGCGGCTAGCTACTTCAGGGCTACGTAAATCTGCAATTTTTAAAGCACTTGCAACGTCTTGCTTCTTGATTTCACGAATATTTATATCACCCAAAATCGGATAAAGATTCTTTTCAACCCTCCGCTCAACGCCCTCAAAAGTCTTTTCTGCTAATTCCCTCTTTTTCTTTTCAAGCCATTCTTTTGCAATAGCTTTAAAGGTATTAACCGTAGCTAGTTTCTTCTCTAGTTTCGCTTTTCGCTTTTGATCAACAGGGTTAATGCCATCTGCTTTAAGTCTAATCGCATTTTGGTGTAAAATCCTTGCTCTTTCAAGGCTGATCTCAGGGTATTTCCCAATCGAATAGACATACTTGTTGTTCTCAAAAGAATAGTTGTAGCGCCAAAGTTTACTACCATTGGGTTTCACGAGAAGATATAAGCCTTCGCCATCTGTAAGTCTGTAATCTTGCTCTAAAGGCTTGGCATTACGTACTTGTAAGTCTTTCAGGAGTTTTGATGCCATAGTAGTCATTCTCCTTAGAAAAGTAGAAATTATCAAAAATTACTACCAATATTACTACTTTGACTCTTAGTTTGGGTTAAATTGCGTTGTATTGTATTAGATGAATATTTGCGAAAGAATGCCGATTTTATAGGGATTTTTAGACTATTTTGGAGTATGCTAGATAAAAGAGTGGCTCCGAATGCTGGATTCGAACCAGCGACCAAGTGATTAACAGTCACCTACTCTACCGCTGAGCTAATTCGGAACACTTTGAATGAGGTCGAAATTATAGTCAAAAAAAATTTTTTATTGTCAAGACTTATTTAAAAATAATTATTCAAGAAAAAATTTGTTGTACTAATCTTAAAAAAAACATAATCAAACTACCCTTTTATAGATTTATTCAAGTAATAGTAAGAAAAAACGTAGTAGCATTAAATGAAACACTACAATTCAAGGAGTCAAGATGAATAGAATACTCACTACATTAGCGCTTACGGGAACGCTAAGTATCTCTCTGTTTGCAGCGGAGTTTATTACAATTGGTACAGGTGGCGTTACTGGAACGTACTATCCAACAGGTGGTGCTATTTGCCAAATGGTCAATAAAAACAAAAAAGAGACGAATATTCGCTGCTCAGTGGAATCTACAGGTGGCTCTGTTTATAATGTTAATACCATCAAAGCAGGTGAACTTGATTTTGGTATTGCCCAAAGTGATACAGCATACCAAGCGTATAAAGGTGAAGGTAAATTTGAAGGTGCTGCTGCTGTACCAGAACTTCGCAGTGCCATTGCGATTTATCCAGAACTTCTTGCTCTTGTTGTCAGCCAAAAATCAGGGATTAAGACGATGGCAGACCTTAAAGGTAAAAGACTCAATTTAGACTCTCCAGGTTCAGGAACCAATATGACTGTTGATGTTGTTTTTGAAGCACTTGGCATTAAACGCTCAGACTTAGCGCTTGTCAATGAACTCAAATCGACAGAAGGTCCAACGATGCTCCAAGATAACCATATTGATGGTTACTTCTTTGTAGCAGGTCATCCAACGGCAAACATTAAAGATGCCGCGAGTTCTGTGGACATCAACATTGTTCCTATTGAAGGTCCAGCCATTGATGCATTGGTTAAAAAATATCCTTATTATGCCAAAGGTACTATCTCAGGTACATACTATAAAGGTGTTCCAAATGATGTTCCAAGTATTGGTGTTAAAGCTGTTCTTGTAACCAGTAGCAAAGTCAAAGATGAAGTGGTTTACCAAGTAGTAAAAACGATTCTTGATAACTTCGATAAATTTAAAGAACTTCACCCTTCTTACAAAACAATTACCAAAGAGAGCTTGCTCGAAGGCTTAAGCGTACCACAACATCCAGGTGCTATGAGAGCATTTAAAGAAGCAGGACTACTTAAATAAAATAAATTTCTTACATGTAAGGCTTTTTGAAAGAGAAGCCTTACAGATTGACATAAAGGTTTATGCGTGAAAACACTCGAAGAAAGACTGGATGATGAAAAACTCATCAGCGAATTTGAAGGACATAGAGATTTTGAAAAAGGAAGTTGGCATTACTGGCTTATAGCTGCTATTGCTTTTTCATGGTCTTTATTCCAACTTTATATGGTCATTGAACCAGGTAATAGCGCTCATGCAAGAGCGATTCACTTAGCCTTTGGCCTTGCTCTCGCATTTTCAATGCATGCTATGTATAAAAGTCCTAAACTTCAATCAACCATTACATGGTATGACTTTGGTATTATGATTGTAGGTATTGCTGCTGTTTTATACCAATGGTATGCCTATAAAGACTTAGCTATGCGCTCAGGTGCATGGACACAAACCGATATCATCGTTGGTGTTACAACCATTTTAGTTGTTCTCGAAGCCTCACGAAGAGTCATGGGACTCCCATTGATGGTTGTGGCAATGGTCTTTTTAGCCTATGACTACTTTGGTCCTTATTTACCGGATATGATCGCCCATAAAGGGGCGAGTCTTAATAAAATTGTCGGACAAATGGTTCTCACAACCGAAGGTATTTTTGGTGTACCACTAGGTGTTAGTGCAAGTTTTGTCTTTTTATTTGTTCTTTTTGGCGCTCTTTTAGACCGAGCAGGTGCGGGTGAATACTTCATTAAACTTGCCTACACTATTTTGGGACGTTACGATGGCGGTCCCGCCAAAGCGGCTGTTGCAGCTTCGGGTATGTTTGGTATGATCTCAGGCTCTTCCATCGCCAACACAGTCACGGTGGGAACCTTTACTATTCCTTTGATGAAACGTCTTGGTTTTAGCGCACATAAAGCTGCGGCTGTTGAGACTGCCGCTTCCGTTAATGGTCAATTGATGCCTCCGATTATGGGTGCCGCGGCATTTATCATGGCGGAGTTTTTAGGACTCGATTATACGGATATTGTTTTTGCAGCTTTTATTCCTGCATTTACGTGCTATATTGCTCTTTTTTACATTGTTCACTTGGAAGCTAAAAAACATGGTCTCAAAGGTGAAGATCCTAATATTCTTGGTCGTGTCTGGCCTATCTTTATTCATGGTATTCACTACCTTATTCCTATTTTCTTTTTAATCTATACGCTTGTGGTACTACGACAATCCGCACAAAGTGCCGCTTTTAGTGCGATTATGTTTTTGATGATTATCATGCTCGTGCAAAAGCCACTTAAAGCCTTAATCAATCAAGAAAAAGTGACTTTATCGCTCTTTGTAGAAGGGTTGGCAGATATTGGACATGGCATGGTCAATGGTGGCAAAAATATGGTTTCGGTTGCGATTGCAACTGCCGTTGCGGGTATCATCGTAGGCTCTGTAACGCTAACAGGTATTGGTCTTGTCCTCGCAGAGGTCATTGACAATTTAGCCAATGGCTACATTTTAGGCGTTCTTTTCTTAACCGCTTTTGTCTCTTTGGTCTTGGGTATGGGACTTCCAACAACGGCGAACTATATCGTTATGGCGGCATTAACAGCACCTATCATCATGGATCTAGCAGGAAGCAATGGGTATCTTATCCCAGCACTTGCAGCGCATATGTTTGTTTTCTACTTTGGTATTTTGGCCGATGACACACCTCCTGTGGGCATGGCGGCATATGCCGCGGCGGCAGTTGCAAAGAGCGATCCGATTATTACAGGTATTCAAGCGTTTATTTATGACATCAGGACGGGTATTTTGCCGTTTATGTTCTTCTTCAACAATGAGCTACTGTTAATAAGTGGTGTAGATGCAAACGATCCCAATGATCCTTCAAAATGGATTTGGATTACCAATCCTTTTGAAATTGCGCTTATTTTTGGTGGAGCTATCTTTGGTATGTTTGCCTTTACATCAGCAACACAAAGTTTTATCTTAACTAAGATTAACAATATTGAGAGAATTTTATTGATTGTCGTCATTCCATTTTTAATGCTTCCAAAACTTATGGCAGCAAAACTGGGGCTTCCGAGTCATTATTTTGCCTATGTAATCGGTTTTACCCTCTATGGTTTAATCTATTTTGGACAAAGAGTCAAATACAAAAAACAGCAATTAGCACTTGCGTAATAGCGTAGTGGGCGCTTTGCCCACTAGGTTACTTTATAAAAATTCACGCCTGCAATATTTTTTACATGTAAAGCATTTTTTTCGACCAAATGGTTGAGATTTTTCAAACTTTGCGCATCAAAACAAAGCGCTATATCTTCAAAGCTTTGAGGCCTTCGTTTAAGAAGTTCATAAATCTCCTCTTCGCTAAAATAACGCTTTTCAGAGATGTAGTTTTTCTTATACGCAATGTTTACATGTAAATCTTCCAAGAGATTTGAAAGCTCGACTAAACGCTCAATGCTGACACCTTTGACCGCATACGCAGGTGGGCGATCAATGGTACTGACATCAATGCGATCAGGATTGATCTCATGCAATGCCGCATTGAGAGCATGAAATTCCTCTTCGGTATCATTGAGCCTTTCTACCACTAAAATTTCAATGACCAATGTCCCTTGATAGCGCGTTCTAAATTGTTTCATACCTTCGATAATCTGCCCAATTTCAATCCCTTTGTGCGCGCGATCAAGCTTCTTAAAGCATTTTGGACTGACACAATCCAAAGAGAGTTTGACAATATCAATTTTAGAAAGCGTTTTTTGAATCGCCTCATCATGAATCGTAGAGCCATTGGAGAGAATCAGCAGTTTTGGGCGATTGGGTAAAATAAGAATAGCATCCACCAGTGCGTCAAGCTCAGGGTAAAGGGTGGGCTCGCCATTGGCGGTGAGTGTAATGACATCAAGGTTTTGATGCTTAGAGAGTGCCATTTTAAGCGCATCTAACACTTCATGGAATGAAGGTGCATCTTTCGCCTTATCGACTGTTTTAGCCCCTTTGAGCTCACAATAGAGGCAGTCAAAATTACATTGTTTGATGGAGGGGCTAAGATCGATGCCAAGTGACTGTCCAAAACGTCTTGACGTGATGGGTCCAAAGATAATCTGGCTGATGGGAAATCCTTTACATGTAAAGAAGTTTGCCCTAAAAATAAGGGCAAACGGTTAGATCTTTGTACGAGTTTGTACCTGTTTAATGAAGTATTGAGCGTGTTCAACGGGAATATCTGGCAAAATGCCGTGTCCTAAGTTAAAGATATGTCTCTCATTTTTCATCACATTCACAATATGCTCAATCCCCTCATCAATCGCCTCTTTGTTGTAAAGACGTGTCGGTTCCATATTGCCTTGAAGGACATATTTGCCTCCTAATTTTGCTTTCGCAAGCTCAATCGGCGTTGACCAATCCACACCAAAGACATCAAATTCACCATCGATTTTATCCAAATAACCACTAATGCCTTTAGGAAATAAAATGACAGGCACATGCGGATATTTTGCTTTGAGATACGCGCTGATCTCTTTCATATACGACCAACTGAACTCAAAATACGCACTCTCTTCAAGTGCCGCCGCCCATGAATCAAAAATCATCACAACATTCGCACCACTTTGAATCTGACGCTCCATATAACCCTTAAGTACTTCCGTCACTTTTTTAAGCAACGCATGCATAAACTGAGGGTTAGAGTAGATCATCTTTTTAACCAAAGCGTAGGTCTTGGTGCCTTGACCTTCAATCATATAGGTTGCAAGTGTCCAAGGCGCACCGCAAAAACCTATGAGCGCTTTATCCGCAGCGAGTTTGCCACGAATCAATTTAATCGTCTCATAAACGTAGGCTAAGCCATCAATCGCTTTTTCAACACTGAGCTTGTCCAAATCCGCTTGATTTTTAATGGGATGTGAAAAGACAGGCCCCTCGCCTTTTAAAAACTGAAGCTCCATGCCCATTTCTAAGGGAACCACTAAAATATCGCTAAATAAAATCGCAGCATCCACACCCAAAATATCAACCGGTTGAAGCGTGACTTCACAGGCTTTTTCAGGGTTTTTGCAAAGAGATAAAAAATCTCCTGCTTGAGCTCTCACTTCCATATACTCAGGCAAATAACGCCCTGCTTGACGCATCATCCATACCGGTGTATAAGGCGTTTTTTTACCGAAACATGCATCTACAAAAATCATTCGTGTTTTCCTCCATTTTTATGTAAAAAATAGAGCCCTAAGGAAAGAGCCAAAATAGAAAATGAAAGATAGAGCATCTCTAAAGCGCCCTTGTATTCAGCATGAAGCACACGTTGAAAAAAGCTTACGATTAAGACCATCACAATGACTTTTGCGATTTTATCTTTTAGCTCATCTAAAGAGCTCACATATAAAATCTTATCGCCACCCGTACCTTTAGCTACATCAATTTCAGAGATAAAAAGCTCATAAATACCAAAACCAAAGATGAGCAGAACAACGGCAATTAGATAAAGATCAATCGCGCCAATAATATCCGCGACAATATCTGCATGAAAATTTTCAGGATGAAAATTTGTGAAAAAATACTGATAGGTCAATACCAAAACATGGTAAAGATCTGCACTGGCTAAAAAGAAAAGTGCAAAAGCGGCTAAAATACTAAAGACAACCGCTAAGAGGGTCATGAGTCGCGTCGACCACAACCCTCGCTCAAATAATTTTTCTAGCATTAAGCCTCTTCTCTTTTGATCCATTTTTGTGCAATTCTCACCGCATTGGTCGCAGCGCCTACACGAATTTGATCAGCAACACACCAAAGATGAAGTATGTTATCGCGGTTGATATCTTTACGAATTCTTCCTACATAGGTCTCGTTGGTATCGGTTGAAATAATTGGCATTGGGTACTCTTTTTTCGCTGGGTTATCCAAAACAATTACATTTTCTGCATTTTTAAGTGCTTCAATCGCTTTTTCTAAATTGACATCTTTTTCAAAATGAATGGTGATCGCTTCAGAGTGACTTCGCATAACTGGAACACGAACACATGTTGCGCTAATTTCCATCGTTTTACCTAAGATTTTTTGAGTCTCATTGACCATTTTCATCTCTTCTTTAGTGTAGTCATTATCCATGAAAACATCAATATGAGGAATAACATTGAGAGCAATTTGATGTGAAAATGTTTTTGGCTCACACTGATCGAGTTTAAAGGCAAAAAAGTCTTGCATCTGATTGACCAGTTCTTCCATACCACTTTTACCCGCACCGCTGACCGCTTGATAAGTGGCAACATCCACACGAGTAATATTAAAGATATCATCGAGTGGTTTTAACACTTGCACCATTTGAATGGTTGAGCAGTTTGGATTGGCGATAATGCCTCGATTTTGCCATTGCCCAATATCATCAGGATTGCATTCAGGAACGACCAAAGGAACATCTGGATCCATTCTAAAATGGCTGGTATTGTCAATAACGACTGCACCTGCTTCTGCTGCAAAAGGAGCATAATGTGCGGAAATATCACCACCTGCACTGAAAAATGCAATTTCAACATCGTTCTCTTCAAATGCTTTTTCAGTGAGCTCAAGGACTTTATAGGTTTTACCTTTGAACTCAACTTCAAGTCCTGCACTCTTGCTGCTTGCAAGAGGAACGAGATTATTGACAGGAAAATCAACCTCTTCTAAAACTCTACACAGCTCTTCACCAACTGCACCCGTAGCGCCAACGATTGCTACATTGTACTTTTTCATTTCTCTTACCTTAATTTTTATATGAGACTTTTTTAATAACCCAATGGTGCTGGTATTAAGTTATCAAAAAAAGTCTATTGTAGGTTTGCTACGAACTAAACCAGTTACGACTCTCTAAGAAGAGATCTTCTTTACTGATCGCTTCGGTATCACTTAAGATCACTGCACGTTCTACCACAGAGATCAACTCTCGAATATTCCCAGGCCATCGATACGTCATTAAAGATTCGATTGCCTCTTCTGAAAAATAACGCTTTTGCAACCCATATTTCTTCGTAACACGCTCTAAAATCACCTCGCAAATGGGTAAAATTTCCTCTTTACGTTGTCGAAGCGGTGCTATTTCAATAGGAATCGTATTGAGCCTATAGTAAAGGTCTTCTCTAAAATGTCCTTCTTTAATGCTTCGTTTAATATCGGCATTCGTCGCAGAAACAATACGAACATCAATAATAAGCTCTTTTGTTCCACCTACGCGCACCATAACACGCTCTTGAATCACCCTTAGAAGCTTCGCCTGAAGAGTCATTGGCATTTCACCAATCTCATCTAAAAACAGCGTTCCGCCATTGGCAACTTCAAAATAACCTTTTTTTTCTGCAATAGCATCCGTAAATGCCCCTTTTTCATAGCCAAAAAGCTCGCTCTCCAAAAGGTTTTCAGGAATAGCAGCCATATTAATGGCAACAAATGGATTTTTAGAGCGAGGAGAATTTTTATGCACGTAGTTGGCAAAAAGCTCTTTTCCCACGCCACTTTCACCCAAAAGAAGCACACTCACATCCGTTTTTGCCGCTTTTCTAGCAATGGTAAGTGCTTTTTCAAGTTCTGGAGAGTTTGCTATAAAATCGCCATTTTCTTCTTTGGTGCTATCAATCTTTTCAAAACTTTCTTTTACTTTAGTACGAATTTTATCATGTCGCTTAATGGCTTCAACGAGTGTTTCAATTTCAAAAGGCTTGGTTAAAAAATCTTTGACACCTAAGCGAACAGACTCAATGGCACGACTGAGCGTCGCGTTGCCTGTAATAACGATAATGTCATAAGCACCATCAAGTTTTTTAATAAACTCAATGCCATCCATTCCCGGCATATTAATATCAGTCACAATCAAATCGACACTGGAATCAATCTTTTTAAGGGCATCAAGTGCGCTTTTATACGTAGAGATTTTAAATTCTTCATACTCCCCAAGTGCTATCTCAAGGGATTTTCTCATATTTATATCATCTTCTACAATTGCAACATGCATTTTGAATCAATCCTACCAGAAAAAGTTTTACCTAATGGCATTTATGGTAGCGAATTCATCTTTAAAATCTACTGTAAAGCGCACGGGCTCGATGACCAACTCTATCCTGTCATTTCCATGTTTCAGATATTGATCATCCCAAGCAAGAAGATGTGAGGAGAGTTGATAGAAGCAAGGCAGAATATCATCAAAGTGTTTTCGCAAAAATTGTTCTTTGGGAAGATTTTGCGTATTAGATAACTCAATAGAGCATAACTTCTGTGCTTTACCCTCGTAGGGAATCATGACGGGGGCAATATTTTTTTGTTCATAAACGACAAGGCCATTTACAGTGACAATTTTGTATGAAAACCAAAAAAGATCACTGCAAAAAAGCGCTTGTGTTAGACCTATTAATAAGCAAAAAGTTCTTGCCACCTACGTGCACTCATAGTAACTTCCATACGAATACTGTATAAACCATCTTTAAATGTTGCATCCGTAATCGCAGCATCTTTAATCAAAGCATTGACTTGTGCAGTAATACGAGAATCTTTCAACATTGCATCTCTAACGGTTTCTGTAGAGTTAATTTTTACACCATAGAGTTTCTCACCCAGTTGGCGATACCCATCGGTAATTGCAGCACGTTTTGCTAATGCAATTGCTTGTGCAGGAGAAACTGTATTTTGAGGTGCAATACCTTCACCATAAACGACAATTGATTTTTCATTACTGAAATCATACATAGCGTCTTTTGGATTTTTAGGTGGTTCATCCTTTTTTGCTGAGCACCCTGCAACCAATAAAATTAAACCCAAACTTGCCAAAAGTGTTACAAACCATCTATTCATAGGGACACCTTTAAATATTTTTTTATCTTTAAGCAACTACTATTCCAATTACTCTTCGCTTGGAGTTATATCTGAGATCAAGCTTCCTTCATTGGAACCCTCGTCTCCTTCTTCAAATTCACCCTCAAGCTCATCACTCTCTTCTTTTGGACATCGTGCAATACTTGCAACAATATCAGTACCTTCCACGGAAACGACTTTAACACCGCTGGTATTACGTCCTGCTTTTCGGATGGTTTCCATATCAACACGAATCATTTTACCATTGCTAGTAAGAGCCATAAGGTCTTTGTCTTCATCAACAATGACAACACCTACTAAATCGGCAGTTTTCGGTGTAAGTTTCATGGCAATAACACCTTTACCACCACGACCTTGCAAGCGATACTCTTCCGCCGTTGTACGTTTACCAATACCTTTTTCGGTTACCGTTAAAAGTTCTTCTTGATCGTTATAAATTACAGCAGCACCAACAACTCTGTCATTCTCTTCCTTAAAGCGAATACCAGTGACCCCTCGCGCTGTTCTGCCGATTTCTCTCGCATCACTGACTTCAAATCTTATACACATACCCTTTTTAGTGACAATGAAAAGGTTTTTAGTGTCTTGTGTTACGACTTTCGCGGTGACTAACTCATCATCATCATCTAGCGTAATTGCTCTAACACCCACAGATCGGATATTTTTAAATTCACTTAAATTCGTACGTTTGATAACACCATTTTTGGTAAAGAACGCCAATGATTTGGTCTCATCAAAATCGGTTGTTGGAATAATAGCCATAATCTTTTCATCTGCTTGTAACTGAATAAGATTAACAACTGCTTTACCTTTAGCTGTTCTACTTCCTTCTGGAATTCGGTAGACTTTGAGCCAGTAGAGTTGTCCGCGATCCGTCACAAACATCAACGTATCATGGGTATCGGAAACAAAGAAGCTTTCGATAAAGTCATCATCATATGTGGTTACCGCAATTTTGCCTTTACCACCACGTTTTTGCTTCTCATACTGTTTCAATGGTACACGTTTGATGTAACCACGATGCG
Organism: Sulfurospirillum diekertiae; assembly: GCF_002162315.1. NCBI lineage: Bacteria > Pseudomonadati > Campylobacterota > Epsilonproteobacteria > Campylobacterales > Sulfurospirillaceae > Sulfurospirillum > Sulfurospirillum diekertiae. The sequence goes on along the minus strand of NZ_CP021416.1, from coordinate 340,829 downwards.
TAATGGTCACAACCATGGATTCATTGGCAATCAAATCTTCTACGTCAATATCATCATAATCATCAACGATTTCTGTAATACGTTTTGATTTGAATTTATCTTTAATTTCAATCAGTTCTTTTTTGATAAGATCATTTAACACGACTTCACTTTTAAGAATGTCTGTAAGGTATTGAATCTCTTTAAGCAATTCTGCAAGCTCATTTTCAATTTTTTCTCTCTCTAGTCCTGTAAGGCGTTGGAGTCTCATATCCAAAATAGCGCCCGCTTGAACTTCGCTGAGATTAAATCGCTCAATTAAGCCATCTTTAGCGCTTTTAGTGTCGGCACTGCCTTTAATAAGAGCGATGATTTCATCAATATTATCAAGTGCAATCGTTAAACCCTCTAAAATATGGGCTTTTGCCTTTGCTTTTTCAAGTTCAAAAATAGTACGGCGAATAATAACCGTTTTGCGATGGCGTAAAAAGAGGAGTAAAAGCTCTATTAGCGTAAAGACTTTTGGCTCTTTGTTATGAATTGCAAGTAAAATAACACCAAACGTTACTTCAAGATTGGTGGATTTATAAAGGTTATTGAGAACAATATCGCTCATCGCTTCACGTTTAAGCTCAATGACCAAACGAATACCATCTCTATCACTCTCATCTCTGATTTCACTGATACCTTCAATCATTTTATCTTTAACAAGCGCTACAATTTGCTCAATTAAACGAACTTTATTGACTTGGTACGGAAGTTCATCAATAACAATAATATCTTTATTGCCTTTTTTCTCAATATGCACTTTAGAACGTATTCTTACACGACCACGTCCTGTTTTATATGCCTCAAGAATCCCTTTTTTACCAAAGATGATACCGCTGGTTGGAAAATCAGGTCCTTTGATAAACTCCATTACTTCATCCAAGGTGGCTTCTGGATTTTCAATCAAAAGTAAAAGTGCATCTAAAAGTTCATCCAAGCAGTGTGGTGGAATATTCGTTGCCATACCAACCGCAATACCGCTTGATCCGTTAAGAAGTAGGTTAGGAACACGGCTTGGCAATACATCTGGTTCAATCATACTGTCATCATAGTTAGGGACAAAATCAACCGTATCTTTATCAAGATCGCGAAGAAGCTCTTCTGCTAGTGGAGTCATACGTGCCTCGGTATAACGCATAGCAGCTGCACTATCTCCGTCTATTGAACCGAAGTTTCCTTGTCCATCAACAATCGGAATTCGCATTGAAAACGGCTGTGCCATACGAACAAGCGCATCATAAACAGCAGTATCACCATGTGGATGGTATTTACCGATAACATCACCGACGATACGTGCCGATTTTTTATAAGGACTGCGTGATGAGATCGCAAGATCGTTCATTGCATATAAAATTCTTCTGTGTACGGGTTTTAATCCATCTCGTGCATCGGGAAGTGCACGCCCAATGATAACGCTCATCGAATAATCAAGATAACTGGTCTTTATCGACTCTTCAATACTTACTGTTTTGATGTCTTGGTTCGAATCAAAAATATTATCCATTCATTAGCCTTGCAATGTAAAATTGTTTGATTGTACTTTACTTTTCCTTTGGTTTCAATAGGGGTCAGGGCTAAACTTTTAACTTTTTAGAATTTTACTCACTCCTGCAACGCTTAGAGACAGTTTTTTTTGCAATATCTGTTTTGCTATACCCATCTTCATACGCATTTTTTTACCGCTTCATTTCGTTGTTGCTTATTCTTTACATGTAAAAAGTAATTTGATAGTTCTTCTTTGTGCAAAAGCGCTATATGGCCATCTTCATGCTTATACTTTGTTTTGTGAAATGCGTCTATCGTTAAACGTTCTGAATCACTCAGAGGGATATTTAAGAGATCAATCAATTCTTGAGTATTGTAATCTCGCAATACAAATGAATTTTGCAAAAAGGAAGGTACTGCATCTTTTAAAATACTATATGTTGAACAATAGATATAATCACCTATTTTGTGCGTTATCTGTGCTTTTACAGGATTATTTTCGATATATTTAAAAAGTGCAAAAAGGTGTTTGTTATCTAACACATACCACGATTTAAAGCGATCTTGCCATAAATGCCCTACTCTGCAATGGCGTTTATTGAAGTAACTTGCGTACTGTGCGTTAAGTTGGCGCATACCTGAAGAGAGATTTTCGCGCGTATTTTGAACTAAAATGTGATAGTGATTGTCCATTAAGCAAAATGCATGAATATTGAATTTATACTCTCTAGCCATACTCGCCATCAGCTCTATAAACTTTGCTTTATCTATCTCATCTATGAATACAGCGCTTTTAGCAACCCCTCTGTTATAGACATGATGATAGCCTAAGCTTTCAATGCGTAATCTTCGTGACATACTTACCATCTTTTTTTTGCTAGAATTATAACATGGAATATTAAAAGTTAAAAGTTTAGCCCTGACCCCTTTTGAAGGAATTTTATGTTTGCACGCCTCAATGAAACTGTTCTTAAAGTCATAATAATTATAGCCATTATTGTGATGTTTATTACTCTTTATACCACAGGTATCTCTTTTGTATTAGGTTCTTATACATTTTCAAATCTTTTGTTACATAAGCTATCAGCACTTATTATTATTGGGCTTTTAGGTGTACATGCTTGGTTGAGAAGATGCACGATTCGAAAACTTTTGCAAGAAAGTATTGCCATTATTTTGAACAAACATATCCGCAATGAAGACAACATAGACTTTTTGATTCAAAATACCAAACATCAATCTTTTCAAACGCTGTGTGTACTGTTTCATTTTGATGCTACGTTCATGAAAGAAAAACTTTTGGAAAACCATATCACAGTTGAAAATGATGAAGATACATTAAAGACGGTTGCTAAACGCAATGACAAAGACATGTACCAAATACTTTTACTCATGCTTAAAATACATGTAGAAAAAAATAGCCCATCCCCTATCGTCATAAATTCATGTGAGAGAGTGTAAACTGGCTCAGTAACAAAATTCAATCCACCACCTTTCCATGTTTATATGCTTATTTTATAAACAGTTTTTTACATGTAAAGCCTATTGTATCCGATAATTTTTCGTTATAATTTGAGCTTTTAAAAACTATAGGATAGCAAAATGGCTCAGCAACATACGGCAATGAAGCATAAAAGGATGCTTTGCGCTCAAGATTACAAAACACTTTCTCTTTCTGCTTTTGGTGGAGCGTTGGAGTTTTATGACTTTATCATTTTTGTATTTTTTTCCAAAGTGATTGGTAGCCTATTTTTTCCTGCAGACATGCCTATGTGGTTGAGTCAATTACAAACATTTGGAATTTTCGCAGCGGGTTATTTAGCGCGTCCTTTTGGTGGTATTGTCATGGCACATTTTGGCGATTTATTGGGTAGAAAACGTATGTTTACCCTCAGCATTCTTCTTATGGCAATCCCCACACTTCTGATTGGTTGTTTACCAACCTATGCTCTTGTAGGTTATTTTGCGCCTGTTTTTCTTTTACTCCTTCGCGTTTGCCAAGGACTTGCTGTAGGTGGTGAAATTCCTGGGGCTTGGACTTTTGTAGCAGAGCATGTTCCTAAAGATAAAGTTGGGCTTGCTTGTGGGACACTGACTTCGGGTCTGACACTTGGCATTCTTCTTGGTTCTGTCGTTTCTATCTTGATGCAAAGTAATTTTAATACGACTGAAATGCACGCTTGGGCGTGGAGAATTCCATTTATCGTGGGCGGTATTTTTGGTTTTATCGCCATGTACTTAAGGCAATGGCTTAAAGAGACGCCTATTTTTCTTGAAATGCAACAACGGGGTGAGAAGGAAATTTCTAAAAAATTACCTATTTGGGAGGTTTTATCAAACTATTTACCCCAAGTAACTCTTTCTATTTTACTCACATGGGTTCTCTCTGCTGGTATCATGGTGATTATCGTCACGTCCCATGTCTATTTACAAGGACAATTTGGTTTTTCCGAAATGGATGTATCCATTTCAAGACTGCTTGCAACTGCTGGTTTAGCGCTTGGATGCGTCCTTTATGGCTACCTTACTGATAAATTTTCTATTGGTCAAGTAATTATGATTGGATGCCTTTTCGTTGTTATCGCAACAATCATATTTCTCTCATCCCTTTCTGCAGGCAGAGAAATGCTCTACATCACTTACCCCATTGTTGGCTTTAGCGTTGGTATTGTTGGGGCATTTCCATACTATATGGTACGAGCGTTTCCTGCCAAAGTCAGATACAGTGGCGTCGCTTTTTCGTTTAATATTTCTTATGCCATCACCGGCGCTTTAACTGCTTTCCTGATTCCAATTCTGGCAAACTTTTTCAGCAAATACGCTGCAGGATTTTATGTTATAGCTGTATTTTTATTGGGAGCCATTCTTGGTTGGTATATCATTCGCAAAGAAAAAGAGTTAGCGAAAGATATCTAAAACATCTTACATGTAAACGTTGAAAGAGAATAGATTAGTTCTCTTTCGCATCCGCTAAAACAAGCGCAAACAGTACATTCACTCCATGCTGTTTAAGCGTCTCATAGGCTTCTTCTAATGTACTGCCCGTGGTGACAATGTCATCGATCAAAATAGCATCCACTTCATCTTTACATGTAAAGATAAAATTACGTTTATTGGCTTGTCTATAGGCTCTGCTTTTCCCCGAATAACTCTCATGATTTTGCGCTCTTAAACTCCCATATATTGGCGTTAAAAAAGGCTTGGTTGCTTTAGCTAAGATGGCACTGTGAGAATAACCGTGTCTGACATGATCGTCGATGGGAATGGCGTAAATGCCTTTGGGTAACTCAAAGGTTTTTAAAAATTCAAAAAAGGTATGCGTTCCAAGTTGAGCGAAGATTTTAGCGCCGATGTAGGTGTGCTTGGTATGAAGCAGAGGGGCTATGTCAGTGTAGTTGTAAAAAGAGTAGACTCTAAGCCCACTTTCCAACACTCTAAAAGCAGGTGTTGGGGCTAGAATGGTTTGCAGGCAGGTTTTGCAAAGTGGTTGCCAACTGAGGTTTAAACAAAGATGGCAACGCATTTACATGTAAAGCTAGTCGATCTTAAGAATGGTCAAAAACGCCTCTTGCGGTAATTGGACTTTACCGATGGATTTCATACGTTTTTTACCCTCTTTTTGTTTATCAAGCAGTTTTCGCTTCCTCGTAATATCGCCACCGTAACACTTCGCGGTCACATTTTTACCCATGGATTTCACGGTTTCACGTGCAATGACTTTGGTGCCAATACTCGCTTGGATCGCTACTTCAAAAAGTTGACGAGGGACGATCTCTTTCATCGCTTTAACAAAGTCACGTCCTCTGGTTTGCGCACTCACACGTGGAACGATGATGGAAAGTGCATCCACAGGCTCACCTGCGACCAAAAGATCCAGCTTGACCAAATCACCCACTTGATACCCGATAGGCTCGTAATCAAAGCTGGCATACCCTTTGCTGACCGATTTGAGTTTATCATAAAAGTCCATCACAATTTCATTGAGTGGAATTTCATACTCTAAAAGTACACGCTCTGGACTGAGATAGTCCATTTTCTTTTGCATGCCACGTTTATTATTCATCAAAATGATGATGTTGCCCAAAAATTCTGTCGGTGTTAACACGGTTGCTTTGACATACGGTTCTTGAATCTCTTCAAATTCATTCACCGGAGGAAGTTGACTTGGGTTTTGAATATCAAGGACTGTCCCTTTCGTCGTTTTCACTTTATACGTAACCGTTGGTGCGGTAGCAATGAGATCAAGATCAAACTCTCGCTCCAAACGCTCTTTAATGACTTCCATGTGAAGTAGCCCCAAGAAGCCAACCCTAAAGCCAAAGCCTAAGGCAGCAGAAGTTTCAGGCTCATACGAGATGCTTGAGTCATTGAGTTTGAGCTTATCAAGCGCGTCTCTGAGTTCTTCAAATTTATCGGTTTCAATCGGGTAGAGTCCCGCAAAAACGAACTGTTTGACCTCTTTAAAGCCAGGAATCGGCTCTTTCGTTTTGTTACGAAAATCCGTAATGGTATCGCCTACTTTAACATCACCTACGTTTTTAAGCCCCAGAACAACAATGCCCACTTCGCCCGTTTTAATCATCGGTGTTTTTTCTAACACGAGCGGATGCGGATACATGAGGTTTAATACTTCGTGTTTTTTACCTGTACCCATGACATAGACTTCTTGCCCTTTTTTGATCGCGCCATCGTAGACGCGAACCAAAGCAAGTGCTCCTAGATAGTTGTCAAACCAGCTATCGTAAATCAGCGCTTTGGTTGGGGCATCTTCATTGCCTGTTGGGGCAGGGATTTTATCAACCAATGTGTCGAGAAGTTCCCTGATACCAATACCACTTTTGGCACTGACACTTAACGCCTCGGAACAATCAAGTCCAATAGTATGTTCGATCTCATCTTTTACACGCTCAGGATCTGCCGCAGGAAGATCAATTTTATTGAGAACGGGGATAATTTCTAAGTTATTTTCCAAAGCGATGTACACATTGGCAATCGTTTGCGCTTCCACACCTTGAGAGGCATCAACAACGAGAAGTGCTCCATTACTGGAAGCTAAAGAACGGCTCACTTCATAGGAAAAGTCTACGTGACCGGGAGTGTCGATAAGGTTAAGAATATAAGGTTGTCCATCTTTCACATACGTTAGACGAACACTTTGTGCTTTAATAGTAATGCCACGCTCTTTTTCGATGTCCATGGTATCCATCATTTGTGCAGTCATTTCACGTGCACTGACTGCACCGCACTCTTGAATAAGACGATCGGCTAAGGTACTTTTACCATGGTCGATATGAGCAATAATACAAAAATTACGAATATATTTCTGCATTAAACAAACAATCCATTGACACTCTCATTGTGATAAACACGACGAATGACTTCTGCAAAGACAGGAGCAACACTAAGCACTTTGATTTTATCATTGGCTTCTTTGAGAGGAATAGTATCGGTAACGATAAGCTCATCTAAATCACCTTTAGAAATACGCTCATACGCTGGACCACTTAAAACTGCATGTGTACAGCACGCCATAACGCTTGTTGCACCTTTTTTCTTCAACACTTCAGCGGCTTTGACAATCGTACCTGCTGTGTCAATCATATCATCAACCAGAATAACATCTTTACCCGCAACATCACCAATGATATTCATAACTTCTGATACATTGGCTTTTTCACGACGTTTATCTACGATGACCATGTCTACGCCTAAAAGTTTTGCAAAACTTCTTGCACGTGCAACACCGCCAATATCGGGGCTTGCGATGATTGGGTTTTTGAGATTTTTGGCTTTCACATAGTCGTTGAAAATGATAGAACCGTAAAGATTATCGACAGGAATATCAAAGAAACCTTGAATTTGCCCGGCATGAAGATCTATGGTCACGACACGATCAATGCCAGCTGTTTGGATCATATTGGCAACAAGTTTTGCCGTAATAGGAACTCTTGGAGCCGCTTTTCTATCTTGTCGTGCATAGCCAAAATAAGGCATAACCGCTGTAATGCTGTTCGCTGAACTTCTGCGAAGCGCATCGGTTAGAATAAGTAATTCCATTAAATTAATATTCGCAGGTGCACACGTTGATTGAATAATAAAAACATCTTTTCCACGCACACTCTCACTGACTTGAACACTGATCTCACCATCGCTAAAGCGTTTAATTTCAGCCGCTGAAAGTGGTAACGAAAGATGTTTGGCAACCCTTTTAGCAAACTCTGGATTTGCTGTTCCTGCAAAGACTTTGTAGCCTCTCATATGAAATATCCTTTACATCAAAAAGTGCTTTATTTTATCCAATAGGGACTTAAGATAGCGTTAACACTCTTTTAACATTAAAGTGTCATACTATCAGTAAAGTTTATTTATATTATAAGAAAATAAAGGACATGTATGTATTCACTTAGACGCTTTACTTCCTTATGTATTGGGTTTTCTTTTCTCATAATGAGTTACACAGGCATTATCCTTTTTCTCTCACCCAAGGGCAGAGTAGCCAACTGGACAAATTGGCAGCTTTTAGGGCTTGATAAAACACACTATACTCATTTACATGTAACCTTTATGGTGCTCTTTTTGGTGGGTATGCTTTTTCATATTTATCTTAATTGGAATGCTCTTATCAACTATTTAATGAACAAATCACGAGAGTTTTCACTTTTTACCAAAGAGTTTCTTTTAGCCCTTGGAGTGAATCTTCTTTTTCTTCTTGGAACCCTTTATTATTGGGTACCATTCGAGCAATTTTTGGATTTTCAAGACGAGATAAAAGCCTCTTGGGAAAGAAAAGTCGATCAAGCACCTTATGGACATGCTGAGCTCTCCACGTTAGAAGAGTTTTCCATGCGTACTAATAGCAGCATTTCAGCCATAATTTCTCAGCTGAATACACATAAAATTCAAGGTGTCGATCGTTCAAAAACAATTGCAGAAATTGCTAAAGAAAATGGCAAATCTCCCGCTCAGATTTTTGATATCATTAACACTAAATCTCAATCTAAAAATTCTACCTCTGGTGGAGGATACGGTAAATTAACCCTCAAAGAAGCCAGCACACAGCAGACGTTTGAACTTGAAAAAGCATTACATATTATCCACGAAAAAGGCTTTAATGCCACCGAAAATTCAACGATGAAAGAGTGTGCAGAAGCTTTACATGTAAAGCCTATTGAGCTATTAGAATTACTTAAAACAATCCAAACGAAGGAGTCAAAATGAAAAAAACACTCATGCTTTTAACCATGGCAAGTTTTGTAGGTTTAAATCTTTCTGCCGCAGATACAACGCGTGGACCTCTTGCCTTTGAAGCGTATGATAAAAACAAAGATGGGGTCATTACCAAAGAGGAGTTTGATGCTGTGAAAGCGGAGCGTATGAACACAAGAGCGGAAGCGGGGATGCCCATGAGAAATGCTGTAAATTCACCCGATTTTGCCTACTTCGATACCAACAAAGATGGTAAAATTACTAAAGAAGAGCTACAAGATGGGCAGCTCCGACGTATGCGCTCACGATAAAATACTCATGTGAAGAGAGAAAATTCTCTCTTCACTCTTTCAATGATTTTTATCTGATGTTATCGCAGTAATTAGGCACGACTGGAGATAAAAAATACCTAATACAATCAAGGCAAGACCGAGAATTTTATAAACTGTAACACTTTCACTAAATAAAAAAGACTGAAGAGATAAAAAACGACTACAAACGTGAGTCCCATAAATGGATAAGCGTAGCTGAGTTCGAACTTTGTCATGGCCGCCATCCAACACAAAGAGGCGATGAATGCGGAAACAAAACCACTCAAAATAAATGGATCTAAAAAAAAGCTTGAGTAAAAAGAAGAGTTTTTCAGCTGATGCATCGGGTAAATGCCCATGAAAAGGAATCCGCCACTTAATAACAAGTTGACCATATACGGTAAAAAAAATCGTTCCAAAGATGTATAAATGTGCCATTAACGTGCACTCCATTTTATCAATACTTCACACACGGCATCGATCTCTTCTAGTGTCAAACCATAATACATTGGAAGGCGAATCAAACGCTCACTCTCCCTTGTCGTATAAATATCTTTTCCAAAGAAGTGTCCAAATTTTAACCCAGCAGGAGCACTGTGCAATGGGATATAATGGAAAACGGCGCCAATATTGAGCTCTTTAAATTTTTCTAAAAGCACAGTTCTCTCGTCTAAATCTTTCACTTTTAAATAAAACATATGGGCATTGTGTATGCATCCTTCTGGAATAAATGGAAGCTCAATCAACCCTTTTGTTGCAAGGGGTTCAAGTCTTTCATAGTACGCTTTCCAACTGTTTAAGCGGTGTGTTTGAATGGTATCCACCATCTCAAGTTGACCCCAAAGGTATGCAGATTGAAACTCACAAGGAAGATAACTACTACCAATATCTACCCAACTATATTTGTCCACCATTCCTCTAAAGAATTGGCTACGATTGGTTCCTTTTTCACGGATAATCTCTGCTCTTTGAAAAAATCGCTCATCATTAATCAGTAATAATCCACCTTCGCCACCACTGGTCACATTTTTGGTTTCATGAAAACTAAAGGCGCCCAAATGACCAATCGTTCCAAGAGGTTTGCCTTTGTAGGTTGACTCAAACCCTTGTGCGGCATCTTCAACGACAAAAAGATTATGACGGTTTGCAATATCCATGATGACATCCATATTGCATCCAACACCTGCATAATGTACAGGAACAATCACTTTAGTTTTAGGCGTAATCGCCGCTTCGATCAAACGCTCATCGATATTCATTGTCTCAGGTCGTACATCGACAAAAACAATCTTCGCTCCACGCAATGCAAATGCATCAGCGGTACTGACAAACGTATAGCTCGGCATAATAACTTCATCGCCCTCTTTGATATCCAAGAGAAGAGCAGCCATTTCAAGCGCATGCGTACACGAAGGTGTGAGCAAGGTTTTAGAACAGTGATAGCGTTCTTCAAACCATTTTTGACAACGCTTTCCAAAAACACCATCACCTGACATTTTAAGGCTGTGCAGTGTCTCTAAAAGATATTTCTCTTCGTTTCCAGTTAAAGGAGGTTTATTAAAATGTATCATTTTGGTGTACTCTTTAAAAAGTTTTTGGCATTTTTGCCTTCATTTAAGATCAGATCGATCACACTAACGCCATGTTCAAACGGAGGAAAAAGTTGGTGATATTCGTGGTAACCACTGTAATCCATCCACTCAACCGCTATTCCCGCTTCTTTGAAAATAGACTCATCCAGATAATCACGCGCCGCAGGACCACTTAGATACGTTGTCGCACCTAAATCTTGACAGAGTGCCAACAGTCGCTCACTCTTACCATCAGCTAAAACAAACTCACGCGAGTCTCGAATCACCGTTTTAATCTCTAACATCGCACATATCGCATCAATAAAATGACGATTGATCTCACTAATCGTCTCCATGGTCGCGCTCATATACAAAGCTTCCATTTGCTCTTTGTACGCTTTAAAATGTGGTGCCTTGGCATAGCTTTGAGAAATACTTCGCCAATGATTGACATTCCATTTGGGATCAATAATTTTGGTCTCATTAATCTTTTGGTGCAAGCTCTCTTGACGCACAGGAATACTCAGCCACTGAAGTCCATTTTGCGTTTTAATTTTATTGCGGTTACGCCAATCATTTTTGGTGTACTGCATATCATCATAGAGGACAAATTCGTCCACACTGCCAATAATGTCAAAATATCCCTTCCATGGGATATAGTTTGATTGTAAAATTGCTATTCTTTTCATAAATTAATTGTCTCTTGAATAATATAAAGAGGTCGTCTTTTAACCTCATCAAAGATCTTCCCAATGTAAAGCCCTGCAATGCCAATAATCGCAAACAGAAGCCCAAACATAAAGAACATAGATACCATCAAACTGGTCCAACCTTCCGCTGGGGTATGATAGAAAAAGTAACGAATAACGAGCCAACAGGCATAGATAAGACTGATTAATGCAATAAAAAATCCTAACTGTATCGAGAGCCTCAACGGCTTGTTAGAGTGTGATACAATAGAATCAATGGCTAAACGGATTAGTTTGGAAAGATTATAGGAAGATGATCCATACGCACGTGCAGCATGCTCAATTTCAATCTCAGTCTTTTTAAATCCTACCATTTGAGCAAACAACAAAAAGTCCCTACTCTGTTCACGGTAACGATTAATCGTTTCCACAACTTTTTGAGCATAAATACCAAAATTGGCAATACTATTATCATGTTTGGTCTCAGTAAAATACTCTAAAACTCTATTAAACACTTGGGAACCAAGGCGTTTCAAGAAAGTATCTTGACGCTCAACGCGTTTACCAAACACAATATCATAGCCATCCAGTGCTTTGTTATAAAGCTTAATGATCTCTTCAGGTCTGTCTTGCAAATCACAATCCATAACAACAACCCAATCGCCTTTAGCATGATCAAGCCCTGCAGTAATGGCATAATGTTGCCCAAAATTGCGTGAGAGATTGATGCCTTTCACACGAGTATCTTTTGCACATAACATCATAATCCGTTCCCAAGAAGCTTGAGGACAGGCATCATTCACCAAAATAATTTCAAAATTATCTGTGATTTGACTGAGTGTTTTAACCAAACGATCATACAGTTCAAACAAGCACTCTTTACAGCCATAAATGGGAGAAACGACACTAATTTTGACAGACTCCACGCGACACCTTTACATGTAAATTACGGAGCTGTCATTATACGCTTTTTCTTCCTAGCTTCTGCTTTACTTTTTTTCACATAAAGCGGATTTTTTTCAAAAACATATATAGTGTATTGATTCATTGTAAATTGATCAATGGGATCAGGCATATTCAGGTTTTTAAGGCTTACATTGAAATCAGCAATATCTTCATGCTTAAGCATAAAGAAGACCTTACCATCGGTTGAATCTTTCTGATACCATCGATCACTGGATAACCATTTGACAAGGGAAATACCTTTCTCGTCAACCTCAATCGGACGAATATCCACGTCGCCATCACTAAAGGCCGTATAAAGATGTGAATCCCAATACTCCGCATAGCCAAAATGCAACCCTCTGCTCTTGAGCTCTTCCACCAAGGCAATCCGTTCATCAACAATTCCACGCCACTCTTTAGGAGAAACATAGTTCCACGATAATCCCAATGCCATTGCTAAACAGACGGATAAAATAACTTTGGCAAACAGAGAGAAAAAGCGCCACATAATAACGTTACAAACCAAAATCATCATAATAAAAGGGGAGATATAGCGAATATTGTTACGTGCTGCCCATGCATTTTCATGCAATGCTGTTGTCGAATAAAGGATATAAATAATTGCAAACCCTACATAGGAAAAAAGAACAAAAAAGCGCTCTGTTGCGCTCATCTGATAAAAAGATTTTTTTACATGTAACGCTGGAATAATTAATACACATGGGTAAAGTGCAAATTTTAAAAGTGAAATGGCACCTCCAATAGACGATGCTCGAACACCTTCATTCCATTCAGCTCCTATGAAGTTGAGCAACCCTAAAAAAGCATGTGCTGCGTGCACGGGGAGAATTTCAAGTGAAACAAGCCCTGCATTATTAGCACCACCCGCTAAATGCAAACTCTCCAAAAGATTGTAATGTGCCATTCCCGCAAGTCCCATTACCAAACATGCAAAAGCAAAAATAACCATTTTTTTGACCGATAAGAGGCGATACACTGCATGTTGGAATGTTTTAATACTATCTCTAGCAAAGTAAATACTTAAAGCAAGTGCTCCAAAAAAAGGCACAACATAATAAACAAAAAAACGTATAGGATTCGCAAGTACCAGTAAATAAAGCAACATCATAAAAAAGATAAAAGCCTTAACTTGCGTGCTCTTGCTAATGACATGTGGGCTAAGCTTGCGAAAAATAAACATAAATCCGATCATAAAAAGAAAGTACCATGTATAGGCAGCTTCACCAAAAAGTTCTCGTAAATACATTGGTGAATAAGCAATACAAACAACCACGCCACCCATAATAGCAGAAGCGCGTGAAAGCATTAAAGAACGCAAGAAGAGATAAATAAAGACAATCATAAACACACTGACTTCAAAAACTGTAAAGGCGTGCGCAAAATAACCATTTTTACCCGCGAGTACCCATGGAATGACGAGCAATTGTTTATAAAAAACCCAAAGATCATTGTTGACATACCACCAATGGCTTGGAAAGAAACTCCCTGCAAGGACCATTTCTTCGGCTAAAATATTGGCAATGGCAGCATCAGAATTAAAAAAAGCACGATACGTTTTAAAGATATAAAAACTAATTTCATACAGTACAAAACTCAATAATAAAAGAGCCCCTAAAAGAGGTAAATGTTTTTTTAGAAGATGTTGGAAATATAATTTTTTTGTCATTTTTACTCTTGATTTGATAAAAATTCTACAGCTTTTTGATAGTAATGACTATGCTCTAAACCTTCATTTTTAAGCTCATTAATATAAAGCACCAAACGCTCATCTATTTTTGTAACAATCTCATCCAAATCATCGGTAAGAATAATGAGTTCAACATCTTCAGGGCGAATGGTATGATGTTCCACCATAGTTGTTTTAATAAAATCAAGTAGCTTTTCCCAGTAATCTTTGCCGTACAAAAAAATACTAATTTTAGTAATTTTCCCTGTTTGGGTTAAGGTTAACGCTTCCAAAAATTCGTCAAGTGTTCCAAAGCCACCTGGAAAGATAATATAGGCAAGAGAGTATTTAACCAACATTACTTTACGTACAAAAAAATAATCAAAATTAAGATGCTTCGTTGTGTATTGATTGCCCGATTGTTCATGGGGAAGATTAATATTCAATCCTATAGATTGGCATTTTTCAGAATCAAAGCCCCCTTTATTGGCTGCTTCCATAATTCCTTTTGAACCACCTGTAATAATGGAATAGCCTTTCTTTCCTAACTTATACGCAAGCGTATGTGCGTCTTGATAATAACGATTATTGGCATGAAATCTAGCACTACCAAAAAAAGTAACAGAAGGTCCTAAATCTTGAAGTTCATCAAATCCTTTGACAAAATCTGACATAATCCGAAGAACACTCCACTCATTACTACGTTCCGTATCTTTAATATGTTTTTGTTGCTGCATGATCTCTACTATCGCAATTTTTTCAAGTCGTTCGCGTTTGGTACCAATTTCACCTATTTGCACGCCAAAGTTACCATCTACAATCACTACTTCACCCATGGCAATCACTTTATCGCCGACTAAAATTTCCAAAGGATCATTGGCTAATTGATCAAGTTCAATCACAGAGCCTATATCCATACTCAAGACATCTTTCAAAAGCATTTTTTTTAGAGCCGATACGTACACGAATCGGAAGCCTGACATCTTTAATAAGTTCAATATTGCTAAGCTCCTCAGGGCTCATGTTTGTGACAACTTTTTTTAGGTTCTTCAAATATAAACTCTTGTGGCGCCGCAGATGAAGCAGATGGAGCGGAAACCTCTTCACCAATAAGAGGAGTCAGTTCATGCGTAATAGCAAATGCAATGGTATCATGTGAATTGTGAACGGCTAAATTATAGATAAATAACTTCTCAAAGCCCTTAAAATCAATTGTACTGTTCGGATCTATATACTCAACATTTTCAATTTCAAACTCAAGCTTAGGCATATTTTTTTGGCTACCAAGTGAGCGTGAAAAAGAGCTAAGAATGTTAGAAATAATCTCTTTGGTTGCATCAAGATCTTCAGCATCCATATCCTCTTTTTCATTACCTTCACCGCCTAGCATCATGTCACCAATGGCAGTTGCAATAGATGTCGCCATCGTAACACGCATCTTACCATGCAGTTCACCACCCACAGTAATATCGAGTTTGGCGAGTGGAGGGCTGAGTGTGAGTTTGCTCTCACCACTCTCTTCTGCGTTAAGTTCAACGGTAGGTGCAATACCCGTTAACCCCTCTATTGTCGAGACTACCTCTTGTTGTAATAATTGTACAAATGTATTCACACCTTACCCCTGTTGCGTTGTATCAAAGGATGAAATTTTTGATTTTCGAATATGCTCTAATTCTTCCAAAGCACTCTTAACCTCATCTTTATCTGTTTTAACCAAACTCTCTATTTTAATCGATTTACGAAAACGATGCAAGCCAATTTCCGCTAAAAAGAGCTCTTTTTTATCAATCATGACAATAGCTTTATCATCAGCAGGGCGGTCCAGTCTGACAATGTCACCTTTTTTAAGCTCCAAAAGTTCACCCACACTCAGTTCTGCTTGCCCAATAATCGCTTCATTAAAAACTTCGGCACGAGAAATAAGCGTATTAAGCTCTTTATTACGGCTTTTTTTAGCGCTGGTTTCACCCAACATAATATCACGATTTGCTAAACGAGAGAGAATTGGTTCCAAATAAATAACAGGATAACACAGGTTAATCATTCCACTAGAGTTTCCTATGATAATCTCCATGACCACCATAATGACGATTTCATTTTGTGAAACGATCTGCACAACGTTTGGACTGGATTCTTTTGTCTCAACCGTTGGATACATATCTGTAATTGGAGCCCACCCTTCTTTAAGGCGTTGCATAATAATACGTAAAATGGCATCCAGTAGATTTAATTCAATGTCTGTAAGTTCACGCGTCGATTCATACGACTCACCAAGACCCCCTAAGAGTCTATCGATCATCGGGAAAGCAATGGACGGGTTGATTTCTATAATGCAATTACCATCAAGTGGCTTAATTGAAAAAACGTTGAAGCTTGTTGGACTGGGTAAGGACATCAAAAATTCACCATAGGTCATTTGATCGACAGAATGTAGCTGAATTTCAACAATACTTCGCATAATAGAAGAGATTTGTGAAGCAAGATTTCGCGCCATTTTATCGTGAATGCCTTTAACGGCACGTAACTGCTCTTTTGAAACACGATTAGGACGTTTAAAATCGTAAAGGATAACTTGTCGGGTATCGCTACTTTCGTTTTCTGTCGAGAGAGTGTCGCCATCCTCTTCAACAACTTCTAAAAGTGCGTCAATCTCTTCTTGACTTAGTATATCAGCCATGGTTAATTCCCAATTGTTCTTTGATCTTAGCTAAAAGCTTTTTATGAATTTGAGAAATTCTCGACTCACTAATATCCAAAACCTCACTGATCTCTTTGAGGTTAAGCTCTTCGAAATAATAGAGCTGAATAATCATCTGCTCACGTTCGCCAAATGTTAAAAGAATACTCTGAATCATCTCCATGAGTTCATCTTTTTCGACCCTTTGTGCAGTATCTTCACCTGATAAAATCGTAATTTGCTCATTTAAAGACATCACTGAGACGATCATTGAGCTATTGCGTGCTTCAGAAATTTTTTCGATGTCTTCATTCAAAACTTTTGCTAAGTAAGCATCATCAGGTTCATTCCCGTGCTCACTCAAGTAAGCAGTAATCTCGTTATCAACCATTTTTATCAAACGCCTATTGGCTCTGCTCATTGTATCCAAGGAGCGCAAAAAATCAAGCATTGAGCCATAAACACGTTTTTTACCATATCCCCAAAAAGAGTCATTTTGATCTTTATCGTAACGCCTAGAGAGTTTTATCATCTCTTCCGTTCCAATAGAGATAAGATCGTTGACATCTACAGAAGCAGGAAGTCTCTCACGAAGGCGATAGGCCATAGCACGCACTGCTGGGAGATATTGCAAAACGAGTTCGTCTTGCTCTTTTTTAAGATTTTGACTGTAAGGATTAGGCTGCTTTTTTACTGTAGGATTCATTACTCTCCATTGAGCCTTTCATGATCTTATCGTAATGCTGATTCATATTATCAATGCTCGCTAAAAGACTATCCATAACCTTCTCTCTATTTTCCAGCTCTTGAATAAAGTAATCGCCAATACTTTCATGATCTTTTTTATTAAAAATAAAGGTACTTAAACGATCAAAATCAAAGAAATTCATAACAGCCACATGGATAATAAGATAGAAAACTAACGTTATTTCTAATGTATAAAAGAGTATCTCTTCTGGTTCTGAAAAATTTAGCACCGAAAATATCAACCCAATAAAAAATCCACATATAGTGAAGAAGTAGATGAAATTTTCTGATTTGACCATACAATACCTTTACAAAATGTATCTAAAATTGCTCAATAATACGCTTAAAAAAGCTTCCGAAGCTCTTATTTGTATCCGTTTTAAGCACTTTTCGTTCCAATTTATAAACTAAATTGTTAACGATACGTTTCATATCAAGGGCAGCCAATGAATTGGGTGCATCATTGGTAAAAAGTGTGCGCTGTTTAATGCTCTTGGAGATGAGTTTATCCTCAGGCAGTTTACCTATAAGATTAAGTTTTAAACCATTACCAATATTGGCCATGGCTACTTTATTGATCTTGTCGAAAATGAGTTGCGCCTCTTTCTCGCTTTTGGTCATGTTCAAAATCACATGAATATTGGACTGCGTTTTGCTGGTAATCTTAATGGTTGCATACGCATCGGTAATAGCAGCAGGATCAGGAACAGTGACCACAATAACCTCATCGGCTGCTTCTAAGAAAAGTTGTATATGTCCACCAATTCCAGCTCCCGTGTCAATAATCATAAAGTCAAGATCATCCAACACTTTGGTCTCTTCCAAAAAGCGTTCAAATAAAAATTGCTCGGAATATTTTAAGATCTCGTCGCCACTTTCACCAGGAATCAGTAAAAGATTTTTTTTAATAGGGACAATGACATCCGCCAATGTACACTCACCTTTAAGTACATGTAAAATATTTTTATCAATACGAACATTAAGAATAACATCCAAATTAGCAAGCCCAATGTCGGCATCAAAAAGCCCTACTTTATAACCATTATTTGCTAAGATATTTGCCATATTGGCACTAACAGTACTTTTACCTACACCACCTTTACCACTGGTAATGGCAATAAATTTTGTATGGCTATGTTCGTTAGCAGAAGCTGCGCCGACTAGTTCTTGGAGTTTATTCGCCTGCGTTTCCATGTTCACCTCTTTTTTTCTCAAAGCCATCTAAAATACACTCAACCAAAAAGTCACTGGACGCTGGGACAATGTCATCAGGTACCTCTTGACCAATGGAAAAGTAACTTACAGGTTTATCAATATCGTAAATCAAAGAAAATATCGTTCCAAAAACCTTTGTTTCATCAAATTTTGTAAAAATAAGGGTATCAATATCTAAAAAAGAGAAGTTTTTGTAGATCTCTTTAAGATCCTCAAGCTTACTACCTGCGGAGAGCACTAAGTTAACATCAATCTGTAATTGGGAGCTTTGCAGAAACTTATTAAGCTTCACCAGTTTATCTTTATCGTACTGTGAACTTCCTACGGTATCAATCAAAATCACATCACAATGGCTGAGCGATGAAAGTGCGTTGTTAAAGTCACTCGGATCAACTACATCTTCGATGGGCAAACGCATCATCTTAGCATATTGAAAGAGTTGCTCAACTGCTCCAATTCTATACGTATCAAGGGTGATAATGCCCACTTTGGAACGCTTTTCCTGAATATATGAGTAACGTGCCGCAAGTTTGGCAATCGTCGTTGTTTTGCCCACACCAGTGGGCCCCACAAACATCATCACGCGCTTATTCCCTTTAGGAAGTTCAGCTTCCATCCGTACTGGAATAAGTTTACGAAGCAACACTTGAAAATAGCGTTTAATCGTCTCTGAACTATTTTTCATTCGCACTGGCATATGTTCAAGTGTGAGGTTCATAATATTTTCTAAGTGATCTTCGCCCATACCACTGGTTTTTGCGAGTTTATAGATCTCTGAAAATTCTGAAGGAATCGCTAAATGATTGCGATGCGGTGCGCGTTCTTCCCAAAACATCTCTTGGATCAGTTTAATTTTATCGGCAAGTTTATTGATTTCACATTTAATTTCGCCAATACCTTCACTGTTTTGAGCTCGCTCTGCTTCTCTTGAAGCGTTCGAGCCAGTCATATCTCCTGTAGCTTGTGCAATTTGAGAAATTTGTTTTGCCGCTTCAGAGAGGCTAAAGAGGACATCTTCGCCACTTTTATATTTGTTCTCAACTTTTGGTTCTGGTTTTCTGGGGGCAGGAGTTGGTTGATCGTCTTCAATGGCAACAACCACTTCATAGAGTGCGGAAGTGCTAATCGTCTTTTTGCGAATCTGTTTGGTGCTTATCACAAGCGCATTTTCACCGCAGTCTTGTTGAGCCTGTTTAAGTGCTTCTGCTGGTGTTTCACCACTAAACGTATGAAATTTCACCTCTATCCTTTAAAACTTTTTAGCGTAAAGAGTGGAACGATAACCGATGCACGCTCCGACCATTTAGGGTGGGGAACGATTAAGTTAGGTTGATGGATCGTTTGATTATCGAAAAATATTATATCCAAATCCAGCGTTCTTGGTCCATTTTTAAAGAGTCTGATGCGTCCATAAATATGCTCTACATGTAAAAGCACTTTAAGCAATGCTTTTGCACTTAGAGATGTTTGCAATACAATAACCGCATTGTAAAAATCAGGCTGATCAAGGTAGCCAAACGGTGGATTTTGAAGCACCATGGAACTCTCTTGAATAAAAAAACGTGGGTCATTTAAAAACAGGCGATACAGTTTCACAAAACGTTTTTTGACATCGCCTTGATTGCCACCTAGTCCAATCACTGCGCGGTGTAAAAAAGAGGGTCTGGCTTTTTTACATGTAGGGAAAAATCGAATGCGTTCTAACTTCACCCCATAACCTCAGCACCGTTATCTCGCGCGATAATCGTATCTTCAATTCTCACGCCAAATTGCTCTGGTAAGTAAATACCTGGCTCTATGGTAAAAACCATATTTTCTTCAATAATCGTTTCAGAACGCGCACTAATCACAGGCAATTCGTGAATATCCAGACCGACGCCATGCCCAGTGGAATGAATGAAATACGCTCCAAATCCTGCTTTGTCAATGACATCGCGTGCCGCTTTGTCGATCTCTTTAGCTTTGACGCCAATTTTCACGGCTTTAAGGGCAGCTTCTTGAGCACACAACACTGTATCATAAACTTTCTGTTTCAAGGTCTCGTTAAAATGCTGCTCTTTTTCAAAGTTAAATCCTTCATCAAAAAAGCTCGTTCGCGTACGATCCGAACAGTAACGCTGATACTTCACCCCCGCATCCAAAAGAACGAGTTCGCCACGTTGAAGCGTTTTACATGTAGGCAGTGCGTGCGGTTTAGCAGCATTCGCTCCAAGCGCAATAATCGGCTCAAAACTAAGCCCCAATTCACCGTGGCGTTTTAAAATCGCTTCGGCTTCAAAGAAGGCACGTTTTTCATCCATACCTTCACCGTGATGGTTTAAAAATTCTCCAAAACGTGTAAACGCCTCTTGCCCAAAACGTGCTGCACTTTTTAAAATATCAAGCTCGCGCTCGCTTTTAATAATGCGTTTTTGTTGCGAAAAATTGGGCTTTTTTTGAAACGTAATATTCAGTTTTTCATTCAAACGTGCAAACACTTCCACATTCCATTCAGCAGGATTGTAGCAGAGTGTTTTAATGCCACTTTTACGAATCAACAAACGCGCTGTTTTTAAAAGATCGCGTCTGTCGCCTTCCAAAACGGTTGCAGTGTAAATGATTTCAGAAGCTTCGGTTGTGTAGCGCGCATCGGTAATAAAAAATGCTTCGCTTCC